>DATKXG010000175.1:0-5059 GCA_035529175.1 Ilumatobacteraceae bacterium
CGCGGCTTGCCGTCGTCGCCCAGCACGTAGGTGTTCTTCATCGCCGGCACCGCATCGGCGATCGCCCGCACGATCGCCCATCCGATCAGGTGGGTGAAGCTGATCTTCGTCTGCCCGGTACGCGCCCGGAAGCCGTTGATCACCTTGCGGTTGACCTCGAGCAGCTTGGCGGGCACGTTGCGGAAGCTGGTCGCCGTGGGGACCGCGAGGCTGGCCTCCATGTTGCGGGCGATCGCCGCGCCGGCGCCGCGGATCGGCGTGCCGGGTTCCTCGACCTCAGCGACAGCAGCGGGCGCAGCCGCGGCTGCCGGAGCCGGAGCGGGAGCAGCGGCTGGAGCCGACACCGCACCGTTGCCGCTCGGCGGCGAGTCCTCGATCGGCGGGCGGTGCGCTTCGACCACGGCCTGCACGGCCGGCGAGGTTGCTGCGGCGGCGGCGACGCTGGGCGCCTGGGAGTGGTAGTCGGCGAAGAACTCGCGCCACGACTCGCTCACCGAGGCCGGGTCGGCCACGAACTGCTCGTACATCTCCTCGACGAGCCAGGAATTCGCCCCGAACCCCGACCCCTGACCATCTGGTGCTGCCACGGGCGCCATGGTACCGGTCGGCCCCTCTCGCGGACCGGCCGGTCGGGATTGGTTCAGAACCCCGGCTGGAAGACCATCAGGTAGAGCATGACCAGCAGCATCGCGGTGAGGATCATCCCTCCGGCGTCGACGCGCTTGGCGGCGGTCTCGTCGCCGCCGGCCACCGCGCGCTCGGCCGGGAGGAGTACAGCGTGCAGCACGCCGTTCATGGCGAGCCAGACCACGATCGCCAGCCAGAACCAGGTCTGGCTGAATTCGATGACACCGTCGGACATGCCCTGCATTGCGAATCCGAACAGTCCGGTGAGGATCAGCGCCGGTGCATAGATGCGACGACCGTTGCCGGCGAGCATGCCGAGCACCGAGCCACGGTTCGACGCGTCGAGCGCCTTGGTCTGGCTCGCAAGCAACGGGTGTACGAACGCCGGAGCGAACGCGACCAGTGCCGTGAGGATGTGCAGGAAGAGCATGACGTTGTATCCGGTCTCCCGGTAGGCGGCGAGCATGCCCGACACTGTAGGTCGACGCCCTGACGCAGTCTTGACCAACACTTGACCGCCAGACCTTGACCACGCACGGTGCTGCCGAGCTACGTTCGGTGACCAGTCGTTACAACACGGGTCAGACCCGCGTTGTAACGCTCCGGCACACCCAACCGAAGGGGAATCCTCATGGAGATGGCACGACTGAGCACCGGCGAGATGCTGAGCGGCAACGACATCGATGCCAACGCCAATCGGGAACGCACGCGACAGAAGCGACTCAAGAAATGGCTCGTGATCCTCGGGTTCGTCTTCGCCTTCCTCCTGTGGCGTGTCGTCAACGACAACCCGATCCGGTTCGGCATTCCGGGCTGGATGATGGGCAACCCCGAGATCATCATCGCCGTCGGGCTGATCCTGATCCTCGGCACGGTCATCTTCATCCCGTTCCTCACCGCCGGCCGGTCGCCGCACACACTGCTGCGGGCGTCGGACTCCAACATCCGCCTCGACGACGTAGTCGGCGCCGACCAGACCAAGCGTGAGGCGATCGACTCGATGAACCTGTTCCTCGCGTCCGAGACCTTCGAGCGCGAGATGGGCGGAAACGCCCGCCGCGGCGTCCTGTTCGAGGGCCCTCCGGGAACCGGCAAGACCTACCTCGCGAAGGCGATGGCCGCCGAGGCCGGCGTGCCGTTCCTGTTCGTGTCGGCGAGCGAGTTCCAGTCGATGTACTACGGCCAGACGAACAAGAAGATCCGGTCGTTCTTCAAGGCACTGCGCAAGGCCGCTCGAGACGAGGGCGGGGCGATCGGCTACATCGAGGAGTTCGACGCCATCGGCGGCGCCCGTTCCGGCATGAACTCCGGCTCGATGCGCGAAGGCATCGTCGGCGTCGTCAACGAACTGCTCGTCCAGATGCAGAGCTTCGACCTGCCGACCGGTCGGCAGAAGTTCAAGGCCAGCCTCATCGACTGGTTCAACGGGTTCCTCCCCGCCGACCGGCGCCGCCCGCGCCCCACGCGTACCGAAGCGAACATCCTGATCGTTGCCTCGACGAACCGTGCGGCCGACCTCGACCCGGCACTGCTGCGTCCGGGCCGCTTCGACCGCGTGATCGGATTCAACCTTCCGCCGCGGGCCGACCGCTTCGAGATCGCCCAGTACTACCTCGCGAAGAAGAACCACGAAGAAGGGGTCACCGCGAACCTGATCGCCGACCTGTCGGCCGGGTACACACCGGTGAAGATCGAGAAGCTCCTCGACGAAGCGCTGATCATCGCGCTGCGCTACGGGCGGACGTCGATGAACATCACCGACGTCCTGCAGGCCCAGCTCGTCACCGAGGTCGGGGTCGCCCACGAGATGGGCTACCACCCCGACGAACGCCGGCGAATCGCGATCCACGAGGCCGGCCACGCGCTGACCGCGATCCTCACCCGTCGCGACGTCAAGATGGCATCGATCCTTCGCCGCTCGGCCGCGCTCGGTCTCGTCGCCCACGGCGACGTGGAGGAGCGGTTCCTGAAGACCCCGACCGACGCACGCGATCTGATCTGCGTTGCGCTGGCAGGCCGCGCCGCGGAGCTCCAGGAGTACGGCGAGGCGTCGAGCGGGATCTCGTCGGACCTGGCGGTCGCGACGACCATCGCTTCGCAGCTCGTCGGTCAGCTCGGCAACGGTCCCGGGCTCCTGAGCCTCGATGCCGCTGCCATCCCCGGAGCCGGGAACCTCGTGTCCAAGGTGATCTCCGACGAGGCCAGCAGAGACGCTGCCGAAGCGCTGATGACCGAGGGCGCCGAGCGGGCGGCGTTCATGACGTCGAAGTACCGCGAGGCCCTGCTGCGCATCGCCGACGGACTGTGCGCGACCGACGAGATGGAGGGCGCCGACATCAAGGCGATCGTCGCCGAGTACGCCGACGTCACCGAACGCCGCGGCCCGGTCCGCATCGCCGCCAACCGCCAGCGGGTGTCGGACACCATCTGACCCGAGACGATTCAACCCCGCCATTCCCGGACTGTGCCACCGGCTCGGGTTCTGGCTCGGGCCAGCGAGCGCCGGGCGCTGCGGTCGATGGTCGAGATCAGTTCAGGCGCTGGCGGAGCAACTCACCGAGCTGCCGACCCACCGTGCGGAGGGCTTCGGGGCTGCGCGAGGTGCGTGCGAGCAGGAGCGCCCCTCCATGGACGCGAGCACGAGAAGGGCGAGATCTTCGGCGTCCGTCTCGGTGAGCCGACATCCCAGGAGTTCGGTCGGAGATCGGGCAGGATGCAGCACATGAACGATCACGACGACGTGCTGGGCTGGGCGGGCGAGGAGGCCGCGAGGTTCCGGGCCGGCCTGACCGATCGACCCGTCCAACCACCGATCGACATCGAGGCGGCACGCGCGGCGCTCGGAACGCTGGAACGAGCGGGCGTGACCGCGCTCGATGCCGTTCGCCAACTCGCCGGCGTGGTGTCACCGGCGGCCACGGCGACCGCCGGTCCTCGCTACTTCGGCTTCGTGGTCGGTGGCGCGTTGGATTCGGCATCAGCGGCCGACGTGTTGACGACCGCATGGGACCAACCCGCCTACAACGCACTCTCGTCTCCCATCGCGGCGCTCGTCGAAGACGTCGTGGGTGGTTGGCTCAAGGACCTCCTCCACATCCCTGCCTCGGCATCATTCGGTCTCGTCACCGGCGGCCAGGGGGGAAACAACGTCGGTCTCGCCGCGGCGCGTCATCGAGTGCTGGCGAACGTCGGTTGGAACGTCGAACGCGACGGACTGTTCGGCGCACCGCCGATCCGGGTCGTAGCCGGCGCTGAACGTCACGCGACCGTCGACCGCGGGCTGCGGATGCTCGGCGTCGGCGACGGCGCGATCGAATCCGTGGCCGCCGACGCGAACGGCGCGATCGAGGTCGGCGACCTCGAACGGGTGCTCTCGAACGGTCGCGACGGCCCGATCATCGTCTGTCTCCAAGCCGGCAACGTGAACACGGGCGCGTTCGATCCGCTCCGCGCCGCGATCGAGGTGTCCCATCGCTTCGGAGCCTGGGTCCACGTCGACGGCGCCTTCGGTCTCTGGGCGGCGACCAACCCCCGGACAGCATCCCTGGTCGATGGCATCGAGCTGGCGGACTCCTGGAGCACGGACGGCCACAAGTGGCTCAACGTGCCGTACGACTCCGGCTTCGTGTTCTGTGCGGACCCCGACGCGCACGCCGCGTCGATGGCGTACACGGCTGCGTACCTCGGACAGCCCTCCGACCTTCGCTCACCCGGCGACTTCGTGCCCGAGTCATCCCGCCGCGCGCGAGGGTTCGCGGCGTACGCCGCCCTTCGAGAACTGGGACGCGACGGCGTGGCCGACCTGGTCGAGCGTTGCTGTCACCTGGCGCGTCGTTTCGCTTCCGGCCTCGCAGGGCTCGACGGGGTCGAGGTCGCCAACGAGGTGGTGTTGAACCAGGTCCTCGTCCGCTTCGGCGACGACGACGCGGTCACCGATCGGGTCGTCGCCGAAGCGCAACGCGACGGGACCTGCTGGATGGGCGGCACCACGTGGCGCGGTCACCGCTACATGCGACTGTCCGTCTCCAACTGGCAGACGACCGAGGCTGACATCGACCGATCGATCCTCGCCATCGCTCGGATCGCAGCGGCAACGAAGGAGCCGTGATCAGGTCACTCAGATCCGTTCGAGTTCGGCGCCGTCGAACAGCGGGGTGATCTCCTGCTCGACGACGTCGGCTCGCAACTCGTCGTCGGCCGGCGCGGTCAGGTCGCCGCTCGCCGCTTCGACCACCATGGGCAGCAGACGGGCGTCGCTGGTGGTATTGAGGAACAGCTGGGGATCGGCCAGCACGTAGCGGACCGCCCGCCCGATCGGCTCGGGATCCGTGAGCGGCTCGTACCAGGAGAAGTGCGGTCGGTCGTTGTCGCTCCAGCGACCGCGTGCGATCGACTTGATGGTCTGCACCGCCACACCACGCTCGGCACACGT
>DATKXG010000176.1:0-5868 GCA_035529175.1 Ilumatobacteraceae bacterium
CGTCGTCGCCGCGGCGCTCGACGCACGCCAGATCCTCCCCGCCGAGAACCGGCGAGCCCTCTTCGAAGAGATCTCGATCGCCATGGGCCTCGACGAGGTCGCCGTCCCGTTCGCCGAGGCCGTCCCGATCCCCGACGTCGCCCCCGCCATCGACCGCCTCGTCGCATGGAACGGCCGCGACCCTCGCCACTGACCCCGACACGACACGGCCGGCGGAACTAGTGCCGTGTCAAGGAACGTTTGCCCTGTTGTGGGGTGCCCGCGAACCGGCGATAGGTGACGGGCGCTCCGGCTGACGCCTCCAGCGGTCGGTTCGGGGAATGCCATGAGCGGCGCAGTCGCCATCGAGGCTGGACATCGTCCGGCGGCGCGTTGGGAGGTCCGGACGCAACATGGTTACCGACTACGGCTCTCTATCGCTTGACATTCTATCGACAAGTGATACAGTTAGGTTGTGACCGAGCCCGACCCGACCTCCTTCCTCCCGTTGCCACAAGCACAGTTCCATGTGCTAGTCGCCCTCACCGATGGTGAACGACACGGCTACGCCATCATGCAGGCCGTCGAGACGTCGTCGGGCGGGGTGGTGCGCATGGGGCCGGCCACGCTGTATGGCACGTTGAAGCGGCTCGTCGATCAGCGCCTGACCGAAGAGCTCGCCCGTCGTCCGGCAGCCGACGACGACCAACGTCGCCGGTACTACCGCCTCACACGCCTCGGCGAGCGTGTTTGTGCCGCCGAGGCGGACCGCCTTTCCGGGTTGGTGAGGATCGCACGGACGAACCTTCGGCCAGGGTTGGCCTGAGGTGGAGGATCGACAGCGGCTCTACCCGTCCCTGGTCCGCCTGTACCCGCGCGCCTTCCGCCGCGAGTACGGAGACGACCTCGTGCAGCACTTCGCTGACCTGGCCGCCGACCGCGGCGCACGAGCGGCATGGACCCGCACCACCCTCGATCTCGCCATCACCATCCCCCGCTACCACCTGGAGCGAATCATGACCGAACAGCACAGCGCCACCGCCCTCAACATCACCATCGGCGTCCTCGCCACCGCCGGGCTCGCCAGCCTGATGACCGACCTCTACCCCGGCGTGATCGGCATAGTTCTCTTCGTCGGCGCCGTCGCGCTCGCCGTCACCCAGCGCAGCACTCTCGCCCGCGCTCTCCGGGTCCCGGACTCCAGGCTCCGACACCGTCGACTGAGGATCGGCGCCATCCTCGCCGGGGTCTTCGTCACGTCCTACGTCGTCTACCTCGCGACGATCGGCGACTCGTGGACCACCACGTCGACCGTGCTCACGATCATCGGAACCCTCGCCATGTTCGGCGCAATCGGGTTCCTCGTCGCCGGGCTCCTCACTCCGCGCACACCCGACCGGGACCAACTCGCCGAAACTGGTTGACCTGAGGACGCGCCCGAACCGCCGATCGGCGCTCCGTCGTCTTCGCGACGACCGCGCCAGAACACGCGTCCCATAGGTGCCGATCGGGGACGGTGTCATGGCGCGGATGCCTGGGTCCGGACCGTGGGTGTGGTGGGCCTATGGTGTCGTTGTGGGGCTGCCGAGTGGGACGGTGACGTTGTTGATCACCGACATCGAGGACTCGACTCGGCGGTGGTTGGAGGATCGGTCGGGGATGGAGGCTGCGCTGGCCCGCCACGATCGATTGTTGTACGAGGTTGTCGAGGCGCATCGTGGTTCGGTGTTCAAGCACACTGGTGACGGGATTTGTGCGGCGTTCGAGGCGGCCGGTGATGCGGTGGCGGCGGCGGTTGTTGCGCAGTCGCAGTTGGAGCTTCCTGTTCGGATGGGGCTGCACACCGGGGAGTTGACTCCGAGTGGTGGGGATTATCACGGCACGGTCGTGAATGAGGCTGCCCGGGTGGCCGATGCCGGTCACGGTGGTCAGATCGTGGCGTCGGCAGCGACGGCGTCGCTGGTGGACGGTGTGTCGTTGACCGATTTGGGGTCGCATCAGTTGAAGGGGTTGAACAGGCTGACGAGGTTGTGGCAGGTCGGTGCAGGGTCGTTTCCGCCGTTGCGGGCCACGGCGGCTCTGGCCGGAAATCTGGTGGCCGACCTCCCGCGTCTGTTGGGTCGCGAGCTGACGGTCGCCGGGGTGGTGGTCCAGCTCGAACGGGTGCGGCTGGTGAGTTTGGTGGGTGTGGGCGGGGTGGGTAAGACGTCGCTGGCTCAGGTGGTGGGTGGCGAGGTTCGTGATCGCTATCCGGACGGGGTCTGGTTCGTCGAGCTCGCGGCGGTCGGTGATCGCGACACTCTCCTGGCGTCGGTGGCGGGGGCATTTCGCCACGTGTTGAGCGCGGGGATGTCGGCGCAGGAGAGTCTGGTCCGTTTGTTGGAGCGCAAGCGGTTGTTGTTGATTCTCGACAACTGTGAGCATCTGCTGGATCCGGCGGCCGAATTCGTCGAACTCATCCTCGAGCGAAGCGATGGTGTTGATGTGCTCGTGACCAGCCGGGAGGGGCTCGGCCTTCCCGGCGAGCATCAGATGAGCGTCGCGTCGTTGCCGTGCGCCGACCTCGATCAACCGGGGGTTCAACTGTTCCTTGAGCGAGCTCGCCAGGTTCGACCCGATTTCGTGGTCGACGCCGAGACCGGTGCAGACGTGGTGGAGATCTGCCGCCGTCTCGACGGGATCCCACTCGCGATCGAGTTGGCCGCAACGCGAACCAGGTCGCTGACACCGGGCGAGATCCGCTCCCGGCTCGATGACCGCTTCCGCCTGCTCGCGACCGGTCGGCGACGAGTCGTGGAGCGGCATCAGACCCTGTTGCAGACCGTCCGGTGGTCCTACGACCTGCTCTCCGACGAGGAGCGCACGTTGTTCACTCGTCTCGGTGTGTTCGCGGGCGGCGTCACGTTGCGCTCGGTCGAGGCGGTCTGTGCCGCTGATCCGCTCGATCCCGCCGACGTCATCGACCTGGTGGACGGGCTCGTGGCGAAGTCGCTGCTGGTCGCCGAGACGATCAGCGGCGTGACCCGCTACCGGATGCTGGAGACGATCCGACAGTTCGCCGAGGAACGCCTCAACGAGTCCCCGGAGGCGACCACGATCCGAGACACGGTCGTCAGCTACTACGTAGCACGATCCCGCGAGTTCATCGACGACTTGCACGAAGACGTCGACGGAGCCGGGTTGCGATGGCTGGATCTGGAGTTCGACAACCTCCGAGCGACCCACGAATACGGGATCGAAACGCTCTCTACCGAGATCTTCGACGCGGTGTCGGCCGGCATACCGCTGGTTGCCTGGTGGCGCCTCCGCTACGAGGCACTCGGCTGGGCCACACAGGCCATCGAAACGCTCGAACACGCAGACATCGAGCCGTTCCCGATCCTGCTGGCCGCAGCCGTCTACGAGCCCATGTTCGCCGGGGATCTCGACCGCGCGGCCCACTTCGCCACCCGCGCCCTCGCACCAGCGCCAGGCGGAGCCATACCAATCCAGGTTTATTCGGCGGCGATGAGCACCGCCTTCGTGCGAGGCGACGCCGCCACCGTGATCGACCTGCACGACAAACTCCAGTCCGCGCCACCGGAACCTGCTTGCTTCGCTCACGCAGCGCCGTGGGTCGCCGCGTCCGCCTACCTCCTCCTCGACGATGTCGAAGGGGCCCGACTCGCGCTCGATCACGCCGCACAGATGTTCGACAGCCCGCTCGCGAGAACGAACAACATGTGGGGCTACGGCCGTCTCGAAGAAGACCCGGACCGTTCGCTCCTGCTCCTTCAACGGGCTCGCGACCTGGCCGAACAGGAGGGCAGCCGGTTCGTCACCATGGCTGTCGAGCGCGACATCGGCGCCCTCCTCGTACGCACCGACAATCCAAGGGGCAGCGTCGAAGTCCTCACACCACTGCTCGAACGGTGGTACGCGGCCGGCGATACCTTCAACTGGGCGAGCGTGGTCTGCACGCTCGCCCAGCCACTGGCCGACCTCCGGCACCATGAGCTGGCAGCGTCGCTCATCGGCTGGGCAGAACAGCGTCAAGGATTCGGGTTGTCCGTCACCACGATCACAGCAGCGGACCTCATCGCAGTTGCAGACCGTGTCTGTGCCGAACTCGGCGAAACGAGGTTCAACGAGCTGACCAGAAACGGAGCGACCCTGAGCGATGAAGCCCTCATGACCAGAATCCGGCCCACCCTCGCAAACGTCCTCGGACGGGCTCCAACAGCCAACCCATGACCGGTGAAGTGTGCGGGGCCGAGCCCACCAGATGGCACCGCATACTGCCCATCAACCGCACGCAGTGGCTTGTCCCGAAGTCGCGCGTCTCAAACGCGGCGAACGATGCCTGCCCGGCGCTGACCTAGTCGTCCGTTGGGACGCAGAGTTCGATGACGGTGCCGTGCTGGCGGTTGTAGCCGTCGCCGAGGCCGGCAGCGACGAGATCGTCGCTCGTGGCCGGACGGATGTCGATGGTGCCGTTGAGTTCGGTGGTGACCAGCGTGCGCACGATCGAGAGCCCGAGACCCTTCGCCTGGTCGATGTCGAACGCCGGGTCGACGCCTCGACCGTTGTCGACCACCCGGATCGTGAGTTTACGATCGACCTGCGACAGGCCGACCTGAACGTCGCCGCCGCCGCTGCCCTCGGGAAACCCGTGGTCGACGGCGTTCTGCAGCAGTTCGGTGAGCACGACCGACAGCGGCGTCGCCGTGTTCGCCGGGATCCGCCCGCCGTCGCCGCTCACCGTGAACCGCACCGGCCGATCGGGCGATTGGAGGCCCTCCTCGGCCAAACGCAGCAACGGCCGGACGATCTCGATGAACGCGACGTCCTCACCCGGCTCGCGCGACAGCGATTCGTGCACGAGCGCGATCGTGCGGATCCGCCGAACGGACTCCTCCACAGCCGCCTTCGCCTCGGGGTTCGTCAGACGGCGCGACTGCAGACGCAGCAGCGACGAGATCGTCTGCAGGTTGTTCTTCACCCGGTGGTGGATCTCGCGGATCGTGGCGTCCTTGCTCAGCAGCAACCGGTCGCGCTTGCGAAGCTCGGTGACATCGCGCACCAACAACAAGCCGCCGGCAATCTCACGGCCCGCTCCCAGCGAGGTCACGATCGGGACGCAGCGGCACAGCAACGTGACGTCGGCGCCTTGCTCGAACTCCTCGACGACGGGCTCGAACCGTTCGAAGGCCTGACGGACGGGGCCGTCGTGGAAGCCGAGTTCCGCGAGGCGCATCCCGACCGGGTTCGCCTGGATCCCCACCCGGTGCAGCGCAGAGTTGGCGTTCGGCGAGACGTAGGTGACCGTTCCGCTCGAGTCGAGGGTGAGCACGCCGTCACCGACGCGCGGTGCAGCACTCGAGTCGGCGACCCGCCCGGCGAACGGGAACGATCCCGCCTCGATCATCTGGACGAACTCTTCGAAGATGTAGGAGTAGTTCCGTTCGAGTTCGCCGAGCGGACGGCCGGCCCGGACCTTCCACTCCTTCGACAGCACGGCGACGATCCGGTCGCCGTGACGCACCGGGATCGCGAGCATGCGGGCATGGTTGATCTCGTCGCCGCCACCGTCGACCTCGATTGCGCCCTCGACGCGCTGGCCGCTCTCGAAAGCCCGCTCGATCAGTTCGGCCTCGCCGCCGTCGGCCCAGGTCCCGATGTAGTCGGTGACGTACATCGTCTGGTTGGTCGCCGGTCGGACCTGGTCGACGATCAGCCACTTGCCGGCGTCGGATCGCACGTACAGCAGCAGGTCGGCGAAGCACAGGTCGGCAAGGAACGCCCACTCGGCAGCGAGCCGGTGCAGGTGATCGATGTCGTCACGTTCGAGCGCTGAATGCTCGCGGGCCAGTTCGGCGAGAGAGGTCATCACCGTTGATTCTGCCCGAA
>DATKXG010000177.1:0-7309 GCA_035529175.1 Ilumatobacteraceae bacterium
CCGGTGATCGCCACCGACCGGTCGATGTCGTCCAGGCTCGGCTGATGGCCGTCGAATGCCGTGTAGGGGCCCGCCGGGTCGAACTTCACCGCAGTGAACCCGCGCGACACCTCGAACGCCGCCTGCTCGGCTGCCTGCGCCGGGTCGGTGTACACGTCGGGGCGGCCCTCGGCCGGGTACAGGTAGGTGTAGGTGCGGATCCGCTCGTGGACCCGCCCGCCGAGCAGGTCGTACACCGGCTTGCCGGCATCCTTGCCGACGATGTCCCAGCACGCCATCTCGATCCCGCTCATCACGCCGACCAGCGTCGGGTCGGGTCGCAGCGCGTATCCCGAGGAGTACATCTGCCGCCACAGCAGTTCGATGCGGTTCGGATCGGCGTCGATCACCCACCGGTCGGCGACGTCGGCGATCATCGCTGCCACCGTGTGCGGCCCGAACGTGGCGACGTAGACCTCGCCGTAGCCGACGACGCCCGTGTCGGTGGTCAGCTTGACGACGATGAAGTACCGCCCGCCGAAGTGTGGCGGCGGGTTGGCGATCACGAACGTGGTGCAGTCGACGATGCGCATCGACTGGACCCTACGTGGCCGGAGTCGACGGGTGGCTGAGAGATCTGGTGATCGACGATCCCGAACGGAGCGTGAGCCCGTACCGTTGATGTCGTCCCCATCGGACGACGACGTCGGCAGCGTGCTGCCGGGAAGGAGAGTCATGACCGACACCAGCAAGCCCCTCATCGACATCGGCATCCCCGAGGAGACCCGCGTCGAGATCGCATCCGAACTCGGCCGGCTCCTCGCCGACACCTACACGCTGTATCTCAAGACCCACAACTACCACTGGAACGTCACGGGCCCGATGTTCAACACACTGCACCTGATGTTCGAGGTGCAGTACAACGAACTCTGGTTGGCGATCGACCTGATCGCCGAGCGGATCCGCTCACTGGGCGAGTTCGCACCGGGCAGCTACGCCGAGTTTGCCCGCCTGTCCTCGATCGCCGAGGCCGACGGGATTCCGGCGGCCAACGAGATGCTCGCCGATCTCGTCGCCGGCCACGAAGCGGTAGCGCGCACCGCACGGACTGCATTCGCCGTCGCCGACGGCGCGAGCGATCAATCGACTGCGGATCTCGTCACCCAACGGCTCCAGGTCCACGAGAAGACCGCTTGGATGCTGCGTTCGATGCTCGCCTGAGCGAGCCCGGACAGCCCCGGGGCTGTCCGGTATCAGCCGGCCGGAGGGGTGATGGCCTCGATGGTGCCGTCGGCGATCGTGATCACCCGGTCGCACACGTCCAGTGTCGACAACCGGTGGGCCACGATCACGAGCGTGACCCGTCCCTCGAGCTCGCTGATCGTTTCGCGGATGCGGCGCTCCGACTCGCTGTCGAGTGCGCTGGTCGGCTCGTCGAGGATCAACAGCTGAGGCGTGCCGGCCAGCGCGCGCGCGAACGCGACCCGTTGCTTCTGCCCGCCCGACAACCCCGTCCCGCGGGGTCCGAGCATCGTGTCGAAGCCGTCGGGCAGTTCACGCACCTCCGCTGCGACATGGGCGGCTTCGGCAGCCCGTTCGACGTCGTCACGGGTCACCTCCGGACGGAGGAAGGCGATGTTGTCGGCGATCGATGCCTCGATCAACTGAGGCTCCTGCGGGACGACTGCCACGAGGTGGGACCACGACGTGCGATCGATCGTCGCGTAGTCCACGCCGTCGACCAGCACCTCGCCGCTCCCCGGAAGTCGGAGCCGCAGGAGGACCTGCAGCAAGGTCGACTTGCCGCTCCCGGACGGTCCGACGATGCCGAGTACCTCACCGCGACGGATCGTCAGGTTGACGTCCCGTATGGCCGGGATGCGGTCGTCGTAGGAGTATCCGACATCGACCAGTTCAATCGTGTCGAAGGAGGTGACCACGGTCGAACCGGCCGGATCCCGACTCGACTCCAACCGTTCGAGCCGAGCCCGGAGGGTCTCGAGATTGGGTGCCAGCTCGCTGACCTGCTGGCCCGCCGACTGCACGAGGGTCGCGTACCCGAGGCTGCGCACGATCAGCAGTGCCACCGCGCCGACCTCGACGATCCGATCGGCGCCGGCGACGTTCAGTGCCGCAACGGCTGCCACCAGGAACAGCACGGCGACGTCGCGGTACAACGTCGTGCCGAGACGAGCGATGAACCGCGTGCGGCGCAGGCTGTCGTTCACCGTGACCGCCGAGCGATCCAACGCGTCGAGGATCTGGGACTCGACGCCGAACACCCGCAGCTCCATCGACATGTCGGCCATGCGCGCGACGTCTTCGGTGTACTCGCTGTTCGCCTCGACGTAGACACTGGAGTGGCGCCGAGTCAGGCGGCTGACCGGGCGGAACACGGCGAACAGGGTCACACCGAACGCGAGCACGATGGCAGTGACGATCGGATCGATGAGCACCGCAGCGAGGAACAGCGCAGACAGCGCGAGGGCTGCTGACAGGCCACCGATCATGGTCATCGTGAGCGACGACGACTGGAACGCCAACGTCGTCGCCGTCTCCTGGATCGACCCCTGGCGTTCGGCGGACTGCGTCTTCCAGGACGACCCGAGGAACGCCTCGATCGTGCGGTGTCGGGAGGTCTCCAACACCTCGGTGCCGACCCGCGCCGACAGCCAGGACACGACGGTGTTGACCAACGCGACGGCGATCGTCAGACCCGCAGCGGTCCAGAGCACCTGGCCGACCGACGCGTCGACGCCGATGACCGGGAGCTCGATCGGCGACGCCGACGTTCCATCGGCGATGGCGACCGCGCCGTTGACCACCAGGATCAAGACCGCGGCTTCGAGCAGTCCGGCGATCGCCGATGCGCTCGCGATGATCAGCAGATCGATTCGCGGCCGCCGGAGGAACGGCCGCAGCTGTTGTGCCACGTGCCGTTCCACGTTGCGAGAACCTACAGTGTGATTCCTGGTGCAACAGACATCGACAGGCACGTACGAGGTGGACGCCGATGGCTGATCCGACCACGGACCTGACCAACGGGATCGACTTCGGACGGTCGGTCATGGTGTGCAGCAAGCCGCTGCAGGTGCTGAACTGTGCGTCGATCGTCAGGCACTTCGGAATCGCCGACAGCCGGCTGCACGTGCTCACGACGTCGATCGAGGGTGTCGAGGAGTTCCGCCGCTTCCTGTCGTCGAGCGGCTATCAGGACGTCTTCTCGTCGGTGTCGTGGAACCTCGACTACGCCGATGCGATCGCCGAGTTCACCCGCAGCGAGTACGACACCTTGTTCATCGAGGACGATCGTGTCGGTCGGTACCGGACCTTCGTACCCCATCGGACGAATCGCATGGTGCTGTTCGAGGAGGGCATCGGCACGTACCGGAGCAGCTCCGAGATGTCGCTTCGAGGGCTGCGCAAGCTGAAGTGGAAGGTGCTCGTCGTCACGACGGGCTGCGGCTGGGAGTTCGGTGAGGGCCGGCTGACGGACGTCGTCGCCGTGAGCCGTCCGGACGTGTACCGCAGACTCAATCCTCGTACTGCCCACAAGACGATCGGCTTCCCGGGGATCGTCGACGAACTGCGATTCGAAGCGGACGCGTGGGAGCAACTCGTGCTCGACCAACTCGGCCGCCCGTCTGAGCGTCTCGGGCGCATCGCCCTGGTCCTCGCGAAGTGGGGGAGTACGCCCGACGCGATCCTGGATCGAGCGCTGCTCGACGCCGATGTCGTCTTCTACAAGGCCCATCCCCACGACGGAACGCCGGTGGAACGCCCCGACGTGGTCAACCTGCCCAGTTCCTGGATTCCTGCCGAGGCGGTTGTCGACGTGCTGGCGAGGCGCAGCGACCGACTCACCGTGTTTCACCACTCGTCGTCGGTGGCGTTCTATCTCGGCGGCAGGCTCGACGGGGTCGACTTCGTCGATCTCCTCGACTCGGACCAACTCCGCGATGTGCTGGCGGCGGCACAGCACCGGTCATCCGGGCCGAACGTCGGCGGTCAGTCCTGATGTTGGTTGCGTGACCGCTCGAACAACCACCACGTGACGTCGTCCCAGCCTTCGTCCCGTCCGATGAAACCCGACTCGCGCAGGACGAAGCCGTCGTGTCCGTCGGCGAACATGGCGCCGTAGTCGCGTCGGAAGAGCGCGCCATCGACGCCTCGGTACGAGATCTCCTCACGTGAGGGCGCGAAGTACTCGGCCATCAGGATCCAGCGTCTGGAACACCGGGACATCTCTGCCATCACGTCGCCAAGCGATTCGTCGGGTTGATGGATGAGCACGCCCGCGCTCAGGACCAGGTCGAACTGTTCGTCGGTGAACGGCAGTCTTCCGGCCGAGGCCAGGTGGGAGGCCGCCCTCGGCACGCGGGCTGCGAGCTCGTCGAGTGCCGTGCGGTTGATGTCCACGCCCACGATGCGTCGTTGCCCATCGTCGAGCCAACGCAGATTGTTGCCACTTCCGCAGCCGACCTCGAGCACGGAACCCGGGGCGGTGATGTCGATGATGTGGCTCCAGAAGGGTCCACGAGGATCGCCGGCGTCGACGTTTCGCTCGACGTACCGGTCGCCGAACTCACCGGACCACAGTGCCTCCAAACGATCGGTCTCTGCAGTCGCCACGCGGCCGGCGAACACCGATTCGGCGAATTGCCAGTCGTCGATGGTGTCGACGTCGATGGCGCGTTCGCGCGGGAGTTGGACGAGCAGGGGGTCGACGTCTGCGAGGGTCGCGCCGCTGACCCAGAAGTCGGCGCGGGCAACGTAGAACTGTCCAGCATCGAAGAAGGCGGGTTCGAGATCCTGCGTACGGGTCTCGACGTGCTCGGGCGACAGCATCCGGCCCCCACCGTTGCCGGAGCGCCGCCACGCACGCTCGATCGGCCCTGGCGATTCGACGACCGACATGGCCACGGTGACACCGGCGGTCCGGAACTCGTCCGCGGCACGCACCAGGTCTCCGGGCTCGAGCAGCACGGCGGTTGGATACACGACCCAGACGGTGTCGATGTCGCCCTGTTCGTCGCCGAGTCGCGTGAGCACGTCGGCGACGACGGGGATCGTCGGCACGTCGTCACCGGCGAGGTCGGCCGAGCGCAGGAACGGCACGTCGGCGCCGGCCGACCGGGCCACCTCGGCGATCTCGTCGTCGTCGGTGGACACGATGACTCGATCCGCGATACCGGACTCGATCACGATGCCGATCGTCCGGGCGAGGATCGGCACGCCGGCGAACGGACGGATGTTCTTGCGCGGGATCCGCTGGCTGCCTCCCCGGGCCGGGATGACGCACAGCGACGTCATCGCTGGTCCCCGATCGGCACCAGCACATCCCAGGTGATGGGGGCACCGACGGCCAGGTCCGTGCGGGCCGTGGCGCCGAGGACGAGGTCGAGGTCGTCCGGAGCGAGGCCGCCTGCCGGGCGCATCGATCGCACGTCGGCGGCCGAAATGGTCGTCCCAGCCGCGATCGGGCGCGCGGCGCGGAGCGATCGCCGGAATGCGACGTTGGCGAGCTCGCGTTCCGACGGGCCGAAGCGAGCCTCGCCGAGCGCGGCGTGGGCGTCGCGAAGGGCGGCGACGAGTTCGGTGAGCTCGTGCGGCTCCGCGGAGAATGCCGCATCGGGACCGCCGTCGGATCGCCGGAGCGTGAGGTGCTTCTCGACGATGCATGCTCCGAGCGCGACCGCAGCGATCGCCGCGGTCGCGCCGAGTGTGTGATCCGACAGCCCGATCGGGCGGTTCCAGCGGTCTCGCATCACCGGGATCGCCCGCAGGGCCATCTCGTCCGGACGAGCCGGGTAGCCCGAGTTGCACCGCAAGATGGCGGTCTCGGTGTCCCCGGTTGCGCTGATGGCGGCGTCGATCTCCTGCAATGTCGCCATGCCCGTGGAGATGATCATCGGCTTGCCGAGGTCGGCCACGTAGCGGATCAGTGGCAGGTCGACGATCTCGAACGAGGCGATCTTGAATGCGGGGACGTCGTAGCGGACGAGAAAGTCGGCCGCGGTGGTGTCGAACGGTGTCGAGAACCAGGTGATGCCGGCCTCGTCTGCGGCGGCTGCGAGGTCGTCGGTCCACTCCCACGGTGTCATCGCTTCGGCGTAGAGATCGGCGAGCTGGCGGCCGTCCCACAGCGTCCCGCCCGTGACGAGGAAATCGGGGTGGTCGGAACGGACCGTGATCGTGTCGGGCGTGTAGTGCTGGAGTTTGACGGCGTCGGCCCCGGACTCGGCGGCGGCGTGCACCAACTCGACGGCTGCGGCGAGCGATCCGCGGTGGTTCGCCGAGATCTCGGCGATCACGTACGGGGGCTGATCGGGGCCGATCTCCCGTCCGGCGATGCGAATGCTGCTCACGTTTCCGTCTCCGGATCCTGGTCGGTTGGCCGGCGCATCACGACCTCCTCGCCGCTCGCTGCTTCGACGACGAACCCGGCGTTCGAAAACGCCGTGATCGAGCGCGTGTTGTCGGGCTGGATGTGCGCGACGAGGTCGTGCGTGGCGATCGAGCTCACCGCGCGGAGCGCACGTCGCCCCACGCCGCGACCGCGCGCCGCCTCGGTGATCGCCAACGACACCACCTCGTGGTCGGCGACGGCGTCGAGGCGGATCTGTCCGACGGGCACGGACTCGCACTCGATGACGAACAGTCGGCGCGCTGCATCGTCGAGCGCGCTCCGGAACCACACGAGATGGTCCTCCCAGGTCGGCGCGGCATGGAACGAGCGCCGTTGCACCTCGCCGTCGGTCCTGAGTGCGAACATGAAGGCGGCATCGTCGATCGTGGCCGGTCGGAGCCGCACGGGAGGGGCGATCAGGTCCGCGATCGACTCCGCCGCGAGGCGGGCGCCGGTTCCGGACACGGCGCCCGGGCCGGGCGTGGCCATGGGTTCGCGAACGGCGCCGGCGACGGCCTCGGCGATTGCGTCGACGCGCTGCAGCTGATCGGCGTCGAGCACGCGTGACACCAGACCCTGATCGAGACAGGCCGATGCGAGCTGCCGCTGGTTCTCCGCGACGATCACCGCGATCGCCGGCGTGCGCAGACACGCTGCCTCGAGCAGGCTCGAGCCGGCCCCGAGCACTGCGACGCCGGCCGCGGCGAGTTCCGTGGCGTAGTCGGCGGGAGCGGTGACGGTGACGCCGGGCTCCGCACCGAGCGACGAGAGGAGTGACGCCCGGTCCGGATGTGCCGGGCCCACGGCAACCCGAACCTCCAGCCCCTCCGATGCGAGCCGGAGGGCGACGGGAGCGGTGAGGCCACGAGGGTCGCTGCCACCGAAGGCCACGAAGACGGTGCCGGGTCGCCGCCCCGGTAC
>DATKXG010000178.1:0-2208 GCA_035529175.1 Ilumatobacteraceae bacterium
CGCCGGCGAGATGCGCAAGCGATTGCTGCGCCTCGGCATCCGCGAGCACGTCGAGGCGGGCACGTTCCACTCCGTGATGCTCGGGGTGCTCAAGCAGCGATGGGCCGACACCGAGCGCCGCCCGCGCACCGTGGTCAACGACCGTCGGCGATTGGTCGGCGACGTCATCGACGCAGGTGACCGGCGCAGCCTTGCTGCCTACGTCGCCGAGATCGACTGGGCATCGGCACGCGGGGTCGACGCACAGCACTACGCATCGGCGGCTCGGCGCGAGCAGCGCCGCCCCGGCCCCGGCATCGATCGGTGCGCTGCGGTCTACGCCGACTTCGAGACACTGAAGAAGCGCCGCGGGGTGATCGACTTCGACGACGTGCTCGCCGACACGATCCGCGACCTGCGTCGGGACCACGAGTTCGCAGCCGCCGTGCGCTGGCGATTCCGCCACCTGCTCGTCGACGAGGCCCAGGACCTCAACCCGCTCCAGCACGCGCTCGTCGACCTCCTCCGTGCGGGCCGTGACGACCTGTTCCTCGTCGGCGATCCGTCGCAGGCGATCTACGGCTTCAACGGCGCCGATCCCAGCCTGCTCGTCGATGTCGAGACCCGCTTCCCCGGCATCGAGGTGATCCGGCTGCCGGTCAACCACCGATGTACCCCGCAGATCGTCACCGCCGGCGTGCACGTGCTCACCACCACCGATCAGGCGAGCCCGCTCGTGTCGAACCGGGCCGACGGGCCGAGCGTTCAGCGGCTCGTCGCCGACGACGAGTCCGACGAGGGTCGCCAGGTCGCACAGTTCCTCCTGCGGTGCGACCCGAACCTGGTCCGCACCGGCGAGGTCGCGGTCCTGGCGCGCACCAACGCCCAGCTCGGTCCGATCGCCGACGCGATCGAACGAGCGGGACTTCCCGTGCGACGACACGCGACCGCGAGCGGCACACCGCTGCAAGCCGCGGTTCGCCAGGCAGCGGCCCTCGGTTCTGCCTCGCGATTGCGCGGGTGGGCACATGACATCCTCGACTCGCCACCGGCACCACAGTCACTTCGCCAGCGCGACGCCGCGCCCCGACGCGTCGACCAGCCGTCGAGCGATCACGACGGCGATCCGGAGCGTCGGGTCGCAGCCGCCGTGCTCGACTTCCTGCGCGAACAGCCGCTTGCCGACGGCGCAACGTTCCGAGCGTGGGTCGCCACCACCAACCCCTTCGACGACGCCTCGACCGACGGCGTTGCACTCCTCACCTTCCACGCAGCAAAAGGGCGCGAATGGCACACCGTCGTCGTGACCGGAGTCGAGAGCAGCCTGGTGCCGCACAAGTCGGCGAGCACGGTGGCAGGTCGCGCCGAGGAGGGCCGGCTGCTCTACGTCGCGTTCACCCGGGCGACCGATCGCCTGCTGATCACCCATGCGGAGCGGCGCGGCGGGTACGCACGAACGGTCAGCCCGTTCATCTCCGAACTCGACGTGACCGAACCGGCACCCGCTCCCCCGCCACGACGTGTCCGGGCTCGCGTCGACCCGCTGATCGGCGCGCTGCACGAGTGGCGCGACGAGTCGGCGCGACGTGCAGACGTCCTCCCGGTGCAGCTGTGCAGTGACCGCGACCTCGCGTCGATCGCGCGGGCACGGCCGACCACCGCAGAGGAGCTGGCTGCGGCGACCTCGTTCGGACAGATCACCGCGGAGCGCCTCGCACCGCAGATCCTCGAGATCGTGCGATCGATCGACGTCGACCACTCTGACCGGGATCAGTCGACCCCAGATCAGTCGGCAAGGTCGACGATGACCGGAGCGTGATCGCTGGGCTGCTTGCCCTTGCGAGCATTGCGGTCGACGACGCACCATTCGGCGCGCTGGGCCACCGAGGCCGAGCACATCAGCAGGTCGATGCGCATACCGCGCCCCTGGTGGAAGTCACCGGCGCGGTAGTCCCACCACGAGTACACCCGGTCGTCGGCGTGCTGCTCGCGGAAGACGTCGACGAGACCCCAGTCTTCGAGCGCAGCGAGCCGGTCGCGCTCGGCTTGGCTGACGTGAGTGGCGCCGACGAGCTTGGCGGGGTTGTGGACGTCGCGGTCGTCCGGAGCGATGTTGTAGTCGCCGCCGACGATCACGTCACTCGCCGGGTCGGTGTCGGCGTCGAGATGGGCGACGAGCCGATCGAGCCATGACAGCTTGTAGGTGTAGTGATCGTCGTCGAGCGACCG
>DATKXG010000179.1:0-8119 GCA_035529175.1 Ilumatobacteraceae bacterium
GCCCACCGACGCCGATCGAACAATCGCTCGACGCGGAGGCGTATCTCCTCTTCACCTCGGGATCGACGGGCGAGCCCAAGGGTGTGCCGATCTCGCACCGCGGCCTGGCCGGTTACCTGTCCTTCGCGATCGGGCACTACGTCCCGGCCGGCGATCGGCCCGTCGTCGCGTTGTTCAGCGCGCTGACGTTCGACCTGACGGTGACGAGCCTGTTCCTCCCCCTGCTCACCGGCGGGCGAACGGTCGTCTTCGGCGAGGACGGCCCGGTCGCGATGCAGCGCATCGCTGCGTCGAGCGACATCACCTGGTGCAAGGCGACGCCGTCGCACCTCGAGCTCCTCGTGCGGCTGCTGCCGCCAGGGCATTCACTCTCGACCCTCGTCGTCGGCGGAGAGGCCTTCCCGACGACACTCGCGCGCCGGCTGACCGCCGCACTGCCCGGGGTCCGGATCTTCAACGAGTACGGTCCGACCGAGGCGGTCGTCGGATGCATGATCCACGAGTGGAGCCCCGAGGAGTTCCCTGGTTGTCCGGACGTTCCGATCGGCCGGCCGGCGCCAGGCGTTGCGCTCCGGGTGCTCGACCGCTCCGGCCACGACGTGCCGCCCGGCGCGATCGGTGAGCTCCACATCGCCCACCCCGGGCTCACCTCCGGTTACCTCGACGGCGACACGAGTGCCTTCTCCTCGAACGGCGGTCGACGCTGGTACCGGTCCGGCGACCTGGTCCGGATGCTCGACGACGAAACGCTCGTGTACCTCCGACGTGCCGACGAGCAGCTCAAGGTCGGTGGAATTCGTCTCGACCCGAGCGAAATCGAGGCGGCGCTCGAGCTCCACCCGGCGGTGAGGCGAGCCGCCGTGCGGTCGTGGTCGCCCGAGCACCGCCCTGCCCATCGGTACTGCGTGCGCTGCGGACTCGCCGACAACGTGCCGAACGTGTCGTTCGACGCCGACGGCGTCTGCGATCGCTGCCACAGCTACGAAGCGATTCGCGTGCAAGCCGACGCCTGGTTCCGCGACCGGTCCGATCTGCTCGCGCTGCGTGACCGTGCCCGGGCCGAACGCACCGGGCGGTACGACTGCATCGCGTTGTTGAGCGGCGGCAAGGACTCGACCTACGCGCTGTTCCAGCTCGTCCAGATGGGCTTCGACGTGTACGCCCTCACGCTCGACAACGGCTTCATCTCCGACGGCGCCAAGGAGAACGTCCGACGAAGCGTCGAAGCGCTGGGGATCGACCACGAGTTCGCGACGACCGAGGCGATGGCAGCGATCTTCCGGGACTCACTCGAACGACACAGCAACGTCTGCCACGGTTGCTTCAAGACGATCTACACGCTGGGCACGAATCGGGCGGTCGAACTCGGCGCGCCGCTCGTCGTCACCGGGTTGTCCCGTGGCCAGCTGTTCGAGACGCGTCTGATCCCGGCGCAGTTCGACGAGCAACGATTCGACCCCGACGCGATCGATGCGGCCGTGGTTGCTGCTCGGCGCTCGTACCACCGCATCGACGACGCAGTCCGACGCCTGATGGACACCGACGTCTTCGACGACGATGCCCTCTTCGATCGCATCGACTATGTCGACTTCTATCGGTACGTCGACGTCGACCTCACCGAGATGCTCCGTTTCCTCGACGAGGAGGCACCGTGGGTTCGCCCATCCGACACCGGACGATCGACGAACTGCCGGATCAACGCCGCCGGAATCCAGACCCACCTGCTCGAACAGGGCTACCACAACTACGCCGAGCCCTACGCGTGGGACGTGCGCTTGGGCCACAAACAGCGCGAGCAGGCGCTCGCCGAACTCGACGACCGCGACGACGAACAGGAAGTCGCTGCAATGCTCGCCGAGGTCGGCTACAGCCCGCGATCTCGGGAGACCCTCACCGCCTGGATCGAGATCGGTGACAACACCACTGCGCCGGGCCCCGCCGAGTTGCGCACACACCTCCAAGGGCTGCTTCCCGCTCACGCAGTGCCCGCAGCCTTCGTGGTCGTGGAGGAGCTGCCGATGACGACGAACGGCAAGCTCGACGCCGCGGCGCTTCCCGCTCCCACGCGAACACACCGATCGAGCCCGACCATGGTCGTCGCGCCCACGACGGCACTCGAGCGCACGATCGTCGAGCTCTGGGAGCGCCACCTCGGCGTCGACACCATCTCCGTCGACGACGACTTCTTCGCGCTCGGCGGCGACTCGCTCGCAGCGCTCGAGATGACGATGATGCTGGGTGACGTCGTCGGCCACGACGTCTCCGAGGAGATCGTCTTCTCGAACACCACACCCCGGGCGCTGGCAGCAGCCCTCGGCGAACCACGCACGAGCGGCGTCGACCCGCAGAGCCGGAGCGAGGTCGGCACGTCGCCCGAACCCGGCACCGGTGGTGACCCGCCGAGGTTGTCTGCCGGCGAACGTTCGATGCTCTTCGAACACCGGATGCGGCCCGACGATCCCCGCTACAACCAGGGCCGCCTCTACGTCCTCGACGGGCGCATCGATCCCGAACGATTCCGCGCCGCCGTCGCCGACGTCGTCGCTCGTCACGAGCCGCTCCACTGGAGCTACGACGAACCGCGTCGACGACTCACGCTCGACGAGGCGCTCTCGTTCCGCTCCGGGATGCTTCGGACGCAGGCCGAGCTCCGCGAGGCCACGGCGCTGATCCATCGAGCGCCCTTCGACCTGCGGACCGGCCCGCTGGTGAGATGTGGCCTCTTCGAGATCGGCGACGACACCGCGGTGGTCATCGCGACGCACCATGTCTCGACCGATGCCGGCTCGTTCGAGCAGTTGTGGCACGACATCGAAGTCGCCTACCGCGGCGAGGACCTGCCCGCGCTGCCGTTCTCGTACTCGGACCACACGACCTGGCAGGCGAGCCGACGTGCCTCCTCGAACGACGACCACTGGTTGACGTCGATCGGCGACGTCCCGCGTCTGCAGTTGCACCGTCCGGGCAGGCCGGACGCGGACGGACTGCGCGAGCGCGTCGGCGAGATCACGGCGGCCGAACTGAGGGCGGCGACCGGGACCTCGCCGTTCGCCACCGTGTTGGCCGCGCTCGCGACCGTGATGCGTCGGTACTGCGACGCCGACGAGATCACGCTCGGCGCGTTGGTCTCGACACGTGACCATCCGAGCGCCGAGCAGCTCGTCGGTTACCACCTCAACACGTTGCCGTTGAGCTTCGACCTGGATCCCGACCGGCAACTCTCCGACCTGAGAACACGCTGTGCGGAGACGCTGGCAGCAGGTCTGGCCCACCGTACGGTGCCGTTCGCCGACATCGTCAGCGCACGACGCCGAGCCGGGCTGCCCGATCCGACGCCGCAGGTGTTGGTGGCGTTGCAGGATCTCGACGACGTCAGCTTCGCGAGCCATCACGGCACGCAGGAGATCCTGTTCACCGGTACGGCAGTTGCCGACGCGACGTTCTTCGTACAGCAGCGCGCCGGACGCGTCGTCCTCGCCGTCGAACACCGTGGTTCCGAGGTCAGTGCCCACGTCGCCGATCAGCTGCTCGCGGATCTCGACACGGCGCTCACCGCACTGGTCCGGCACCCCGACTCGAGGATCGGTTCCGTCACCTTCAACTCGCAGCAGCTCTCGCGTCTCGTCGGTACGACTGCCCCCGCAGCCACACCCGTCGTCGCCGACATGACCCGCTTCATGGCCCAGCAGCCCGACGCCATCGCGGTGCGCTGCGGCGGCCGCTCGCTGACGTGGGACGAGCTCGGCCATGCGTCGACCGTGCTCGCCCAGCGGCTCGTGGCAGACGGGGTTCGACCGCAGGACCGTGTGGTCGTCGCCCTGCCCAGATCGGTCGACGCGATCGTCGCCATCATCGCGACGCTGCGCGCCGGCGCGGCCTACGTTCCGTTGGACCCGACCTACCCTGCGGCCCGCAACCGAGCGATCGCGCTCGCGTCAGGAGCGCGGGCGTTGATCGGCACGCCAGACGTCGGCGGCTCGGCGACCACCAACATCACCGCCGAGCTCGACGAGCTGCTCGCCACCGAACCGGACGCGACGGTGACGCTCCCAGCGCCGGACCTCGACGATCCTGCGTACACGATCTACACCTCCGGCTCCACGGGAGAACCCCGAGGGGTGACCGTCCACCATCGGGAACTCGCGCTCAGCACCGCCGCACGCCACGTCGTCTACCCGACGAGACCCGAACGATTCCTCGTGATCTCGAGTCTGTCGTTCGACAGCTCGGTGGCGGGCCTGTTCTGGACGCTGACGGCGGGTGGAACGGTCGTACTCCCGACGGACTCCGAGGTTCACGACGCCGACGCGCTGATCGACCTGTTCGCCGCGGCGGCTGTCACCCACACACTGATGGTCCCATCGCTCTACCGAGGGCTGCTCGCCCGCGCCGAGCCGAAGGCCGCATGGCCAGATCAGGTGATCGTCGCCGGCGAAGCATGCGGACCCGACGTCGTCACCACCCACCTTCACACCCGCCCCGAGTCGAAACTCTCCAACGAGTACGGACCGACCGAGGCAACCGTCTGGGCGACGGTCTGCCACCTCGACGGCGCCACCCCAGGGGTGCCGATCGGCCACCCGATCCCTGGCGCGTGGACCGCGATCGTCGACCATCGGGGCGAGTTGTGCCCCGGCGGGGTCATCGGCGAACTGCTGATCGGCGGCGGAACCGTCACCAGCGGCTACGACGGCTTCGAGTCCGACCGTTTCGCCGGCACGAGCGCGTTCGGCGCCGGGCGTACGTTCCTCACGGGCGATCGAGCGGCGGTCGCCGACGGTGAGCTCTACTTCCACGGCAGGGTCGACGACCAACTCAATGCCGGTGGCCTCCGGATCGAACCCACCGAGATCGAGGTCGCACTCCAGGAGGTCGAGGGCGTCGAGGAGGCAGTCGTGGTCGCACGGGACCTCCGAGCACTCGATGTGCTGCTCTCGACCGCAGAGGCCGACCGACTCGCGGAGGCGCTGCGACGCGCCGCCGATGCGGCAGACCCGAGCACGGCGCTCGGGAGCGCCTTGGCCGACGACGCCCACAGCTCACTCGTCGCCCACCTCGAGGGCGACCCTGCAGCCATCGACCGCGAGGCGCTCGCCGCACACCTCGACGCGACACTCCCTCCCACCGCCATCCCCAGGGTGATCCAGATCCACGAACGCCTCCCGAGGTCACCGAACGGCAAGCTCGACCGTGCGGCGATCGCGGCGCTGCCGGTCACCACACCGGAACAACGCTCCCCCGTCGGCTCGGAATCGCATGCAGAACTGGACCGGATGGTCGGATTCTTCCGGGAGATCCTCGAGCGCGACGACGTCGGGCCCGACGACGACTTCTTCGGAGCCGGCGGCGAGTCGCTGCTCGCGCTCGAATTGTTCATGCGGATCGAACAGGAGTATCACCAGCGGCCGCGTGTCTCGGTGCTCTTCGAGGCGCGGACACCACGGGCGCTGGTCGCGGCGCTCGGACTCGGCGGCGGCGACGAGGACGACGCCGCGCTCGTGCTCCAGCCCGGAGACGGCGAGGCACCACCGCTGTGGATCTGGCCCGGGTCCGACGGCGCACTCCTCGTCTTCGAACAACTCGTCGGCCACCTCGATCCACAGCTCCGAGTACTCGGTGTCGAGTATCCGGGCACGCGTGGCGAGCGGGCGCCGTTCGACACCATCGAGGAACTCGGCCGGCACTGCTACGAGGCACTGGTGACTGCGCAGCCGTCCGGGCCGTACCGAATGCTCGGCTACAGCACCGGCGGTCTGGTTGCCGTCGACGTCGCGCACCGCCTGCTCGAGACCGGCGAGGACGTCGAGTACCTCGGCGTCATCGAGGCCGGCCTCGCCGGAGTGGCCGACCCGCGCGGACGGGCAGCCAAGTTCGTCGAGGCATGGCGGACGCGAGGTCCGCGGTTCGCCGCAGCGCGACTGCGCAGCTCGTCGCAGGTCCTCGCCGACGAAGTGAAGGACACGCTCCGGCGCTCGCTCGAAGACGTCGCGATCGAACGGTTCGGTCTCCGTCCGTCAGATCGGAGGTTGTTCCTGGGAATGGAACACCATCTGCGCGTGGCCAGCCTCGAGTACCGCCCGCCGAGGATCGATGCCGACATCGTGCTCTACCTCGGCGACGACGCGTCCGAGCACTGGACTACTGCGATGGCCCGCGCCTGGGGTGAGGTGACGACACGTCCACTCGAGGTGGTGCGGGTCGATGGTTCGCACATCCGCAACACCATGCTGCTCGCGCCCCACGTCGGATCCCTCGCAGCGGCGATCTCGACCGCCGTCACGGTCGATCGATGACGCACCCGGACATCAGCGTCGTGATCCCGACGTTCAATCGTTCGCGCCTGCTCGCACGGCTGCTGGACGCGATCGCGAGCGACGATGAAACGAGGTGCTCGAGCGAGGTGATCGTCGTCGACGACGGCTCGACCGACGACACCGAAGCGACGGTGCGCGAGTGTGCACGACCGGTGACGTACCTCCGCCAGGCAGGCATGGGCCCGGCAGCCGCCCGAAACACGGGTTGGCGGGCGAGTTCGGCGCCCGTCGTGGCATTTCTCGACGACGACTGCGTGCCCCGTCCCGGTTGGCTCGACGACTACCTGGTGACCTTCGAGGAGCCGAGCGTCGGTGGAGCCGGCGGCACGATCGAGCCACTCGTCGACGGCTTCGTCGCGGACTTCATCACCGCCGACGGTCTGGTCGACCACGGGCGCCCACCGGGTGGCGATGCCGACGCCGATCCGACCTATCTGGTCACCGCGAACGCCGCGTTCCGCCGGGCAGCGCTGGAGGCGGCAGATGGCTTCGAGGAGGGCTACCGGCTGGACCGCCCCGGCCGAACCGGCAGGATCGTGGCGGGCGAGGACGTCGACCTGTGCTGGCGCATCGTCGAGGCGGGGTGGACCCTGAGGCGCTCGCCGGGCGCCACCGTCGCACACGACCATCGAGTCGCACTCGACGACCTCATGCGGACGTACTTCCGCCACGGACGGGCGCGGCGAGAACTCGGCCGCCGACACCGCGGCCGTGGAGCGAGCGCCGGAATGCGCCGTGCAGCGTCGACGAGTCACTGGATCGACCGGATCCGGAGGTACCGCGACGGTGGTGACCGCTCGTGGGGACGCGTCGCCGGCTTCGTGCTCCTCCGGCTGAGCGCGCTCGTCTCCTATGCGACCGGCGTGATCTGGTCGTTCATCGACGATCGACGAGCCCGGTGAGACCGACGAGGAACCCGATCCCCCACGGCACGTGCATCGCCGGCAGCACGGGCGCAACCAGCAGGCCATCGCGACCGGCCGAAGCCGCCTGACGCACGGCTTCAGCGGCGACGACGGCGAGGTAGGCGCCCAGCACCCGACGGCGCCAGGGTGAGCACAACCCGAGCACGAGCACGGGAGCCGCAAGTTGACGGGGGGAGAGCGACGAGGGGTGGCGGCGAACGGTGGCAGCTCGGGAGGTGCCGTACCTCCAGAACTGTTTGGCGACCGCCGGCAGCGTCTGACGCGGTCTGTACGTGCTGCGGATCGACGGCTCGAACCACACCCCGCCTCGTTGCCCCAATCGAACGGCGAACTCCGCGTCCTCGTTCACGCCGACGTCGGTCGCGTAGCCACCGACTGCCACGGCATCCGCGGTCCGATACGCCCCCAGATAGACGGTGTCGACCCATCCGGGTGCGCCGCCGCTGTGGAACCGTGCGGGTCCGGCGCCGAGTGGCGAGGCCATGGCGAGGGCGATCGCCGCCGGCATGCCCCGCTCGGCCACAGGCGACATCGCTCCTCCCACCATCGCCGCACCGGTGCGGGCGAGTGCGTCGACGCACCGCTCGACGTAGTCGGGCTCGATCGTGCAGTGCCCGTCGACGCGAACGATCACCTCCCCTGCCGCTGCGGCGATCCCGACGTTCAGGCCGGCCGCCTGCGCGCGGTGGGGGTTGTCGAGCACCGTCGCGCCAGCGGCAGCCGCCAACGCTTGCGTGCCATCGTCAGATCCCCCGTCGACGACCAGCACCTCGACGATCTTGGCGTACGTCTGGCCTCGCACCGCCGACAACGTCTGCTCGATGTGCGCCGCCTCTCGATAGGTCGGGATGACGACGGTCACGGTCGGCTGGATCACCG
>DATKXG010000180.1:0-12671 GCA_035529175.1 Ilumatobacteraceae bacterium
TCCTCGGCGACGTGAAGGACCAGGGCAAGGCGCCGGACGACCCGACCGCACGAGGCAACGAGATCGGCGGCCATCCGCTCGGCTTCCACAGCGACGGCTCCGACCTCGTCGGGTTGTTGTGCATCGACAGCGGTGTCAGCGGCGGCGAGAGCCTCGTGGCCAACGCCGTTGGCGCCTACAACGCCCTCGTGCGTACACGGCCGGATCTTGCCGCCGTGCTCTACGAGCCACTGCCGTACGACTTCCGCGGCGAACAACGCGAGGGTGCTCAGCCGTTCTATGCCGTTCCGGCGTTCACGCGACACGACGGTCCCACGGGAGACCGGCTCTTCGTGCGATACATCAGGCCCTTCATCGAGGCATCGCAACGACACCCCGACGCGCCCCGGCTGACCGCACTCCAGATCGAGGCAATGGACGCCTACGACGCGCTGATCAACGACCACGACAACCAGGTCGAGATGGCGTTGCGACCGGGCGACATCCAGTTCGTCAACAACTACCACGTCCTGCACGGCCGCCGTCGGTACGTCGACGACACCGACGCTGGTCGGGTCCGATGGCTGAAGCGGCTGTGGCTGGCGACCGACATTCTCGGCCCCGAGGACCGTCCCGCCCGTTTCCAACGCGCCGGCGCGATGGGCCACTGGGGCTCGCACCGAACCCGTGCCTGACGACGCTCCGTTCACAATCGAGGTCGCCGCACCCTGGCTTCCCGACGGACTGGCGGAACTCCGACACGATGCCGACGACGAGGGCATCCGGATCGTCGGTGTCATCGTCGAGCGGTGGCTCGACGGCTCGCAGCGCTACGACGGAACCGGCGAGGCGCTGCTCGTTGCCCGCCGTCAGAGCGACGGCCGAATCGTCGCGGTCGGTGGCATGGCTCGGTGTCCTGATGTCGGAGGTGCGCTGCGGGTTCGACGGTTCTACGTCTCACCCGAAGCGCGTCGGCACGGCATCGCACGCGCGCTCGCCCGGCGGCTGATCGAGGATGCAGCCGAACACACCTCGACGATCACCTGCAATGCGAAAGCCTCGTCGGCCGCGCCCCCGTTCTGGGAGTCGATTGGATTCGTCGCCGTCGACACTGACGGAATCACACACCAGCTCGACCTGGTGACAGCGCCTGGCGCACCAGCGATGATGGAGCGATGACGACAACGGATCGGCCCTCGACCGACACGCTCGACTCGAGACTGATTGCAGCGCGCCAACGCTACGTCGACGCCAACCCGACGAGTGCGGAGTGGGCCCGGCGTGCCGCCGAGGTGCTCCCCGGCGGCAACACGCGATCGGTGCTGCACTTCGATCCGTTCCCGTTCCGAGTGGCAACGGCCGCGCAGCAGCACCTCGTCGACGTCGACGGCCACCGCTACCTCGACCTGCTCGGCAACTACACCGCCGGCCTGCTCGGACATTCACCCGAGCCCGTGCGGGCGGCCGCTCACACTGCGATCGACGGGGGGTGGGCGCTCGGTGCGGTCCATCCGAACGAGGTCCGACTCGGTGAGTTGATCGCCGCACGCTTCGCGTCGATCGAGCAGGTGCGCTTCACGAACTCCGGTACGGAGGCGAACCTGATGGCCCTCGCGCTGGCGACGAACCACACCGGCAGGAGTCGTGTGCTCGTGTTCGACGGCGGCTACCACGGCGGCGTGATCACCTTCGCCGGACACCGCGACGTGAACGTGCCGCACGACTGGATCGTGTCGACCTACAACGACATCGACGCCGTCGAGGCGATGTTCGCCGAACACGGTGACTCGATCGCCGCCGTGCTCGTCGAGCCGCTGCAAGGTTCGGCTGGCTGCATCCCGGGCGATCCGGGCTTCCTTCAGTCGCTGCGACGACATTGCGACAAGGTCGGCGCGATCTTGATCTTCGACGAGGTGATGACGTCACGGCTCGGGCCGGGAGGCGCTCAAGACGCGCTCGGGATCACGCCCGACCTCACCACGCTCGGCAAGTACCTCGCCGGCGGATTCACGTTCGGCGCGTTCGGTGGCCGACGTGAGCTGATGGTCGCCTTCGATGCGACTGCGGGCGGGCGACTCGGCCACGCTGGGACGTTCAACAACAACGTCGTGTCGATGGCCGCTGGAGTGGCCACGCTCTCCGAGGTGCTGACGCCCGAGGTGCTCGCGGCGACCAACGCTCGCGGCGAACGGCTTCGCTCCGCGCTGAACGAGGTGTTCGACCGCCACGGTCTGCCGATGTGTGTCACCGGTTCGGGATCGCTGATGAACGTCCACGGCACCGCTGGTCCGGTCACCTCGACGGCCGATCTGCGCGATGCGGACGATCGGTGGAAGGAGTTGCTGTTCTTCGACGCCCTCGAGGCCGGGTTCTACCTCGCCCGCCGCGGCTTCATCGCGCTGTCGATCGAGATCACCGACAGCGACATCGACGCGTTCATCGAGTTCGTCGACGCGTGGGGCGAAGCGATTACATCGCGGGTCTGACCCCTGATGTAATCAGAGTTCGTCGAGGATCTGCTGTCGTTTCACTGCGTACTCGGCCTCGTTGATGTGGCCTTCCGCTTTGAGCTCATCGAGTGCGGCGAGCCGGTCCGTGGCCGACGGCGGGGCCGGAGCGGTCGAGCCAGGAGTCGAGATCGGTTCCTGCTGATCGCGCAACGCCTTCGCGAGCGACGCCGCGTCGCGGTCGGAGTCGCGCTGCTCGTCGGCCTCGACCTGAGCGAAGATCAAGGTACGGACATGCTCGGGGTTCGGAATGTTCTCGAACACCGAATCACCGGTTTCGCCGGCCGACTCGATGGTGACGACACCGTTGTTGAGCATGCGGGCGATCATCGACTGGTTGAAGTTGACGTTGTTGATCCGGTTCAAGGGGATCGACACACCACGTCGGCGGAACATGCCGCTCTGATATGCGACCCGCTGATCGGTGATGGCGAATCGAGTGGTCTTCCAGTTCAGGAACGCCACGATGATGTCGATCACCAACACGACGAACGCGATCAGCGCAATCCATCCGACGATGTCGTTGAGCCAGCTGGCCTCGACGACCGACAGCAGCAGCAGCAGGGCGACAATGCCGATGGCGGCAGCGACTTCTTTCCAGAAGTAGAACCAGTGGGGATTCGACGCGAGGATCATCTTCTCGTCGGGCATCAAGTTGATCTCGGAACCAAGCATGGCGCGAACTGTAGTCCCAGGCGACGCTCACGAGATCAAGCGTGTGAGCGCCGTCGCGGCAGACGCGACGATGATCACGACGACGAAGGGCAGCCGGCGCCACAGTGCGATCCCGGCAGCCACCAGGCCGACCAGTCGAGCGTCGATCACGATTCCTCTGCCGTCGCCCACCGTCGACACGATCGCAAGAGCTGCGAGCAGCGCGGCCGGGAGCAGGTCGACCACCTGCTGCACACGCACGGGCAGCGCACGGTCGCCGAGCACGAGCGGTCCGGCCGACTTCAGTGCGAATGTGCCCACGGTCATCACGATCAGCACGACGGTTGCATCGCTCACGACGCTGCCTCCGTGTCGGGCTCCGGTCGGTCGCTGCGGTCGGTCGATTGCGAGCCGATCCGGGCGGCGGCGACACCGAGCATCGACGCCAGGATCGGGACGCCGGGTGGCGCGAACGGGATCAGCACGAGCGCGATGAGGCCTCCGGCAATCGCGGTTCGACGCTGCGGCGGCGACGACAGACGCGGCCACAGCAGTGCGAGGAAGGCTGCCGGCCCTGCGGCATCGAGGCCGAGTTCGGTGATCAGGTCGCCCGCTCCGGCAAAGGCGACGTGGCCGAGCATCGTGGTCAGATTCCAGACCACGAACACCCCGATGCCCGCCACGAGGTAGCCGTAACGTCGCCATCGCTGTTCGTGTTGCGCGGCGCCGACTGCGGTCGACTCGTCGATCATCAGCTGCGACATCGCCGCGCGTTGCCACCACGTCCCGACGAGCGCCGGGGCCATGATCACCCCGAATGCCAGCGAGCGGACGTTGAGCAAGAGGCCGGCGATCGCCGCCGATGCGACCGAGCCGCCGTCGCCGAGGATCTCGACCGCCGCGAACTGTGAGCTGCCGCCGAAGACGAGCAACGAGAATCCCGTCGCCTGGACGAGCGAGAGTCCCGCAGTCGCCGCGGCCGCGCCGAACACGATGCCGAACGGTGCGACAGCAGCCACGATCGAGGCCGCCTGCCGGTGGATCGCCCGCTTGAGAGCGGCCTCGTCGACGTCGTTCACGAGGCGCAGTCTGGCGCCGGTAGCGTCGGGCGACGTGGTCCTGACGGGTGGTGGCAGTGCTCGCTCGGTCCGGCGCCCGACAGCGTCGTTCAAGGTGCGGCGGCGATCGCTGTCATCCAAGCGCCAGGCGGAGTTCGACGAGTGGATCCGACGATGGGGCCTCGACGTCGAGGGTCCGAGGCTCGACTGGGCCGAGGTCTTCGAACGGAGATCGGATGTCGTGCTCGATGTCGGGTTCGGCCACGGCGAGTCGACGATCGAGATGGCCGCAGCCGAGCCCGACCTCGACGTCGTCGGTGTCGAGGTCCACACCCCTGGTGTGGTGACCGTGCTCGACGCGATCGAGCACCGCGGGCTCCATCACATCCGCGTCGTCCACGGCGATCTGCTGCCGTTCCTCGACCGGATACCCCCCGAGTCACTCGCCGCCGTGCGGATCTACTTCCCGGACCCGTGGACCAAGCGTCGCAACTTCCATCGGCGACTGGTCGCGCCCGATGTCGTGTCGGCGCTCACCGATCGCCTCCGCATCGGCGGGACGCTGCACCTGGCCACCGACATCGCGGACTACGCGGCATCGATGCAAGTGGTGTGCGACGCCGAGCCGCGTCTATCGGGCGGCGTGATCGACCGACCCGACTGGCGTCCGCTCACCAGGTTCGAGCAACGCGGCCTCGACGCCGGCCGCTCCCCCACCGACCTCCTCTACACCCGCATGTGACAATTGGTGTCAGACACCAACCGTTACATCGACCCGGCGCAGTTCTTCGAACGTGTCGATCTTGCGGATCGAGGGGAAGACGACGGCGAAGCTCGCAGCGATCGCCACGGTGATCAACCCGCCACCCGCAATCGCCCAGGGCACGCCGAACATCCTGGCCGCGACCCCGCTCTCGAAGGCCCCGAGTTCGTTCGACGCTCCGATGAACACGCCCTCGACCGCGCTGACGCGTCCGAGTTGCTCGTCGGGTGTGACGAGCGGAACGATCGAGCCCCGGATGAACATCGACACCATGTCGGCTGCCGAGATGACCACCAGCGCGACGAACGCGACCGCGTAGTTGTGGGTGAGGCCGAACACCATCGTGCCGAGCCCGAAGATTGCGACCACCACCAGCAGCGTCGGGCCGACACGTCGCGTGATCGGTCGGGTCGCAAGCCAGACCGCCATCAGTGCGGCCCCGATTCCCGGTGCCGCGCGCAGCCAGCCGTACGCGATGTCACCGACACCGAGCTGCTCGCTCGCGACGGCGGGGATGAGCGCGATCGCCCCTCCGAAGAGCACGGCGAACAGGTCGAGCGAGATCGTGCCCAGCACCACGGGGGTGCGCCGGACGAATCGAAGGCCCTCGAGCGCCGAGTGCAGCGTCGGACGGTCGGTGATCCGCTCCGGCTCACGGGCGTACACGATCATCAGGATCGGGATGATCGCCGCGAACTCGAGTACCGCGGCGAGCGCGTAGGCCTCGCTCGGCCCGACTGAGTAGAGGAACCCGCCGATCACCGGTCCGACGATCGCGGACGCGGTGAACGTCGCCGTCCACAGCGCAACGACCTGGGGGAAGAGTTCCGGCGGCGTGAGCAGCGGAGCGATCGACCGCCGCGACGGCCCCATCATGGCGTCGGCGGCGCCGAACGCTAACGCGATGACGAACAGCGGCCACACGGTGCCCGGATCGATCTCGCTGTAGACGAGGAACGCGAGCGCGCAAGCGACCCTGGCGAGCAGGAAGAGCGACGTGACTCGTCGGCGGTCGAATCGATCGGCCACCCAGCCGCTCACGAGCACCAGCAACACCGCGGGCACGAACTGCGCGAGCCCGATGAACCCGATGTCGAGCGCATCGCCGGAGATGTCGAAGGTCTGCTTGAACAGCACCGTGACCAGGATGTTCAGACCCACTGCGGCGAGCGCCGTCGACAACAGGTACCGGCGCACCGCCGGATACTGCAGGACGTCGCGAGCGTTGGCCACCGCGGCAAGCTACCGACAGCGAGCCGTGGCCACGGGACGGAATTTTGTTTGCGAACGCAACTACTTGCGCTATCCTGACTGCCATGACCGGAGCACTGCTGCAGACGTTCCCGCTCGGCACCCAGTGGCCGACGATCGACCCGTTCCTGTTCTGCGCGCACCATCGCGACGACTATCCGACCGGCACGGTCGACCTCGGTCCGGACGCCCCGCTCGACGGTCGCGACATCGGCATGGACTTCGCCGGGGTCGACGGATGGAACATGTACCACGGCTCCACCGTGCCAGGCTTCCCCCAACACCCTCATCGGGGATTCGAGACGGTCACCTACGTGCGCACCGGCTTCTGCGACCACAGCGACTCGCTCGGCGCCACGGCCCGATTCGGACGGGGTGACACGCAGTGGATGACCGCCGGCAAGGGCATCGTGCACTGCGAGATGTTTCCGCTCCTGTCCGGCGACGAGCCCAACCCGCTCGAACTGTTCCAGATCTGGTTGAACCTCCCGGCCGCCGACAAGATGGTCGAGCCCTACTTCACCATGCTGTGGAGCCACGACACGCCGACCGTCGTCGTGGCGTCCGGCGACGGTGACGCGTTGGTCGACATCACGGTGATCGCCGGGTCGCTCGACAACGCCGAGGCGCCGAGCCCGCCGCCGAACTCGTGGGCATCGAAGGCCGAGGCCGACGTGGCGATCTGGCACCTCCGCTTCGACCCCGGTGCCCGCTGGACGATGCCGGCCGCCGGGCCCGAGTCACACCGGCTGATGTACGCGTTCTCCGGGTCGTGGCTGACCGTCGACGGCGAACGTCTGAACGCCGGCAACGGTGCTGCCATCGATCCATCGAGGCCACTCGAACTGGTGGCCGGTGACGAGGGCGTCGAGTGCATGGTGCTCCAGGGCCGCCCGATCGGTGAACCCGTCGCGCAGTACGGGCCGTTCGTGATGAACACCCAGGCTGAGATCCAGCAGGCCTTCGAGGACTACCGCCGCACACAGTTCGGTGGTTGGCCGTGGGGATCCGACGATCCGAACCACGGGTCGACCGCCCGCCGCTTCGCACGTCACGCAGACGGTCGCGTCGAACAGTTCGACGTCGACACGGTCCCCTCCATCACCCCCTGAGCAAAGGCCCAACCGGTCGTTTGTGCTGCATTCCTGGTGACCCGGGTCACCAGAATCTGCATACAAGCGTCATCGCACGACGGCCGCTCTGAGTTCGAGCGCACGGGCGACGGCCAGGTTGGTCGCCGGGGCCGTCACGGTCAGGTGTCCCATCTTGCGGCCCGGCCGCGCCTCGTGCTTGCCGTAGAGGTGCAGCTTCGCGTTGGGGTCGCCGAGCACGACCGTCCAGTCGGGATCGCCCCCCTCCCACAGGTCGCCGAGCAGATTGACCATGGCGATGGCCGGGGCGGTCATCGCCGTCGAGCCCAGCCCCGCACCGCACACCGCACGGACCTGCTGTTCGTACTGGCTGGTGACGCTGGCGTCGAGGGTCCAATGACCGCTGTTGTGCGGGCGCGGGGCGAGTTCGTTCACCAGCAGCTCACCGTCGACCACGAAGAACTCGACGGCGAGCACGCCGACATAGGCGAGCGCATCCGCGATGGCCATCGCCAGACCGACCGCCCGATCGGCGAGCTTCGGTGACACCATCGCAGGGACCGCCGAGACGTCGAGGATCCCGTCGACGTGACGGTTCTCGGCGACCGGCCACGCTTCGACATCGCCCGAGGGAGTCCGGCCGACGACCACGCTCAGCTCGGTCTCGAGCGCGAGACGCTCCTCGACCACGCAGGCGACACCACCCAGCTCGGCCCACGCTGCGAGCGTCTCGGCCACACCGGACACCGACCGCTGACCTTTGCCGTCGTAGCCCAGCCGTGCGGTCTTGACGATCGCGCCCAGCTCGACCAACGCCTCGTCCACCACCGGGTCGTCGCCCTCGAGCACTTGGTATCGACCCACGGGAAAGCCGTTCTCCCCGAGGAACCGCTTCTCGGCGACACGATCCTGCGCGATGCGCACGGCCGAAGGGGACGGCGCGACCACGACGGACGCTGCCAACTCATCGAGGGCGGCGGCCGGCGGGTTCTCGAACTCGGTCGTGATCACGTCGCAGGTGAACGACAGTCGCCGCAGCGCGTCAGGATCGTCGTAGGCGGCAACGAGGTGTTCGTGCGCGAGGAGGCCGGCGGGGGCCGAGGGATCGGGATCGAGCACGATCGTTCGGTAGCCCATCGACGCAGCGGCCATCACGGCGTAGCGACCCAGCTGACCGCCGCCCAGGATTCCCAACGTCGCCGGGGGCACGATTGCGGGAACGGTCATGATCCCGGGAGTTCCGACGACGCCGCGGCGTCTCGACGCTTCGCCCGGTAGGCGACGAGTGCATCGAGCAGCGACCGGTCGTCGAGCGCGAGCAGCCCGACGGCGAACAACGCCGCATTGGTCGCGCCGGCCTCGCCGATGGCAAAGGTCGCCACCGGGATGCCGGCGGGCATCTGCACGATCGAGTACAGCGAGTCCTGCCCGGCGAGGTGACGGGAGGCCACGGGCACCCCGAGCACCGGCACTGTCGTCTTGGCGGCCAGCATCCCGGGGAGGTGCGCCGCTCCCCCGGCTCCGGCGATGATCGCCCGAAGGCCCCGGCCGGCGGCCGCCTCGGCGTAGGCGAACATCTCGTCGGGCATGCGGTGGGCACTCACGACCTTCGCCTCGTGGGGAATCCCGAACGACTCGAGAACGTCGACGGCCTTCGACATCGTCGGCCAGTCGCTCGACGATCCCATGACGACACCGATGACGGGAGTTGCTGCGGGCACGTCCGAAGCGTAGGCGGTCGCGCCGACACTGGGTCAGACCAACTGGCGACGCTCGCTGACCTTCAGTGCGAGGTACCCGGGAATGGTCGGGAACCAGTAGTTGATCAGGCGGAACAGCACCACCACCGCCCACGCCGTCGGGTCATCGACCTGTGCGCTGGTCAGCATGAAGACGAGGGCCGCCTCGATCGCGCCGACGCCACCCGGTGTCGGCACGGCGGACGCAACGGTGTTGGCCACCATGTACAGGGCGCCGAGCTCGACGAATGCGAGGTCGACGTCGAATGCCCGACACGACCACACGAACGCGAGGATCGTCGAGAGCTTGGCCAGCGCCTGACCACCGAACAGCAGCGAGAGCTTCGTCGGCCTGCGAGCCAACTCGCCGAAGTCGGTCCTGACCTTGGTGAAGGTCGACCTGGCGAACCCCAGGACGGCGTTGCGGAGCTTGGGAGACACTGCGAGCACGATCGCCGCGATGACGACGGCCACTGCGAAGACGGTGACGATCGAGAGGTCCAGCCCGCTGCTGCGCACCGCCAGCCCACCCGTCGGATCGGCGCTCGCCACGACGACGAAGAACACGAAGAAGACGACCTGGACCACACCGCTGGCGGCAGAGGTCAGTCCGATCGCCGCGGTGGCGACGGTGCCGTCGGTGCCGCCCTTCTGCAGGTAGCGGATCCGCATCGCCATGCCGCCGGCGTTCATCGGCGTGAAGCGGTTCAGGAACGACTGGCCGAACATCACGGTCGTCGCCTCGCCGAGCGCGATCGGTCGGGTGACGGAGCCCGACAACGACATCGCACCGCCGACGGTTCCGAGCAGCGTGACGATCACGATCGGCGCGACCCACACCCAGTCGATCCCCGACATCGCGTCGACGATCTCGGACCAGTTGCTGGCAAGCGTCAGGAGGAAGAACGCCAGGACCGCGAACCCGACCCAGCTGACCGCCTTCGCGACGCTGATCCGCTCGAGCTCGGCCAGTTGGACCGCGTCGACGTCGAGGCGCACCTGGAGGCCGGTGCGGAGGTCGTCGACGAAGTGCTTCGGCTTCTTCGCCTCACGGCGGGCGTGCACCGGGAGGGCGGGAAGCTGCACGAAGGGCAGGGTCTCCGCCAGAACGTGGGGGTCCACGTTGCGGACGGCGGCATCGAGGGCACGATCCGGCCCGACGAGCAGCGCGGTGGTCACGAGCAGCTCGGCACGATCGACCGCACGCGCCTCGGCGCTCGACGCGAGCACTGCGGTGTCGAGCCCGCCGATCGTCGCGGTGTCGCCATCGACGACGACGTGGTCACGGCTCAGTGAACGGTGCGCGATCCGCGCCTCGTGGAGCCGCCCGACCTGGCGCCACACATCGTCGAGCGCCGCGTCGCTGATGTCGTCGCCGCCGTCGAGGTCGGACAGCGTTCGTCCCGGTGGAACCGAGAGGGCGACGATGGCGCTGTCGCGCTCGGTCGGGGCGACACACAAGACGTCGGGGATCCGGACACCAGCCCGCTCGGCCATCGTCGTGTTCAGCGCGAGCTGCGCGGCACGGACGCGCGGCTTGACCGACATGCGCTGTTCGTCGACGTCGCGGACCCGGATCGATCGCAGCACCCTCGAGAACAGCTCGAGATCACGGTCGTCCTGGTCGAGATAGATCACCTCGATCGGTGCCCCGTCGGCTGTTCCTCGATACGCACGGAGATGGCGGCCCGCGTGCTCGTCGCCCAACTCGTCGACCTCGAATCCGGCGGCGGCGAGCCCGGCGCGCAGCGTTGCCGAGCCGGGGCGTCGCTGAGGCGAACCGAATGCCACGAGCACCGCCGAGCCCACGGCGCTGCCGAGAACGAGCGTGACCAGAATGCTGACCGGGGCCTGTGTCGCGGTGATCACGCGAACGACCGCGGTGACCGTCACCGCGCTCCAGGCGATCTTGCGCCACTGCGCCGTCATCATCGGCGAGGCTGCGGTCGCACCCGCCACCAGCGCAGCGAGATAGGCGATCGACGGGAAGTCGGTCGCGACGAACGAATCCGACGGAAGGTCGGCGATCGCGGTGGGGGGGGCCGCACGGTTGAGCCAGTCGGTCAGGACCACCATCACGAGCCCACCGGCGACACCGGCGCCGACGACGAGCAGCGTCGCCGCTCGCGTCCGACGCGTGAACAGCCAGACCACCGTGACCACCGGGACGATCAGGATCGCGAGCTGCGCAACGCCGACCAGCAGGTACCGCAGTGACCTCGGGATCCGGGCGAACAGCTCGACCAGATCGGTCGAGACGTTCGTGAGCGCTGTCGGGAACGCCGCCGTCACGGCGAGCACGACGGCGAGGAGCGCCAGCCGCACCGCGAGGCGGGCCACGTCGACGGGGTGACGCTGCCACTCGCGTCGATCGCCCTCACGCAACGGAGCGTCGGCGGTCACGGTCACCGCTACAGCATGGACCACGCAAGCACCACTCGATGGCATCCGGCACCGAAGAGCGCAAGGACGTCGCCGTCGGGCGAGCAGTGTCGCTCTGGGTCAGCCGAGGACGTCGGTGAGCGCGTCGACGGCACGGTCGACGTCCTCGGGCGACGTGTAGTGAACGAACGACAACCGCACCACACCCCGGTCAGCGTCCACGCCGAGGCCGTCGAGGACGCGCGCTGCGTAGTAGTGACCCGAACTCGTCTGGACCCCGCGCTGCACGAGCTCATGCGCGATGTCCTGTGGATCCCGAGCAAGCGGACTGAAGGCGATGGTCGGGCATCGGTGTCCGGTGACCGCGTCGAGCGACGCTGGCCCGAGCAGTCGAACGTCGTCACGGCCGGCAAGCACGTCGAGAAGCCGGGGCGTCAGCGAATCCTCGTGTGCCCGCCAGAGCGACGATGCGCCGACCGCCGCAGCGCGCACGCCGTCAGCGCCCCCGCCGCCGTGGTGCCGGTGAAGTGCCTCGACGTAGTCGAGCACGGCCCCCGCGCTTGCGACTTGCGCATGGTCGGGGCCGGCGGGATTGAGGCGTTTGTCGGACACGCTGTCGTTGAAGAAGTGGCTCTGGTTGGGCAGCTCGGCCATCAGTCCGGCACGCACGACCATGAGGCCCTGGTGCACCGAGTACGTCTTGTAGAGGCTGAAGAGGTAGACGTCCGCGCCGATCGCAGCGACGTCGGGGATCGAGTGCGGGGCGAACGACACCCCGTCGACGATCACCCGTGCCCCGACACCGTGCGCCAGTTGCGTGATACGCGTGACGTCGTTCTCCGACCCGATGATGTTGGAGGCGTGCGGCACCGTGACCAGACCGGTCCGCTCGCCGAGCATCGCCTCGAAGTCCGCGATGTCGAGCAGTCCGGTGTCCGGATCGATCCTCCACTCCCTGATCGTGCATCCCACCCGTTCGGCAGCACGACGGATCGCGCCCGTGTTCGCCTCATGATCCTGGTTGGTGACCACGACCTCGTTGCCGCGCTCGAGGACCGCGGCGAACGCGTGCGCCAACACGTAGGTGTTCGCCGACGTCGACGGTCCGAACACGACCTCGCGGGCCTCGACACCGAGCGCCTCCGCCCAACGTTCCCGAGACCGGTCCATCGACTCGCCGGCGCGCCGGGACGACTCGAACTCGCTGTAGGGCTGGACCTTGAGATCGGTGTAGTACTCGGTGAGGG
>DATKXG010000181.1:0-7726 GCA_035529175.1 Ilumatobacteraceae bacterium
GACGACACCAGCGTGGTCACCACGAGCCGGTCGTCGCCGGAGGTGTTGGCCAGGATGTAGTCGGCGAACAGCCAGCCGATCTCGTCGCCGCTCAACCGCCGCCATGAACCGTCGGCCTGCGGGATCGCCACGCCGAGACGGTCGGCATCGGGATCGTTCGCGAGTGCGACCTTCGCACCGCACGCCTTCGCCTCGGCGAGCAACAGGTCCATCGCTCCCGGCTCCTCGGGATTGGGGAACGAGACCGTCGGGAACGTGCCATCGGGTTCCTGCTGCGCGGCGACGACGAACGGCGCAGGCAGACCGGCCGCGTCGAACGCGCGCAACACGACGGCGCCGCCCACGCCGTGCATGGCCGTGTACGCGACCGCCACGCCGGGGACGTCGGGGCGCAGCCGCACCGACGGCACGAACTCGACGTAGCGGTCGACCCAGGAATCGTCGAGGTGTTCGATCAGGGCGTGATCGGCCGGGGCGAGTTCGACCGTCAGTGGATCGAACTGCCCGATCCGGTCGGCGATGTCACTGTCGATCGGTGACACGATCTGCGAACCGGTCTCGAGGTACACCTTGTAGCCGTTGTCCGCAGGGGGGTTGTGCGACGCAGTGACCACGACACCTGCGGCGGCGTTCATGCCGGTGATCGACCAGGCGAGCACGGGCGTCGGCTGCACGCCGGGATGCAGCATTGACCTGATGCCCATGGCAGCGAGCACCCGGCAGGTGTCCTCGGCGAACAGGTCGCTCTTGCGACGAGCGTCGTGCGCGATCACGACGCCACGGCGCGCCGCGTCGGGAATGTCACCGGATGCGTCGGCATCGAGCAACCACCGACCGAGACCTGCGGCAGCCTGGCGGACCACCAGGCGGTTCATGCGCATCGATCCGGCCGCCACCGCGGCGCGCAGACCGGCGGTGCCGAACTGCAACCGACCGTCGAACCGGGCGGCGAGTTCGGCGGCGTCACCGGACCGCGCTGCGGCGACCAGCGACGAGAGTTCGTCACGGATGTCGGCGTCGGGCTCGGCGTCGAGCCACGCGGTGGCGGTGCGGATCAGGTCGTCAGGGCTCGCGGAGGACTCGGAGTCAGCCATCAACGATCAGGTTACGCAGCTCGACCAGTGGACGAGGGCCGACGTGGCCGATCACCTCGGCCGCCGCGATCGCGCCGTAGCGCCCACAACTCTCGAGGTCATGACCAGACGTCAACCCGTGCAGGAATCCGGCGGCGAACAGGTCGCCGGCGCCGGTGGTGTCGATGACCCGCTCGACCGGCATCGCCGGAACCCGGAGCAGCTCGTCGGGTGTCACGATCACGCACCCGTCGGCGCCGACGGTGATCGCCGCGAACTCGCACTCGTCGCGCAGCGCCGCCACGGCGTCGTCGAACGAGTCGAGCTGGTACAGCGAGAGCAGTTCGTCGTGATTCCCGAACAGCAGGTCGACGCGATCCTGCACCAGCGCCCGGAAGTCGTCACGGTGGCGGTCGACACAGAACGAGTCCGACAGCGTGAGCGACACCATTCGGCCGTTCTCGTGGGCCACCTCGGCGGCCCGGCGGAACGCCGCCTTCGCGTCGTCACGGTCGAAGAGGTAGCCCTCCATGTAGAGCACGTGGGAATCGGCGACCACCTGCTCGTCGAGATCGTCGACGCACAGCTCGCTCGACACACCGAGGTAGGTGTTCATGGTGCGCTCGGCGTCGGGGGTCACCACGATCACGCAGCGTCCGGTCGGCGTCCCGTGGTCGCCGGGCGGGCGATGGAACGTGACACCGACCGCACGCATGTCGTGTCCGAACACGTCGCCGAGGTCGTCGCCGTTCACCTTGCCGATGTACGCGGCGCGGCCGCCGAGGCTGGCCACGCCGACGACGGTGTTGGCCGCCGATCCCCCGCTCATCTCCACGGCCCGGTCGAGCGCGGCGTACAACTCGACGGCCCGTTCGGTTTCGATCAGCGTCATCGACCCCTTGACGAGGGCGTGTCGGTCGAGGAAGTGATCCTCGGCAGGCGCGATCACGTCGACGAGCGCGTTGCCGATACCGACCACGTCGAATCGGGTCGGCACCTCGCTGGATCCGTTGGAGAACCGTCGGGTCAGGTCGGACACGATGGACCACGCTACCGGCGCTACCCTCCCGGCGATGGTTGCGCCTGTGTCCGAGCTCGATCCCTTCCGGCTGCCCGACGCTGTCCGGCCGAGCCGCTACGACGTCCGCCTGCGGCCGTCCCTCGCCGATGCGTCGTTCGGCGGGTCGGTCCGCATCGACCTGCGCGTCGCCGACACGATCGACGAGCTCGTCCTGAACGCCGCCGAACTCACCATCACGAGTTGCGAGGTCGACGGGGCGGCGGCCACCTGGCGGCTCGAACCGGCGACCGAACGCCTCGTCGTCACACCCGCCCACACGATCACGGCGGGCAACAGCGTCCTGACCATCGAGTTCGACGGCGTGCTCAACGACAAGCTGCGCGGCTTCTACCGCAGCACGTACGTCGACGGTGACGGCGTCGAGCAGGTGATCGCCGCCACGCAGATGCAGGCGACCGACTGCCGTCGGGCATTCCCGTGTTGGGACGAGCCCGAGTTCAAGGCGGTCTTCGCGGTCACGCTCGACGTCGACGACGGCCTGACGGCGATCTCCAACTCCCCCGAGATCGAACGCACCACGGCGCACGGCCGGCACGTGATCCGTTTCGCCGACACGATGGTGATGAGCAGCTACCTGGTGGCCTTCGTGGTCGGCAAGCTCGAGACGACCGACTCCGTCGACGTCGACGGTACGCCCTTGCGTCTCGTACACGTACCCGGAAAGGGCCATCTCACCGAGTTCGGTCTCGACGTCGGCGCGTTCTGCCTGCGTTGGTTCCAGAACTACTACGCGATCGCGTATCCCGGCGCCAAGGTCGACCTGGTCGCCCTGCCCGACTTCGCAGCCGGAGCGATGGAGAACGTCGGCTGCATCACGTTCCGCGAGAGCCTGCTGCTGGTCGATCCGGCCACGAGCACCCAGAACGAGCGTCAACTCGTCGCCGACGTCGTCGCCCACGAACTGGCCCACATGTGGTTCGGTGACCTGGTCACGATGCGATGGTGGAACGGCATCTGGTTGAACGAGGCGTTCGCCACGTTCATGGAGGTCGCCGCGTGCGAGGCCTATCGGCCCGACTGGGATCGCTGGACTGCGTTCGGTGTCGAGCGCAGCGGCGCCTTCGAAACCGACTCGCTGGAGAGCACCCGCTCGGTCGAGTTCGAGGTGCGGTCGCCGGCCGACGCCGACGGCATGTTCGACGTGCTCACGTACCAGAAGGGCGGCGCGCTACTGCGCATGCTCGAGCAGTACCTCGGACCCGAGCGCTTCCGCGCCGGTGTGAGCCACTACCTGAAGCTGCACAGCTACTCGAACACCGAGACCAACGACCTGTGGGATGCGATCGAGGAGACCAGCGGTGAGCCGGTGCGGCGGATCATGGATTCGTGGATCTGGCAACCGGGATACCCGCTGGTGAGCGCGTCGGTCGTCGACGGCTCGCTCGAGTTGCGTCAACGTCGGTTCCGCTTCGACGACGGCGACGAACACGACGGAGACGACGACGCACCACAGCGGTGGGTCATCCCGGTCCACGTCCGCATCGGGGACGACGAGACCACGTTGCTGCTCGACGGCGACGCCGTGTCGATCCCACTCGACGACGCCGACCGCTCGCGGCCCGTCGTGGTCAATGCCGGCGGCCACGGCTTCTACCGCGTCGCCTACAGCGACGACCTGCGCACCCGGCTCGACGCCGCCACGATCGCGTCGCTGTCCACGCTCGAGCGCTACAACCTCGTCGACGACGCCTGGGCAGCCACCCTGGCCGGGCGCATGTCGGCCACCGAATTGCTCGCCTTCCTGCGAGCGTTCGAGTCCGAGCGCGACCACGCCGTGTGGCAGGCGATCGCGACCTCGTTGCGCGGTCTGGGTCGGCTGTTCGCTGACGGTGCCGCCCGCGACGCCTTCCAGCGCCAGGTCCGGGACCTGGCAACGCCGGCGCTCGACGCGCTCGGCGAGCCCAGCGACGACGAGGCCGACCTCATGAGCAAGCTGCGCGGGCTGCTCGTCGGGCTCGTCGGCGTGCTCGGCGACGACCGCGGTGTGCAGGCGCGCTGCCGCGAGTGGTTCGACGCGGCAAGCGCCGATCCGACCTCCGTCGACCCCGAACTCACCGCCGCCGCCACCTCGGTGGTGGCGTCCACCGGCGACGCCGACACCTACCGCCAGATGCGCGATCGATTCCTCACCGCGCCCACCCCACAGGAACAGTTGCGCCACCTGTACGCGCTCGCCGAGTTCGACGACGAAGCGCTCGTGCTGTCGACCTGCGAGTTCGCGTTCACGTCCGCAGTCCGAACCCAGAATGCGCCGTTCCTGCTGCGCTCCGCCATCGCCAACCGTCACCACGGGCCGGCGGCGTGGGCGTTCGTGCGCGACCACTGGGCGGAGGCGCTCGAGCGGTTCCCCAGCAACACCATCGTGCGGATGGTCGAATCGATCAAGTTGCTGTCCACGCCGGAGCTGGTCGACGACACCACGGCCTTCTTCGCCGAGCACCCGATCGCACAGGCGGCCAAGACCCTCGACCAACTCCTCGAACGCCAACAGGTGAACACCCGGTTCCGGATCCGGGAGGCGAACTCACCGACCTCGATCGAGATTGAGTAGGAAAACTCTCATCCAATTCGGAACGGGCCCCGTAGAGATGCAAGACGGTGGGAGCCTCCCATGGTCATGTCACTCCGAAAGGACCATCCGATGAAGAAGATCCTCGCAGGCGCGGCAGCGCTCGCTGCCACGCTGCTGGCCGTCCCCGCCGGCACCTCCGGCGCCCAGGAATCCGCCGACATCATGTTGCTGCACGGCATCCCGGGCATCACCGTCGACGTCGCCGTCGACGGCGCCGTCGTCATCCCCGGCTTCGAGCCGGGCGACATGCAGGACCTGAGCTCGTTCGCGGGCCAGACCCTCACGAACCTCGAAGTCCGCCCCGCTGGCACCGAGGACGTCGCCATCGGCCCCGTGCCGAGCTTCGACGTTCCCGCCTCGGGCAGCTGGACCGTGGTCGCTCACCTCGACGCCGAGGGCACCCCGACCATCACGCCGTTCGAGAACGACACGTCCGCAGCCGCCGACGGCCAGGGCCGCCTGACGGTGCGCCACACCGCTGCCGCTCCTGCGGTCGACATCGTCCTGGGCGACGCCCGCCCGGTCGAGAACCTGTCGAACCCGGAAGAGGCGAGCCTGGACCTGCCCGCTGGTGAGATCGCCGGCGCTCAGATCGCCCCGACCGGCGGCGACCCGATCGCCGACGTCCCGACCGTGTCGGTCGTGGCCGGCGAGAACCTGATCGTCTTCGCCGTCGGCTCGCTCGCCGACGAAACGTTCACCTTCTACACCCAGACCGTGGCGCTCGAGTCGGCCGGTGCCGCCGCCGGCGACGGCACCCCCGCTCCGACCGCCGTGAACACCGGCGGTGAGCTCGGCGCCAGCTCGACCAGCTCGGTCGCGCTGTTCGCCGCCGCTGCGGGGCTGTTCGCCCTGGCCGGTGGAGCGATGGTCCTGCGCCGTCGCACGGTCGAGAGCTGACCCCGACGGCGTCGGTACATCGACCACACTGATCACGTGAGCGACCGCCCCACCTTCCCCCTCCGCTCGGGGCGGTCGTCACGTGACGGGGGACGCTCCCGTCTCACGATCCTCATCGTCGCCGCACTCCTCGCAGGTGCTGGACTGGCCATCGCCGGTCTCGTCGCCCGAGGGGGCGGCGACGACGTCGTTGTGGACGTCGACGAGGCCGTCGCCGACGTCACCCCGTCCACGATTCCGCCCCGGCTCGAGGCGACATCCGACATTCCGCCAGCCCCCGGTGACGCCGGGGCTGCAGCATCTGCCTCCGGTGAACCCGCCGACACGCTCTCGCCGCTGGCGCAACAGCTCGGCCCGCGACAGAGCGCGGTGCCCGAGATCGTCGCTCCCCGACCTCGACCGGTCGGGCTCCAGATGCAGTCGATCGACGTCGCCCGGTTCCCCGTGCGGGCAGTCGGGCTCGAACCCGATGGCCAGATGGAGATTCCCGACGAGACCGAGATCGGGTGGTACCAGTACGGCGCCACCGCCGGGCAGCCAGGAGCCACCGTGCTCGCCGCCCACGTGTCGTGGAACCGCACGAGCGGACCGTTCGCCCAGCTCGGCCGTGTCGAGCCCGGCGAGCAGATCGAGGTGGCACTCGACGACGGCAGCGTCCGCCGCTACGAGGTCACCGAGCGGGCCGTGTACGGCAAGCTGGAACTCCCTCGTGAACGCCTGTGGCGCACCACCGGCGACGAGACGCTGGTGTTGATCACCTGTGGCGGCGACTACAACCCCGACATCCGCCGCTACCGCGAGAACATCGTCGTGTACGCCGTCCCCGTCGGCTGAGCAGCCGGCATCGGGAACGCTCCCTCAACGCTTGATGAGCTCCCAGGCCTGTTCGGCGGGGAACCGCTTCGCCCAGGAGGCAGGTACCCAGAACTCGGTGCCATCGGCCGAGGCCGGAGCCTGGATCTCGTGGAATGCCACGATGTCGAAGCCGACGTCGAGGAACAGTCGGATCCACGACGAGATCTCCATGCTGAACTCGATGCCGCCGGGGTCCTCGGCGGCGTCGGTCCAGTCGAGGCGGCCCAGACCGAAGTAGTCACGTTCGAGGTGTAGGCCAACCGGGGTGGCGCCGTCTGCGGCCAGGCACACCATCGCCAGCGGGTGGTTCCCGAGAAACACGAGCCGGCCGCCTGGCCTCAACAGGCGATGCGCCTCGCGGATCCAGACGTGGGGGTCGCACCAGATCGACGCGCCGTATTCGCTGATCGCGAAGTCGAACGATCCGTCGGGCTGGTCGACGTTCTCGGCGTTGCCGTGCACCCATTCGATGTCGTCGACGCCGTGCTCGCCGGCGAGACGACGCGCCGTCGCGAGCTGTCGGTCCGAGTTGTCGATCGCGTACACCGAGGCGCCGCGTCGACGCATCCACGACGACACGTACCCGGTGCCGCAACCGAGTTCGATCGCCCGTTTGCCGTCCATGCGTTCGGGCAGCAGCGACAGCTCCGAGTTGGCGATGCCCCAGATCCCCCACGTCGGCTCGTCCTGCTCCCACGCCCGCTCGCCGGAGGCCACCCACTGCGGTGCGCTGGCGTCCCAGTGCCGCCGGTTCTCCGCGACGTGATGCGGCAGTTCAGGCGACGAGCGCGGTGGCGGATCGATCACGAGCAGGAACCGTATCCCAGGGTCTGACCGGGAGGAACGGAGGGTTCCATCACCGATCTCGTGGAGCTAAAGGGAATCGAACCCTTGACCTCGTCATTGCGAACGACGCGCTCTACCAACTGAGCTATAGCCCCAAATGCTCCGGGGAGTGTAGCGGCCCACGCCACGAGTCGGCGCCGCCATTCAGCGAACGGCCGACGGATCGATCAGCGCGATTCGAGCCAGCCGTCGCCCCAGCCGGATGCCTCACGTTGGCGCAGCTGGGCGAGCAGGTACACGTAGCCGCACAGGGCGAGGAACGCCAGGGCGAACACGTACAGCAGCACGGTCGACGAGGTGGTCGCCGCCAGGAACAGCGTGCAGGCCGTGGTGACGATGAGCAGGAACAGCACGTTGCTGCGCCGCCGGCGAACGTCGGACCGAGGTGCCGTCGGACGT
>DATKXG010000182.1:0-11120 GCA_035529175.1 Ilumatobacteraceae bacterium
ATGATGGGCCAGTACGACGGCGACGGCAGATGGATGTGCGCCTCGGCGTTGGCTTCCTCATTCTCGATGACCTGCTCGCCGGTGCGGACCTGCTTGTAGTCGTGCTGGCCGTCTTCACCGACGTCTTCGTACTTGCGGTGGAAGAACTCGTCGAGCGCATGCACGGTGGGGATCCGATCGAAGTTGTGCTCCTTCGGCGGGCTGGTCGTGATCCACTCGAGGCTGCGGGCGTCCCACGGGTCGGCCGGGGCCGGCGGGTTCTTGCGGCTGACCCACACGTTGACGAGGAAGAGCAGCGCACCGAGGCCGAGCAGGAACGCACCGACCGAGGAGACGAGGTTCCAGAACCCGAGGTTGAAGAACCCTTCGCCGGCCCGGTTCTCCGTCCAGACGTACATACGTCGTGGTTGGCCCTGCAATCCGATGATGTGCATGGGACCGAACGTGAGGTTCATGCCGATGATCATCAGCCAGAAGTTCCAGCGCCCCCAGGTCTCGTTGAGCATCTTGCCGAAGACCTTGGGCCACCAGTAGTAGATGCCGGAGAACAACCCGAGCACGGCGCCGCCGAAGATGACGTAGTGGAAGTGGGCGACGATGTAGTAGGTGTCGGTCTGCTGGGTGTCGGAGGGCGCCACCGCGTGGGTGACGCCGGAGAGGCCACCGATCGTGAACTGGACGATCAGCCCGACCGCGAAGAGCATTGCGGTCGAGAACCACAGCTTGCCGCCCCACATGGTGAGGGTCCAGTTGATGATCTTGACGCCGGTCGGCACCGCGATCGCCATCGTGGCCACGGAGAACACCGCGACCGAGATCGGGCCGAGACCAGCAGCGAACATGTGGTGCGCCCACACACCGAAGCCGACCAGGCCGATCGCTGCGCCCGAGAACACGACGAAGGGGTAGCCGAACAGTGGCTTGCGGGAGAACGTCGGCAGCACCTCGGAGATGATGCCGAAGGCGGGCAAGACGAGGATGTACACCTCCGGATGCCCGAACAGCCAGAACAGGTGCTGCCACAGCAATGGGTCGGCGCCGTCGGCCACCGAGAAGAAGGTGGCGTCGAAGTTTCGTTGGAAGAGCAGTAGGAACAGCGCCACGGTGATGATCGGGATGGCGAACAGCAGCAGGAACTGCACGACGAGTGCCATCCAGGTGAAGATCGGCATCCGCATCAGGGTCATGCCCGGAGCACGCATGTTGAGCGCGGTGACGATCAGGTTGACCGCGCCGACCTGTGACGCCACGCCGGTCATCAACAGACCCAACGTCCAGAAGTCGACGCCGTTGGTCGGCGAGAACGGGACCGAGCTGTTCGGGGCGTACATGAACCAACCGCCGTCGGCGGCACCACCGAGGAACCACGAGGTGTTGATGAAGATGCCGCCGAACACGAACGTCCACAGGCTGAGGGCGTTGAGACGCGGGAACGCGACGTCTCGGGCACCGATCTGCAGCGGCATCATGTAGTTCGCGAAGGCTGCGGCCATCGGCATCACGAAGAGGAACACCATCGTGGTCGCGTGCATCGTGAACATCTGGTTGTACTTGTCCGCCGACAGGATCGTGCCGTCGGCCTGCGCGAGCTGCGCACGGATCAGGAGCGCCTCGAAGCCGCCGATGAAGAAGAACACCATGGCGACGACGCCGTACATGATGCCGATCTTCTTGTGGTCGACCGTGAAGACCCACGACTTCCAGCCGCTGGACTGCACCGGGCGACGGAAGTAGCCGTACGACGACGACGGGGTGACGACGGCGGCACCCGCGCCGGCGAGCGCCGGGCTGTCGGTGGGTCGTTCGATGATGGCCATGGGTTATCGGGCTCCCATCACTTGCGTTCGAGCAGGTAGGCGACGAGTTCGTCGATCTGGTCCTCGCTCAGGGCGAGGTTCGGCATGCCGCGAACGAGACCGTTCGTGTCTTCGAGCTGCGTGGGGTCGGCGTACATCGGCTTCTTGGCCGGTGCGTTGCGGAGCCATTCACGGAGGTCCACCGAGTTCAGGCAGTCCTCGCTGACACCGGCGAGATACTTCTCGCCGAACGTCTCGGGATCGGACTCCCACACGTTGGCGCGGCACTCGTCGGTGAGCAGGTCCCACGTCGCCCCGGCGAAGGTGTTGCGCGTCATGAAGTACGACAGGTTCGGGGCGGCACCGGAGTACACCTGGAGATCAGGGCGAGCGATGACCGGCTGGCCGTCGGCGTCCTCGAGCCCGTTGACCTGGTGGCAGCGAGAGCACTGGGCGATGAAGGTCGACTCGCCGGTCGCAGCGAGCGTGTCATCGCCGATCGGCGCCTCGTACGGCGCGAGCTGCTGGGCCTTCCACGTCTCGAAGTCCTCTTCGGTGAGGGCCACGACCTCCATGCGCATGTTGGCGTGGGACAGCCCGCAGAATTCGGTGCACTGTCCGGCGTAGATGCCCGGCTCGTCGGCCTCGAGACGCACGGTGTGGACGCGCCCGGGAACCATGTCCTTCTTGCCGTTGAGGCGCGGGATCCACCAGGAGTGGATGACGTCGCGGCTGGTGCCGCGCACCAGGACCGGTGTGTTGACCGGAATGATCATCTGCCCCGACGTCACGATGGGCTCGGCGATGCCGCCGCAGCCGTCCTGCTGGGCGTAGTCGACCTCCCACCACCACTGCTGGCCAGTGACGTTGATGATGCACTCGGTGTCGTCGGTCTCGTTGAGCGCCATCAGTGTGCCGACGGTGGGGATGGCGACACCGATCAGGATCAGCGCCGGCAGGATCGTGAGACCGATCTCGAGTGCGGGCTTGCCGTGGGTCTGCTCGGGGATCGCCTGGCCGCGGTCACGGAACTTGACGATGATGATGGCGATGAAGGTCAGCACGATCACGCCCACCACACCGGCGATGGCGAACACCGGCCACTGCAGGTTGTGGATGTCCTGAGCGTTCGGGCCAGCCGGATCCCACGTGTCCTGTGGTGCGTCCTGGGCACAGCCGGCGATCAACACACCGAGTCCTGCGACCAGTCCGATTCGTCCTCGGCGACTCATGTTCCTGAAGGTACTCGCGGATCTCAATGGATGCCTTTTCAGTGGAGAGTTACTCATGGCACGACCAGTTCCAGCCGGGCCGACTCGACACCGGGCACGAAGAAGAAGTACCCGTCGGGTGCGGCGAAGCTCGGCGCGCCGATCGTGAGGGTGATGTTCTGGCGGCCACCAGGCTCGACGAGCGTGGTGCACTTCAGCAAGGGGCCTTCGTCCTCGACAGCCTCGGCCGGCGGGACGGTGAGGTCGACGGAGAGCCGACGCTCGTGATCCGACTCGTTGATGAAGATCACGTTGTTCGGGTTCGAGCGGGGCAGGGTGAGCTGGTCGGGTGACTCGACCGGTCCGACCACGTCGAAGTCGAGCTCGCCGGCCTCCGTGAGGGTGATCTCGGCGGCGACGTTGGCCTGTGCACCGACGGACTGCGATGCCTTCTCGTCGGCTTCGAACTCCTCGGGGCTGAGACAGATCTCCTCGCCCTCCTCCGTGAGGCCCTCGGTGGTCTCGTGTTCCTTGATCTCCCGCTCGCCGTCGAGACCGGCAGCTGCACCGCCGGCGACGAGTGCCAGCACGCCGACCGCGATGGCGCCGACGGCGGCCCGCGACTTGAGGCCGGGGCGATACGCGGCCAGGAACGCCACGGTGAGAATGATCACGCCGAGCACGGCGAAGGCGATCACCGTGTTGGTCTTCGACAGCCAGAGCATGATGCGGCTGAACGAGTACACGATGATGCCGATGCCGATCGCTGCGGCGAGGGGGAACTCGAGCGGGTTGGCGATGCGACTGCGCACCTCGGCGTTGAAGGCGGCGTCTGCCGACGCCCGTTCGGCCCACGCTTCGGCGGTCCATTCGGCACCCGACGCCAACAGCAGCACCACACCGACGACGAACACGGCCTGATAGGTGACCAGGCCCACCGTGAGCACGGCGGCACCGAGCGCGAACGCCATCGGCCAGATGCTGTTGGCCGGCGGGCGGGCAGCGGCGGGGGCAGTCTCGACCGAGGCGATCTCGTCGTCCCAGATGTTGGAGTCGTTCGTGTAGATGTTGATGCCGGCGAGGAATGCGAGGGCGACCGCCGCCGAGGCGAGGCCGACCGTGCCCATCACACCGTCCTGGGCGACGCCGTAGGCGATCGCCGAAATGGCCGCGATGACGGAGGAGCCGATGAGGAGTTTGGAACCGGTGGTGAACATTCAGTCGCTCACTTGGTGACGTAGACGAGGAACCAGATGGCGGCGAAGATCGCCGACATCGCGTACCAGTAGATGGCGTGGGAAACGAGGATCTCCTGGTCGCCGGAGCGCCCGCCGATGTAGCGGAAGGCGGCGACAACGGTGAACAGCAGACCGGCGATCATCAGCACCATGAACATGCCGGTGATCGCATAGAACATCGCGGCGTAGGTCCCGTCGCCGATGCCGAGGCTCATGCGGTGGTACACGAAGGCCTGGGCGTTGATCACGAGGAGTGCGACGAGCCCGGTGCAGCCGAGTGCGAGCACCGTGTGGGGTCGGTCGTTGCGCTTGGCGCTCCAGACCGCCCATTGCCCGAACACACAGATGCCGACGAAGGCCATCAGGATCACATTGGTGGGCACCTCGGGGATGGTGGTGCCGTCCGGGACCCAGGTACCGGTGGAGTCGATGGCCTCGCGGCGCTGCAGCGCCCAGACGGCCAGCATGCTGCCGGTGAGCATCACCATGGCCATGACGGCGAGGGACGTCCCGACGAGCATCTGGCGCTGTGGCGCCGGAGCGGGGGCTGCGGGCAGTGCGTGCATCAGGCGTTGCTCCCGTCGTTGGATGCTGCGTTGGACGTCGCGGCGGTCTTGAGGTCGAGGAGGGGCTCGGCCGAATGCACGACCGGGACGTCGACGAAGTTGTCGCGCGGCGCCGGCGACGTGGTGGCCCATTCGAGCGTCTGGGCGTCCCACGGGTCGTCGCCAATCGCATCGTCGTGGCGAGACGACAGCAGCACCAGGCCGATGAAACCGAGCACGGTGACCGCCATGAACGCGTGTCCGACGAGAGCGATCACGTTCCAGATCACGAGGTCGTCGTCGAGATACGACACGCCGGCGGGCTGGTCGAGGAATCCGGCGATGTACATCGGGAACGCCGCCAGGATCGTTCCGGTGAGGCCGAGCAGCGCGAGGGGGAGCACCTTGCCGGTGTCGAGCGTGGCGCCCCACAGCTTGGGTGCCCAGTGGATGGTGGCGCCCATCGCGGCCAGCACCCCGCCGTACACGACGTAGATCAGGGTGGCTTCCTCGAACACGGTGCCCTGCAAGTCGAGGTCGTCGGCGGCGTGCAGCAGGTTGCCGAGCATCCCGACGAGCACCATGGCGAAGCCGAAGAACGCAAACAGGATGGCGGGACTGAACTTGAAGTGACTGCCCTCGCCGGGTCGGGCGGTCTGCAGGACCACCATCAGCACCAGCAGCATGCCGAGCACCGGCAGTGCGTTGAAGAGCAGGAACGGCACGAGATCGCGGACCTTGGTCTCGAGATCGTCGACGTTGAGCTGGCTTCCGGACCACGGCAGGTTCTGGATGTTCTGCTGGGTGACCCCGGCGAGTGCGGCCATGCCGATCAGGGCGAGCCCACCGAACAGCACGCCACGCGCAGGCGTGCGGCGTCCGAACACGACGGGGGCGAGTTCCGCAAGCATGCCGATGGCCGGGATGGCGAAGAGGAAGGTGACGGGCTGCGTGACGATCCAGCCGACCCACACGAAGATGCCCTCATTGCCGCCGAAACCGGTGCGGGCATTGCGGTGGTCGAGGAACAGGTAGGCGAGCGTGCCGAGCAGTACGGGCATCACGATGATGACGCCGAGCGAGAAGACCAACGCCGACCACGAGAACGGCGGGATGCGCCTCATGGTCATGCCCGGCGCCCTCGTCGTGAGCAGCGTGGTCGCGACGGCGCCGGAGGTTGCGGTGATCCCGATCGCCATCAGGCCGATTCCGGCGATGAACAGGTCAACGGCGTCGGCGTCGCCGCCGAGCGTGCCGCCGTTGCCGATCAACGCGATCGACGTGAGGATCAGGCCGCCGAACCACATCCAGAAGCCACTGGAGGCCAGGCGGGGGAAGGCGATCGAGCGTGAGCCGAGCTGCAGCGGCACCGCGTACACGCAGGCGGCCATGACGAGCGGCAGCAACGTGGCGAAGACGAGCCCCACGTGTTGGGCGTCGATGAGCTGCGGCAACACCTCGGTGTCGAGCACGACGTCGGCGCCGTCGAGGCGTTCGACGGCGATGAGCACGTTGATCGCGACCGTGGCGACCAGGCCCAGGAGCCCGCCGGCGAGGTAGAGGCGCCCCGTGACCTTGTGGTCGGTGGAGGTGAACGCGCCCGCGACGGCTCCGAGTGCACTGTTGGTGTCGGCGTCGCCGTCGCTCGAGGCGACCGCTCCGGGACTCGATTCGATGGTGGTCATACGGGGTGGTGTCTCACTTGTCTGTGGCCCGCTGTCGGCAGTGGGCAACTAAAAACGTGGCAGGGCACGACAGCGCCGAGACTACTTGGAACGAGTCCGTGCGCCCGAAATCCTCGCGAATCCGTCACCACGCGGGTCGATGGTCACCAGCCGTTGCGGACGAGCACGTCGACGGTCATCGCACCGAACAGCACGGTGACGTACGTGATCGAGAACCCGAACAGCCGCATGCTGTTCGCTGCGGTCGGATGCCGTTTGAGGGCGATGGTGCCGCCGAGGAAGATCGCCCCGAGCACCGCTGCGCTGACGCCGTAGATCCAGCCGAGCTCGGCGACCGGGATCAGCACGAGCGTGGTGACGACGAGTGCCACCGTGTACCAGATCATCTGGCGGACGGCGACTTCGATCGGCACGACGGCGGGGAGCATCGGCACGTCGGCGGCGCGGTAGTCATCGGCGTACTTGACCGCCAGCGCCCAGAAGTGAGGTGGCGTCCACAGGAACATGGCGATGAACAGCACGATCGGCGTCCACGCCAGTGAGTTCTGCACGGCGGCCCAACCGACGAGCACCGGGACGGCGCCGGCGGCGCCGCCGATCACGATGTTCTGGCGGCTGGTGCGCTTGAGCCACAGCGTGTAGACGCCGATGTAGAAGGCCGCCGCGCCGAACGCGAGCACCGCCGACAGCAGGTTGGCGCCTGCCCACAGCACGGCGAACGCGAGGATCTGCAGTGCGATCGCGAAGATCAGTGCGTTGCGTGGTTCGACCACACCGGTGACCAGGGGTCGGCCCTGCGTGCGCTCCATGAGTGCGTCGATGTCGCGGTCGACGTACATGTTGACCGCGTTGGCGCTGCCCGCCGAGAGAGTGCCACCGAGCAGGGTGATTCCGACGAGCGACCAGGCCGGCCAGCCGCCCTCGGCGAGCACCATCGTGGGCACGGTGGTGATCAGCAGCAGTTCGATGATGCGCGGCTTGGTGAGTGCGATGTATCCGCCGACCACGGTGGTGGGGGTGCGACGGCTCCCGTGGGCCACGCCGCCGGGCGCCAGCCGCGACGGAACGAGAGGACGACTGCCGACGGACATGACCGTTGCATGGTACCGGCGCCACCGATCGGTGGACCAACGCCAGCCCCGCGAAGCCCCAACGGTCCTCCCCGGCCCCGGCCCCACCCCGGACCGAGTCCCCGAGCCCAGGTCTCGCGGAACCGCGTGCGGTGGCCGACGGTTCAGCGGCACACTGGTGCGGTGCCGACGACCCTGCAACCCACGGAGGTGATGGAGCCGGACCTCGACGATGCCGCCGCCGTCGATCGTCCGTGGGTCGTGCTCGTGTGGAACGACCCCGTGAACCTGATGAGCTACGTGACCTACGTGTTCCAGAAGCTGTTCGGGTACTCACTGGAGAAGGCGACCGAGCTGATGCTCGACGTGCACGAGAAGGGTCGCGCCGTCGTGGCGTCATGTGGCCGCGAAGAGGCAGAGATGCACGTGTTCCGACTCCACGAACACAGCCTGTGGGCCACCATGGAGCACGATGGCCCTTCGTCGTAGATTCGTCGCCCCGGTCGAGGCCGTGAAGGGCGGCTGGCGGATCAACCTCGACGACGAGGAGCGCAACCTGCTGTTGCGGCTGATGGGCGAGCTGCGGGCGCTGATCACCGGCCCAGATGACAACGAGCTGCTCCTGCGGCTCTTTCCGGTCGCATACCCCGAGGACGAGGAGAAGGAAGCCGAGTACCAGCGCCTGATGCGCGAGGAACTCGTCGCCAGCCGCCTGGCGGCGATCGAGTCGGTGAGCCGGACGATTGAGCCGGCGAACGCGAAGGCCCTGCTCGACGAAGGTGAGACGATCGCGTTCATGCAGTCGATCAACGCGATCCGGCTCGTGCTCGGCTCGATGCTGGGCATCACCGACGACGAGGCCGCGGACGCAGCCGACGAGGCCGACACCCCCGAACACCATCTCTACGACTTCCTCAGCTGGCTGCTCGAGTGGACGGTCCGCTCCCTCTCCCCCACGTAGTGGTGCCCACCCGGCGATGAGCCGACCGCCCGAATGGCGACACTTCGCTCATCGCAACATCCGCACCGCCCCACCGATGAGCCAACCGACCAGATAGCGACACTTCACTCATCGCTGGGGGAGGCGGCGAGCGTCGACGTTCCGTTCTCGGCGTTCCGAAGCCCACTTCAAGGCCATGAGCTCGCCCGGCGGAAATCCGCGCGCGAAACGCGGACTATGGTGCCCGCACGACGGCGGAGGGGACGTTGTCGGGGACGAGGAGACGGGGTTGGGGGTACCACTGATTCCCGATCGGGCGGCTGCCCGGTCGACCACGACACGTTGGCCGACCGACGCGCGCTCCGCCAGGCGACGACTGCTGCTCGGCGGTGCTGCACTCGCGGTGATCGCGTTGGTCGTCGCAGCGACGGTCGGCACGATTCCGGTTGCCGGCGCGGTCGGTATCGCACTGCTCGTTCCGGCGGCGGTGATCGACATCGAAGAACGACGCCTTCCCGACGCTTGGGTGGGAGCGGGAGCCGTTGCGGTGATCGTCACCCTCGTCGTCGACTCGGTCGTCGGTCGGCCGAACGACACCGAACTGCTGTCGGGCGTAGCCGTCGGGGGCCTCGCAATGGCGCTCCCCGTGCTGGCGCTGCACCTCGTGTCGCCGGACTCGATGGGTTTCGGCGACGTCAAGGCAGCGGTCGTGCTCGGCGCCGCGGTCGGAACTGCCGACCCCCGTCTCGCGGCCGTCGCGCTCTGCCTGGCGGCTGCCGGAGGCGCTGCGGTCGGGCTCGCAACCCGGCAACGGACGATTCCGTTCGGCCCATTCCTCGTGGTCGCATCGCTGCTGGTCTTGCTCGCCCACGACCCGATCGTCGCCACGATCTTCGCCGGAGGAGGGCCGTCGTGACCGCCGCCCGGCCGGCCTCCGAACGAACTGGTGCGACGTCGTCCGGACAGGGATTCCAGCCGGCGGCACGGCGACGACACCGCATCGCCGCAGGCGTTGCCCTGGCCGCGATCGCGATCGGTGGAAACCTCTACGTGTATTCAGCCCTGGACGCATCCGAGCCGGTCGTGCAGGCGGTGCGCGACGTGCCCGCGGGCGAGCAGATCACCGCCGACATGCTCCGCACCGTCGACGTCGACGTCGATTCGACCGTCAACGTGATCGCGGGCGATCGGCTCGACTCGCTCGTCGGCAGCTACGCGAAGGTGCGTCTCGTGGCCGGTTCACTGGTCACGGTCGAGGCACTCCAGCCGACGCCGCTGGTCACCGCCGGGACGTCGGTCGTCGCCATCCAGGTCGCCGACGGATCCCTGCCGATCGGGCTGCGCGAGCGGGTCCCGGTCCTGCTGGTCGTTCCGGGCGACGGCGCGGACACCAGCGCAGGTGTCGTGTCCGTCGCTGGACGGGTCGTCGGATTGCCGACCGACACCTCCTCGGCGCTCGGCCTGCAATCGCTGTCGGTCGAGGTGGCAGCTGCCGACGCCGCCACCATCGCCGCTGCCGACGACGTGCGGGTGGTGCTCGTCGAGCCGTCCGAGGATCCGGCTGCGGCGTCTGTCACGGTCGCCGAGGACGGCGAGCCGTGACCATCGTCGCGATCGCCGGGGACGCCACGACCACGACAGCGGTGGCGATCGCAGCAGGGTGGCCGACGGACCGGGGCGACGATGTCGTCGTGCTCGAGGCCGACCCACGCGGTGGCTCGCTCGCGGGATGGCTCGACACTCCCGCTCAGCCCTCGCTGACGACGATCGTGGCGAACGCCGGCATCGACGCCGGACGGAACCACCGGACGGTGCTCGACACGGTCGACGCGATGACCCGCCGGAGCGACTCCGGCGTGCGCTTCATCCCGAACGCCGTTCGTGCTCGGGCCGCGCATCGCGCCGTCGAGGAAGCAGCGCTCGTCGTCGTACCCGCACTCACCGGCGCGCCGACGGTGGTGCTGGCCGACGTCGGGCGGCTCCGGGCGGGTGACGCGCCGTCGGCGGCGATCCGCGCGGCGGACGCAGTGGTGATCGTTCACCGTCAGGCAGTCGCGTCGGCACCCGCGGCCACCGTGCGCATCGAGCGGCTCGTCGAGTCCGTCGAGGATCTCTCCCACCTCGGCGTCACCATCGTGTTGGCGATCATCGGCAGGTCGCCGTTCGACCCGGCCGAGATCGACCAGTTCGTCGACCAGGCGGTACCCGACACCGTCCGCCACACCGTTGCGCTCAGCGACGATCCGTTGGCGGCGGCCACACTCGCCGGTCGATCCGGCGTCTCGGCCAAGCGACTCCGTCGACTCCCGCTGATGCGCGACGCCGCCGGGCTGGCCGATGACCTGGCCGACCTCCTCGCGTCCGATTGCGCCCGGCGCACCGCACGACACCTCGAGTCCGAGGACGCCTCGACATGACGGTTCGTGTCGCCGAGGATCTCGACCAGGCGATCGCGCTCGTGACCGACCGGGTCGCCGACCGACTGATCGAGGCGATCGAGCACGACGACGCGGCCCGGAACTCCTCGAGAACCGCCGGCACAGCGTTGGCCGGCGACGAGCGGCACCAGCAGCTGTTGCTCGGCGCCTTGATCAGCGACGAGGTGACCTCGGTCAACGAGGAGCGGCTGCAGCGC
>DATKXG010000183.1:0-6729 GCA_035529175.1 Ilumatobacteraceae bacterium
TCGCTCTCGAGGAACGTCGCCACCGACGCCGTGCCACCGCGGATGTGTCGCAGCACCGCGTTGGCCGACGCGGTACGCGGGCTGAGCGCGGCGTCGATGCCGAACTGGCGCACGAGCGGCAGCAGCGACAGCCGGTGCAGCACCGCGACCGTGAACGCGTCGCCCTCCGCTGCCGCGTAGGCGCAGGCGAGGACGTTCGAGGCGTCGTCGCCGGTCGCTGCGATCACCAGGTCCATGCGCGCCACCGACTCCTCGAGCAGCAGTTCGGTGTCGGTGATGTCGCCCTGCACGATCGTGACGCGCGGCAGTCGCTCGCTCAGCGCCTTGGCGCGCACCGGGTCGTTCTCCACCAGCACGACCGTCGCTCCTTCGCCCTGCAGCCGCTCGGCGACGCGGGTTCCGACGGCGCCACCGCCGAGCACCATCACCCGGCGGGCCTGGCGGGTCGCAGCGCCGAGCAGTTCCATGATCTCGCGACGTGCATCCCGCGTGGTGAGCACGCGCACGTGGTCCCCCTGCTGCAGCACCTGGTCGCCGCGAGGGATCACCGTTTCGCCGCCTCGGGTCAACGCGCCGAACAGGAACTTCCAGTTCGGTTCGAACGAACGGCCGATCTCGGCGAGGTCGTGGCCGACGAATGGCGACGATTCCCCGATCACCGCGCCGAGCACGAGCAGCTCGCCGTTCGACATCGGGTACACCTCGTCCGCGCCCGACACGTGCGCGAGTTCCATGATCTCGTCGGCGGTGTCCGCGTCGGGATCGATGATGACATCGGCGCCCATCGTCGCGAGGAGCTTCTCGCCGAGCGGGCCGCGGAGTTCCTCGGTCTGGATGCGCACCACGGTCTGCTCGACGCCGAACTCCTTGGCCAGCAGCGAAGCGAGCAGGTTGACCTCGTCGTTCTGCGTGACACCCGCCAACAGATCGGCGCGTTCGATGCCGGCGGCGCGCAACGTCGACGGCACGGTGGCGCTTCCGACCACCACCTGGACGTCGAGTTCGGCGCCGATCGCGGCAGCGATCACCTCGTTCTGCTCGACGACGACGACGTCGTTGCCCTCGGCTCCGAGACGCTGCGCGAGATACCAACCGACCTCGCCCGCACCGACAATCACGACATGCATCGCCCCAGCCTGCCCGAACGGGTCACCAGATCACGAACGTCAGGCGGTGACGGAGACCGAGTCGAGCAGCGCCCTCGGCGCAGCGCGCAGCGCCGCGGTGGCCTCGGAGTCCGGAAAATCGTCGCAGTGCGCCTCGGCGCGCTCGACGTACTCGCGAGCGGTGTCGACGGCCGACGCGAGCCCATCGTTCGACCGGACGATCGACAATGCCGTGTCCTTGGCGGCGACATCGAGCGGCGAGCCGAGCAGTGCAGCCAACTCCGACGCCGCAGCGTTGCCGAGCGACAGCGTGCGCAGCACGGGAAGCGTGTAGACACCTTCGACCATGTCGTGTCCGGCCGGCTTGCCGAGCTGGGCATCGGTGGCGGTGATGTCCAAGATGTCGTCGACGATCTGGAACACGGTGCCATAGGCGTTGCCGAACTCGGTGAGCGCGTCGATGACCGGACGGTCGTGGCCGGCGGCGATGCCGCCGATGCGCGCCGCGGTGCCGTAGAGCGATGCGGTCTTGCCGTGGATCGAGCGCAGATAGCTCTCCTCGGTCCGGGCGAGATCGTAGGTGTGGCGGAGCTCCTCGATCTGACCCTCGCAGAGCCAGCCGATCGTTCTCGCCAGCAGCCCCGCGACCTCGGTGCCGAGCGACGCCGCGATCTCCGATGCTCGTGACAGCAGGAAGTCACCGGCGAGGATGGCCTGCAGGTTGCCCCACTTGGCATTGACGGTCTCGACGCCGCGACGGGTGTCGGCTTCGTCCATCACGTCGTCGTGATAGAGCGAACCGAGGTGCACGAGTTCGCACGCGACGCCGCCACGCACGACGTCGTGGGAGGCAGAGGACCCGAAGATCTGGGCGCCCGCTACCGCCAGCACCGGCCGAAGGCGCTTGCCGCCGGCGACGATCAGGTGCGAGGCGATCTCGTTGAGGTAGGCATCCGGCGTGACCACCGCGGCGTGCATCGCTGCTTCGATGCGCTCGCGGTCCGCGTCCATCGACGGAAGGTTCAGCAACGGCGACATGCCGTTGGGGGCCAGCACCTCTTCCTGGGACACGTCGGACAGGCTAGGCGCGCCCGACCGAGGACGCACGAACGAGCCCGAGCGCATCATCTCGTTGCCCGGGTCGCCCCGCACCCCGCTCACCCCTATCCTGAAGCCATGTCTGTGACGGCGACCGCACCCGCCATCTTGCCGAAGGCCAACGACGCGTGCTGGTGCGGCAGCGGCCGCAAGTACAAGCGCTGCCACAAGAAGTCCGAGGGACGGGTGCTGCCGGGCGTCGTCACGCCGATGCGCAGCGTCCCCGACACCATCGCTCGCCCGTCGTACGCCGATACGGGTGAGGTGGTCGCGTGGGACGAGCCGCGCATCAAGAGCTCCGACACGATCCAGGCGATGCGCCATGCCGGCAAGGTCGCCGCCGAAGTCCTCCGGCTCGCCGGCGACATGGTCGCGCCGGGCGTCACCACCGAGGAGATCGACGTCTACGTGCACGACCTGTTCGTCGAGCGCGGCGCCTATCCCTCCACGATCAACTACCACGGCTACCCGAAGGCCTGCTGCACCTCGGTGAACGAGGTCATCTGCCACGGCATCCCCGATTCGAGGCCGCTGCAGGACGGCGACATCTGCAACATCGACGTCACCGGATGGATCGGCGGTGTCCACGGCGACACCAACGCCACGTTCTTCGTCGGTGATGTCGATCCCGAGAGCCGCCAGCTCGTCCAGGTCACCGAGGAGTGCACCTGGTACGGCATCGAGGCGGTCAAGCCGGGCCGGCCGCTGAGCGACATCGGCCGGGCGATCGAGGACCACGCGAAGAAGTACCGCTACGGCGTCGTGCGTGCGTTCGTCGGCCACGGCATCGGCGAACAGTTCCACACCGACATCCAGGTGCTGCACTACTACGACTCGCGAGCCTCCACGATCATGCGTCCGGGCATGACGTTCACGATCGAACCGATGATCACCCTCGGCACCGTCAACTACAAGGTGTGGGACGACGACTGGACCGCCGTCACCGCCGACGGTCGCCGCACCGCCCAGTTCGAGCACACGATCCTCGTCACCGAGGACGGCTGCGACGTGCTCACGGGTGGGCCGGGCGCGGTGAGCCCGACGGCTCCCTGGAATCGCTGAGCGGCTCCGACGCATCCGACGACCCGTCGGGAGCCGGCACCGCGAACAGCGACCAGATCGCGATCGCCGCGAGCATCACTCCGCCGACCAGCCCGGCCGCCGTCGTGAACCGGTCGAGCCAGAGAGGTGCATCCGTGGGCACGATCGCCGCGCCGAGGCCGTCGCGCTTCATGAACCCCCACACCGCGAGTTCGACGCCGACGAGCAGCATCGCCGCATCGGCCGCGAAACGCATCCCTCTCAGCGCGAGCAGCAGTCCCGCAGCCGCCGAGACCGCGGCGATCAGTGGGAGGACGATCCAGATCGGTCGGGGGTCCGTGGCGCTCGGCAACGACAGGTACTGCGCGGCGCCGACCACGACGGCGAGCACGACCAGCGGCACGCTCGCCGCAATCGCGGGGATCCGGCTCCCTCGCAGGAACCATGCGCCGACGCCGACACCCAGCCCGGCGACCACACCGAGCCACATCGCGAGCGGCGAGGGTGCCGGCTGCCACGTGCTGATCACGGTGACCTCGACGGTCTCGCCGTCGACGACGATCGGGATCACCGCTTCGAGGATCTGATCGCCCGCCTCGAGGCCGAACGGGCGAGCGCTCTGCATCCAGTGTGCGCGGTGGTCGTGCCAGGCCCAGTAGCCCCCGGTCGCAACCTGCTCCCAACTCGGATCGGCGTCGGCACGGGCGGTGGCGGGCACACCGTCGTTGCCGTAGCGGTTGGCGTTCAGGTAGGTCGCTGGCGAGTTCTGGTTCTCGAGCACGACGCCATCGGGCCGGAACCACAGGTAATCCTCGCCCTCGTAGCCGATCACCATCGCCTCGACGTCGGGCTCGACTCGCAGCTCGACGAACGAGTCGCCGCCGACGATGCCGACCTCGATGGTCGGGGTCTCCGGAACGATCGAACGCACCTCGGACTGGTAGTCGGTCGGCCCGGGTGGATCCGCGAGCACCGGCGACGCAGCGGCGCCCGCGAGGCCGAGCCCGGCGACGATGCCGACGATCAGACGGCGAATCTGCTGACGCGTCTGTTCGATCATGCGTTCACGATCAGCACGAGCTGGCCGCTGGGATGCACAGTGCAGACCCCTTCGAACTCGCCGGGCGTGGAGAACCGTTGCGTGAGCGTCTCGTTCGCTCCCACGAAGAACGGTCCGACGGTGTGGCCACGGTCGTCCTGGTTCTCGATGCGGATCGTGTCGCCGACGTTCACTTGCAGCTCCGCGGGCAGGATCTCGAGCGGGGTCCCGGCGTCGAGCGCTTCGCCGGCACCGGCCGGGATCACGTACTCGAATGTCGCTGCTTCGCTGACGGTCACTGCCACCGTTGCGGGCTGCGAGGGGTCGTCGCCGCACCCCACGACGGCACCCAACGCGAACGCCGATCCGAGCATCGTGACGACCCACCGGCGGGCGGATCGACGCCGTTCGCTTCTCATGCGCCCACCTGAGCTGCGACGAGCTGTTCGATGTCAGCGGCCATCTCGGTGGACGACGTGCCGAACGGCCACGTCACGACGAGGCGACCCTGATCGTCGACGAGGTACAAGAACCCGCTGTGCGACACCTCGACCTCACCCTCGTCGTTGGTGATGACCTCGTAGCTCACCCCGAACGGCGCCGCGGCCGCTGCGAGCACGTCGGCGTCGGTGGTGCCGGCGGCCTCGGCATCGGCGACGAAACTCTCGATGTAGCCGGGCAGGATGTCGTTGTCACGATCGGGGTCGACGGTCACCATCACGGTGCTCACCTGTGCGGCGAGTTCCTCCGGCAGTCGCCGCAGCGTGATCGCCCAGTCGGCCATCGTGGTCGGACACACGTCCGGACAGTTGGTGTAGCCGAAGTAGACGGCCCGGAACCCGCCGTCCTCGGCGCGGAACACGATGTCGCTGCCGGGGTTCGTGAGCGACGGCACGGGTGTGGCGTCGACGACCGGCGCCGGCTCGCGCACGATGCCGGCGAGTTCCCGATCGGCGCCAGCGGTGTCCGACGTGTCCGGAGTCGTGGCCGTGACAGCGGACGGTTCGGTCGAGTCGTCGCCGCTCCCGCACGCAGTCAGGACGAACATGCCCGCCGCGGCCAGGACCGCGCCGGTGGTACGGAGCAGTCGACGGGAGCGGCGCGACGCCGATCGATCAGCCATCGAGGGTCTCGATGAAGGCGACGATGTCCGCGATCTCGGCGTCGGACAGCCTGTTGGCAGGCATCTTCAGGTTGTAGTCGGCGACCAGTTCGGCCGACGGATCGGCAATCGCCCGTGTCAGGTACGCCGTGTCGGCCACGACGACGGTGCCGTCGGCGAGCTCGACGTCGGATCCGGCCAGACCGATCCACCCCGGGCCGGCCCCACCGCCGAAGTCCTGGCCGTGACAGCCTGCACAGCCGCTGCTTCGCGACAGTTGCTCGCCCTTGACGGGATCGCCGGCACCGGCGACCGTCGAACCCGGTGGATCGGTCACCGTCGCGACGCCCGGATCGGTGTCGCCGTCGCCCCCGCACGACACGGCGCCAAGTCCCATCACCAGGGTGATGGTCGACCCCAGGGCAACGCGGGCAAGCCTCGAGCGCCGATTCCCTCGCCGTTCACCCACGTGTCGTCTCCTGTTCGGGTTCCTGATGCGTCCGCCGTGCCGGCTCGGGTCCGAACGCGGTCGACGCGCTGTCGTGCACAGTCGTCCGCCGGGCGCTCGGAGTTCCCGGCGCCCGACCCGCCGGCGTCGTCATCGGGCGATCACTCCGTCGGCGTGGTCTCCAGGTTCGCGCATCATCGCAACCAGGTCGACGCGTGCTCGCGCAACGCGGGAGCGAATCGTTCCGATCGGGCAGTCGAGCACCTCAGCCGCTTCGTCGTACTGCAGGCCCAACACCTGGGTCAGCACGAACGCGCTCCGACGATCCGGGTCGAGGTGTGCGAGGACGTCGTCGAGGACGATGCGCCCGGACATGTCCGGGGCGGTCAGGCTGCCGTCGACCGAGCCGGCGGTGGTGTTGTCGAGCACTGCGCGGTCGGTCCGGCGTCGTCGGCCGGCGCGACGCGTGTGATCGACACAGGTCCGGCGGGCGATCGTGAGCAGCCAACCGCGGGCCGATCCGTCGGCGCGGAACCGGTGGATCGATCCGATCGCCCGTTCGTAGGTCTCCTGAGCGAGGTCGTCGGCGTACTGGGCGTCGCCGAGATACCGGCACAGCCTCCACACGTCGGCCTGGGTTTCCGCCACGAAGCGCTCGAGTGCGACCCGGTCACCGTCGCGCGCGGCGATCAGCAGTCGCGTCAGGTGGTCCACGCCCTCAGTGTCGCAGCGCTCCGGCCGGTCCGCGTAGTGACCATTGTCAGTTTTCTCGTGCGGCGCGTGGAACCAATCCGGCTCGGTCGACGACCCTCTGGACCATGGAGTCGATCGAGTGCGTGACCACACGCGAGGCCTTGTCCGCCCGCGCCGACGGAGAGGCCACCAGTGACGACCT
>DATKXG010000184.1:0-2027 GCA_035529175.1 Ilumatobacteraceae bacterium
ACCGCCAACGTCGCCTCGCCGGTCGTGCGACCCCACGACGTCAGCATCCGGTAGCGCAGCGGCAGGTCGCTCGGCCCCGGAACCACCGAGGTGACCGATGCCGGGCCGAGGAAGGCCACGATCCCGTGCCGCACCGCGAGCCCGGGCACCAGCGACGCGGTCAGGAGCCCCTGCGAGGCGATCCAGAGGATCCACAGGCTCAGCAGCGAGATGATCTCGGCATCGTTGAGCGATCGGGCCGCGTCGAGGATGGCGTCGAGGTCGAGATCGTCGAACGTTCTGACGAGGATCCAGCCGGAGATGCCGAGCGCAGCGACGATGAACACGATCCGGAACAGGATCTTGCGGATGCTCGGCCGCGGCACCTGCGGGATCCCGCCGTCGGGGGCGTTGTCGTCAGGGGCGGTCGTCATCGGTCCCGACACTCTCACGTACGGCGGCGACGACGGTCGATCGTGCCTCGATCACCGGCGGCACCAGGCCGACCCGGTCGCGGACCTTGACGCGGCCGAGCAGCACGTCCGCCTGGCGGAACAGCGGCGGCCACACCACGAGTGCGAGCACTCCGCCCACGGCGACCACGATCCCGGCGGCCACCGCTGCCCATCCGTCGGCGAGCCACATGCCCGCCAACGTCCATGTCGCCACCAACGTGACCAGCCCCAGCAGCATCCGCACCGTGCCCTTGGTCGCCGTCGAGCGCACCAACCCGGTGCCGACGACGACGATCAGCACCGCAGGGAGGTGGATCAGCGTGACCGGCACGATCAACGAGCCGGCGACGAACAGCGCGACGGCGGACAACACGAGCCGTCCCGTCGACACCCGCCGGGGACGCAGCTCGCGGGCGGTGATGCCCATCAACTGCAACCGCGTGGCGAAGTCACGGTAGGCGTCGATCACCCGTTCGCGGGCGGCGGGCTCGGCGACTGCGAGCCGTCGCGCCACGACCTCGGCGTCACCGAAGGGCACCTCGACGTTCCCGGTCGCGTCGCTGCGCTCCTCCTGGGCGGCCGCACGCAGCACCTCGCGTTCGTCGAGGCTCGCGAACTGTGGCGACACCTGCTCGAGCGCCTCGGTGATCCTCGCGGTGAGCGCCTCGGCATCGGCCCGGTCCGGTTCGCCGTCTGCGCCCAACCCGGCGCCGGCGAACCCGGCCACCTCGATCGGTTCGCCGAACATGACGACGGCCCGGCTGCGGGTCTCGACCCTGCTCTCGAACGCGATCCCGATCGGCACGATCACCACATCGGGTGCGCTCGGCAATGCGCCGAGCGCGATCCTCGCGGCGCCCGACTTCACCCGATCGAGCCCGGCGCGGTCGCCGGTCGTGCCCTCGGGGAAGATCGCCACGGTGGCCCGCTGTGCGAGCTCGCGGTGGCAGGCGTCGAACACGGAGGTGTTGTCGCTCGCGCGGTCGCCGTCGGCGGTGCGGTACACAGGGAGCACGCCGGCGAGCCCGAGGAACGGGCGTGCAACGACCACCTTCCACAGCGCCGCCTTCGCAAGGAAACGAGGGAGCCGGCCGAGGACGCCGGCCACCACCACCGGATCGACGAAGCCGTTGCCGTGGTTGGCGACGATCAGCACCGGACGGTCGCGGGGGAGCCGCTCGCGCCAGCGGACATCGACCGATCGATGGAACGCGAGCACGAGGCCGCGGGCGACCAGGCCGATGCTCCGGTCGGTGAAGCGACGGAACATGCGCGGGGCATGATCCGGATCGGCCGCGCCGTAGGCGCTGTCGACCCACGCCAGTGCGACGATCGCGGTGAGCACGTGCCACACCGCGTGCGGCTGCAGCCACGAGTCGGCGTCGCACACCGGCGAGTCGGGGGTGCCCAACCCCCACATCGAGACAGCGACGGCGCCGAGCGCCAGGAGCGGCCACGACCACACGCCGGCCATGACGCGGCGGCGCGCCAACAGCGAGGCCGCGACGATGACGACGACGGCGACCGCCGCGGTGATGTTCGTCGCCTCTGGTGCGACCGCCCACAGCAACGACGAGACAGCGAGCCCCACGG
>DATKXG010000185.1:0-18234 GCA_035529175.1 Ilumatobacteraceae bacterium
CACGACTGTACGACGTGACAACATGACGGCCGTCATGGAGAGCAGCACCCCCAACCAGGCGGCCTTGGACGACCTCGTCCGACTTCTCGATCTCGAAGCGATCGAGGTCAACATCTTCCGGGGCAACTCCCCTGACGAGAACCGCCAGCGAGTGTTCGGCGGCCAGGTCGCCGGTCAGGCGCTCGTCGCCGCAGCTCGCACCATCGACGAGCGCGGGCGGCTCGTGCACTCGCTGCACGCCTACTTCCTGCGCCCCGGTGACCCGACCGTCCCGATCCTGTACGAGGTCGATCGCATCCGCGACGGTCGCAGCTTCTCCACGCGACGGGTGGTGGCGATCCAGCACGGGCGGGCGATCTTCAACCTGCAGGCGAGCTTCCACGACGACGAGCCCGGCCCGGATCATCAGCTTCCGATGCCCGAGGGAATGGGCGATCCGCTCGAGTTCCCCGACTTCCGCACGCGCATGGCGCCGTACGCCGAACAGATCGGCGACTGGTACGACCGGCCCCGGCCGATCGATCTGCGCTACGTCGACGGCGATCCGACGAGCCGCAGAGGCCAGTCGACCACCGAGCAACACGTGTGGCTGCGCGCCGACGGTGTGCTGCCCGACGATCCTGTGCTCCACGCCTGTGTGGTGACCTACGCGAGCGACATGACCCTGCTCGACACCACGCTGCTGCCGTTCGGCCTCGACTGGGACACGCCGGGCATGCAGATGGCCAGCGTCGACCACGCCATGTGGTTCCACCGTCCGTTCCGCGCCGACGACTGGCTCCTGTATGCACAGTCGGCGGTGTCGACCTCGTCGGCACGCGGCATGGCCCGAGGATCGATCTTCACCGGCGACGGGCGGCTGGCCGTCAGCGTGGTGCAGGAGGGACTCACTCGCCTGACGAGCTGAGCGTCGACGATCGGGATAGAAGTGGAAGGGTGAAACGAGCCCCTCTTGCCATCGTGGTCACCATCGCCCTGGTCGCGGCAGCATGCGGGTCGGACGGCAACAGCGACGGCGACTCGTTCGGATTCGGTCGACCCGAGGTGCCCGCCTCGGGGACGACTGCCGAGCCGGCCACGGACTCGTCCGCGGCAGCCCCCTCCGCACCCGACACCTCCGAGTCATCGACCACCGCCGCTCCGAGCACGACGCCGAGTCCTGCGGGACCGCTGGACGAGCCGACCGTGGCGCTGTTCGAGATCGGCACGTTCGATCAGCCGGTCGACGCTGCCTCCCGACCCGGTTTCGGCGAGGTCTACATCGCCGAGCAACCCGGACGCGTGATCGCCGTCACCGACCTGTCGACCGACGTGGTGCTCGACATCACCGACCTCACCGAGGCCCGAGGCGAACAGGGGCTGCTCGGCCTCGCATTCCACCCCACCGACGATCTCGCATACGTCCACTTCACCGACCTCGATGGCGACACCGTCGTCGCCGAGTTCGCAATCGACCCGACGACCGGGCGCTTCGATCGCGACAGCTACCGCGAGCTGCTCACGGTCGATCAGCCCTACACCAACCACAACGGCGGCCAGCTCGCGTTCGGTCCGGACCAACTCCTGTACATCGGGCTCGGCGACGGCGGTTCGGGCAGCGACCCGCAACGCCATGCGCTCGACCTCACGAGCCGGCTCGGCAAGATCCTGCGGATCGATCCGCTGCCCGACGGCGATCAGCCGTTCGGCGTGCCCGCCGACAACCCGTTCGTCGACGACGGTGCGGCCGACCCGACGATCTGGGCGTACGGGCTGCGCAACCCGTGGCGATTCTCGTTCGACCCGGTGACGGGAGATCTGTGGATCGGCGATGTCGGCCAGGGCGACTTCGAGGAGATCAACCACTCGATGGCGGCCGAGCGTCGAGACGCCGCCAAGGGCGCGAACTTCGGATGGAGCGCGTTCGAGGGCTTCGAGCGGTTCAACGACGATCAATCGGCCGACGGCGCCCTCGCCCCGCTGTTCGTGTACGACCACGCCGACGGGCGCTGCTCGGTCACCGGCGGCACCCTCGCCCGGGCCGACTCGGTCCCCGACCTGGCGGGCTGGTACCTGTTCGGCGACTACTGCACCGGCCAGATCTGGGCCCTCGACCCGACCGCGCCGTCCTCCGAGCCGCACGTCGTCGAGATCGCGGAACTGAGCGGCCTCGTGGCGATCACGTCGGGGCCCGAGGGGGAGGTGTACGTCGTCTCGAACGACGGCGCCGTCGTTCGCCTCATCGCCGACTGAACGCAGCCCACCGGCCCCCAGCACCACCCCAGCGATGAGCGAAAGGCCGCTATCCGGGCGGTTCACTCATCGCTGGGGGTGGGTGCTGGGGTGGGTGCTGGGGTGGGTGACGGTGTCACAGGAAGCTGAGCAGATCGGCGAACAGCTCCTCGGCGTCGACGTCGACTCCACGTCGGGTGAACCACCCGCAGATGTTGAGCACATCACGGTGAAGGAAATCGAGTCCCTGCAGGTTCGCGGCGAGATCGATCGACTGCGGGAAGTCGATGAACCACAACCGGTCCTCCCACCAGAGCAGGTTGTACGCCGAGAGATCGCCGTGGGCGATCCCGGCGGCGGTGATCGAGCGCAAACCGGCGAGCAGCTGGTCGAATGCGTCGGCGAGCTGATCCCTCGACAAGCGTGCGGCGGACAGCTGCGGCGCCGCCATCTCCCACGAGCCGACGTACTCGAGGTCGAACACGTCGTCGGCGAAGGCAATCGGGTAGGGCACGGACACCCCGGCCCGCCAGAGATCTGACATCACGTCGTGTTCAGTGCCGGTCCAGCGGTCCTGCAGCAGTTTCTTGCCATAGGTCGACATCCGCTCGATGGCGCGCCGGTCACGGGACTTGCGGAACTGTCGGCCCTCCCGGTACTGGACATCGTGACGGAAGGCGGACGCGCGCTGCACGCCCATCGCCTCGAGCTGCCCCTTCTGGGTGACGTGTCGCGGCAGGTACCGCTTGCGGGCGATGAGACACGAGCGGCCGTCGTCACCGATGCGTTCGACAAGATTGACCTGGGCCTCCTTCCCGCTCTTGACGACGCCGTGGTCGACGTCGGAGTAGGGCTCGGCGACGAGCCAGGACGGTTGATCGGACATGTGTGCACCTCTGGCGCGGGAGAACGACGATGGACGAAGTTCGGTCGCGCCACTCCGGGCAACGGGAGAGAAGCGATGGAGCACGGGCTCAGGTCGGCTGGTTCAGCACGACACGCGACCGACGGTGGAAGCGGCAACAACGGTCATGTGCAACTCCTCCTCTCGGTCGACGGACGATGTCAGACTAGCTCACTCCGGCGACGGCATCGCAGGGGGTTTCCGTACCCGCGGCTACCACTGTTCGCCGTGGTCGGGGAGCGTGTCAGGGGTGCCGACGATCAGCGGGTCGGGCGGAACGACGACATCGAGGTTCTTGCCCTCGTACGGCAGCACAGACAGCACGTGGCGCATCGCATTGATGCGTCCACGCTTCTTGTCGTTGCTGCGCACGATGGTCCAGGGAGCGAGCTCGGTCGAGGTGCGCTCGAACATCGTGAGCTTCGCCTGGGTGTAGTCGTCCCAACGATCGAGCGACGCAATGTCGGTCGGGCTGAGCTTCCACTGCCGGACCGGGTCGATGCGCCGGATCGTGAACCTGGCGATCTGCTCGCGGCGCGACACCGAGAACCACAGCTTGACCAGTGTGGTGCCCGCGTTCATCAGCATCTCCTCGAACTGCGGCACCGAGCGAAGAAACTCCTCGTACTCCTCGGGCGTGCAGTACCCCATCACCCGCTCGACGCCGGCGCGGTTGTACCACGAACGATCGAAGAACCGCATCTCGCCTCGGGTCGGCAGATGCCGCACGTACCGTTGGAAGAACCACTCACCCTGCTCGCGCTGCGACGGCACGCTGAGCGCCACGACCTCGGCGCCGCGCGGGTCGAGATGCTCGAGGAACCGCTTGATGGTTCCTCCCTTGCCGGCGGCGTCACGTCCTTCGAAGACCAGCACGATCTTCTGACCGGTCGACTTGATCCAGTCCTGTGCCTTGAGCAGCTCGACCTGGAGGTCACGCTTCAACGACTCGTACTCCGAACGCGACATCCGTTCGGTGTACGGGTAGCTCTCCTGCCACGTGTTGACCGGCAGTCCGTCGGGGCCCAGCAAGATCGGGTCGTCGACCTGGTCGAAGGTACCTTCGACGGTGAACCCACGCGCTGCGATCTCCTCGGCGCTCATCGAACGGAACGCCTCGATGAGACTGTCGATGTCGGTGACCTGTCGACCCTCGGCTCGTTGCTCGTCGGACTGGCTCACGCTGCTTCTCCGTTCAGCGACGGGCACCCATGAACATGCCCTTCAAGGCCTCATAGTGCTCGATCACGTGGCCGGCGCCCAAGACGACCGCCTCGAGCGGGACGTTCGACATCTTGACCGGCACCTCGGTCTCGCGCTCGATGCGCTCGGCCAGACCGCGCAGCAGCCCGCCGCCGCCGACGAGGTACATGCCACGCACGAGGAAGTCCTGCGACAACTCCGGAGGCGCCTTCGACAAGCACCGGATCACCGACGCCACGATCGACGACACGACATCCTCGATCGCGTAGCGGACTTCCTCCGGGGTGAGCAGCACCGTCTTGGGCAACCCGGTCATCAGGTCGCGCCCGCGCACCTCGGCCTGGTGCTCGTCGGGCGTCGGGTCCGCCGACCCGATCGCCACCTTGATCTCCTCGGCGGTGCGTTCGCCGATGGCGATGCCATGTTCGCGCCGCACGTAGTTCTGGATCGCCGCGTCGATGTCGAAGGATCCGACGCGCACGGCTTCGAGTGCGACGATGCCGCCGAGGCTGATGACGGCCGTCTCGCTGGTGCCGCCGCCGATGTCGATCACCATGTTGCCGACGGGCTCGTCGATCGGCAGGTCGGCGCCGATCGCCGCTGCCATCGGCTGCTCGATCAGGTTGGCGTCGGCGGCGCCGGCCCGGCGGGCCGCGTCGGTGACCGCGCGCCGTTCGACCTCGGTGATTGCCGAGGGAACGCAGATGACGACCTTGGGTCGCGTGAAGCGGCTGACACCGACACGTTGCAGCAGCAGGCGGATCATCCGCTCGGTGATCTCGAAGTCGGTGATCGCCCCGCCGCGCAGCGGGCGCACGGCCACGATGTAGCCCGGCGTCCGCCCGATCATCTGCCACGCTTCGCGCCCGGTGGCGAGCACCTCGCCCGTCTGGCGGTTGAGAGCGATGACCGACGGCTCGTTGAGCACGATGCCGCGACCCTTCATGTAGACGAGGGTGTTGGCGGTGCCCAGGTCGATGGCGAGGTCACGCGCCATGAGTGCTCACCTGCGCCCGTGGGGAGGGGTGTGCCGCGCCGAGCGCAGTGGCGTCACGTGTCATCGCCACCATCATCGCCGCTGGCGGCCCGTTCGGACGGTTTCATCCGATCGGACGTCTGACGCCGCGCCTCGGGCGACAACGCGTCGATCTGACGCCGGAACGAGGCGATGTCGTCGGGCGGTTGGCGGTTGCGCCGCGCCGCCGTTGCGACGAACGCCACGATGACGCCGAGCACCAGGAACCCGGCGACGACGGCGGCGGTCACTCCGAACCCACCGATCTCGCGTCGCGGAGGTCGTGGGCGCCGGTTCCCCAGTCGGCACCGTCGGCCCACACTTCGTGCTTCCAGATCGGAGCGGACTCCTTGAGGGCGTCGATCGCGAAGCGCGCCGCCTCGAACGCCTCGGCGCGATGTGGCGCCGACACCACGGCAATCACCGACGACTCGCCGATCCCGAGCCGGCCGAGCCGGTGCAGGAGCACGACGCGACCGGTGTCGGGCCAGCGGCGCCGTAGCTCGGCTCCGATCTCAGCGAAGCGGGGCAGCGCCTGCTCCTCGTAGGCCTCGTAGGTGAGATGCTCGACGCCCGAACGCCCGTCGGCGTGGTCACGGATCGTCCCGCTGAAGAGCACGACCGCACCGCACTGCGGCCGGACCGCCCAGTCGTAGGCAGCGCCGATCGGTAGTTCGGACTCGGTGAGACCGAACCAGTCATCACCATCGAGGGGTTGATCCACGTCGGCATCGTAGCGATGCGGGCGCCTCGCCCGTCGGCCGCGGCCACGACCTCCGCGCAGCGTTGTACGATCTCGTCCTCGTGGAGTCAGGTCCCCTGCCACCGCACGAGCGTTCGTGGCGGCACCCTTCCGAACTCGGGCCGACGCGGCTCGACGTCGACGACACGAGTCGACGGACCCAGGTGAGCCTGCTCGCACTGGGCGGCGGCACCTTGGCGGTCCTCGCGGTGGCGGCCATGGTCGTGGCGATGACCCCGCGCGCCGCGAGCGGTCCGGTCGCGTTGAGCTCGACGACCACGCCGATCACGGCCCGCGCCGTGGTCGAACCGCCCGAGACGGCGTTGGTGAATTCGACTGCACCATCGATGGCTCGCACGCCGCTCGCGGCGCAGACTGCGCTGTCGACGTCGTTCGTGGCGTTCCCGCACGCCATCACCCCAGGCCCGCAGCTCGACGTCGACGGTACCCAGGTGGCCGACGCCGCTCCGGCCGGCGACGACACCGTCTTCGTGCGCACCGAGGCGGTCACGTACCAGCTCACCTGGGATCTCGCCCAGCACCTGGACGTCCCGGACGGGTCCGTGATCTTCGACGCCGACGGCGACCTGGTCGCACGCGTGAGCGAGGGTGACCTGCTCAGCCTCGTCGACGGATGAACCAGCGTCGAGCGACGATCGCGCCCACGAGTGCGCCGACGGCCAGCGCGAACACGCCGCCCCCGAGCGCCAGCTCTTGTCGGCGCTTCGGCGACACCATTGCCCACCACGGTGCCTCGGTGCTCTCGACGTAGGTCTGTTCGTTCGTGACGGTCGGCGCCCAGCCCGCCGCTCGGAGCCGGCCGTTCGACACGACCCACGGTTCGAGTGTGTAAGGCAGCAGGCCGGGAGGGATCGGCCCTCGGAGGAACCGCCAGCGCAGCGCAGCCACGAGTTCGCTGAGCCGTTCGGGCAGCGGCAGACGTGGACGCTCACCTGACAGTGCACGGACCCGCTCGCCGGGCACCCAACCATCCGGGGCCACGTTGAAGACGCCATCGAGACGACGGCCGACGCCGATCGCCACCGCCGCTGCGAGGTCGTCGAGATGGAGGAACTGCGACGGCGGGTCGGCTTGGGCCAGACGGCGACCGAACCCGTACACCAACGCCGTGGCAAGACGCGAGCTGCCGTCGGCAGCCAACGCCACCGCCGGACGCAACACGCACGTGGTGCGTCCGGGGCGAGCGGTCCGCCACTGTTCGACGAGTTCCTCGGCCGACGCGAGCTGGCGTGCGAACACGAACTCGACATCCGGGCGCAACGCGGCGTCCTCGGTCAACGGCACGGGGTTGTTCGCCGCAGCGCCATAGACGAGCGCGGACGACACGAACACGACATGATCCGCGCCGACCTCATCGGCGATCGCCAGCGTCGCCGCCACGGATTCGGTGGCACTCTCGCGCCGCGCTGCGCGATTGTCGTAGTCGCTGCTGCCGAGGTCGACGACCGCTGCGATCCTGACCGTGCACTCTCGGCCCGTGGACTCGCCTCCACACCCCTGGAGGGCGCGGACGGCGTCGTCGGTGGGCGAGTCGGCGAGCACGACCTCGCAACCGTCGATCGCTGCGCCGACGCGGTGGCCGAGCGCGCCGCCCGCTCCGGTGAGCACGACCACGGTGCGCTCGACACGGCCATCCATCGCCCGCACGATAGCGATGCCCCCGCGTAACCGATGACGCCACCGATCCCGCCGCGGCGCTCCCTCCGACGTACCGACCGGTCGGCCAACCCGTAGCATCGGGGTATGGCCGACCAGGACGATCCGGGCGAATCGATCGACCCGTTCGCCGGCATGCCGCTGTTCGGCGACTTGTCGCGGGCGCTGTCGGGGCAGGGACCACTGAACTGGGATGCCGCCCGCCAGTTCGCCGTGCTCGCCGCGAACGGAGGGGGGCTGTTGTCGGGCACCGGTGTCTCGACCTCCGGCAACGTCGATCCGAGCGTGCGGATCAAGTATCGCGAGCTCGCCGAGATCGCCCGGCTCCACGTCGCCGACGTCATGCAGCTCGAGGTCCCGTCGACAGAACCGGACGTCGCCACTCCCGAGCAGTGGGCACAGCAGACGCTCGAGGCGTACCGGCCGCTGTTCACCGACCTCGCCACGTCGCTCGGCGGCACCGACGACCTGCCCGCTGACATGGCAGCCGACCCGATGGCGCAGATGATGGCCGGGCTCGGCAAGATGATGGCGCCGGCGATGATGGGGATGAGCGTCGGCTCGATGGTCGGCAACCTCGCCCGCAGGGCATTCGGCGTGTACGACCTCCCGATCCCTCGCGCAACGCCGGCACTTGTCCTCGTGCCGGCAAACATCGACACGTTCGCATCCGACTGGTCGATCGAGCTCGACGAAATGCGCCTGTGGGTATTGGCCCACGAGCTCGCCGGGCTCACGCTGCTGTCGATCGGCCACATCGCCGACCATCTGCGCTCCCTCGTGCAGCGCCACGTCGGCGGCTTCCGACCCGACCCCTCGGCCCTGTCCGACAAGCTCACGTCGCTCGACATCGACCAGAGCGACCCGATGGCCGCCATGCAGCAGGCGTTCGGTGATCCCGAGGTCCTGCTCGGCGCCGTTCGCTCTGCCGAGCAACTGGCGCTCGAACCCGAACTCGATGCCGCCGTCGCCGTCACCATCGGCGTCATCGACTGGGTGGTCGATGCCGTCGCCGTCCGGATCATCGGGGGCAGCGCACTCCAAATCGCCGAGGCGGCGAGACGGCGTCGCGCCGAAGCGTCACCGGACGAGATCTTCGTCGAACGGTTGCTCGGCATTCGCCTCGGCGCCGAGCAGACCGCCCGCGGCAAGGCGTTCGTTCAGGGCGTGGTCGATCGCGCCGGCGAGCACGGCCTCGAGCCGCTGTTCAGACGTCCGGGCGCCGTGCCGACTCCGAACGAGATCGAGGCGCCTGGCCTCTGGCTCGCCCGGGTCGCCGACGACTGACCGGCGACCGCGTGGCGCCGCCGGCGCGCCGCCGGCCGAGCAGGTGGACACTCGTCGCCACGGCGACGGCTGCCACGATCAGGAAGCCGACCGATCCCGACACCTGTAGCGCCACTGCGACGAACGCGCCGATCGCCCACGCCAGCTGGAATCGCGTCTCGAAGACGGCGAACGCTCGACCACGGTTCGCTCCGGGGGCGTCACGCTGCACGATGCTCTCGAAGTTGAGCCTGCCCAACGCGGCCATCAGGTTCAACACGCCGGCGAGCACGACGGCGCCGAGCGGTCCGCCGAGCACCGAAACGGCAAGCCCGGCCCCGGCGCACACCAGCAGCGCGACGGTGAGCATCGTCTCTTCGCGCACGCGGGCGCGCAGCAGCGATGCCACCGCATTGCCCACCATCGCAGCGAGCGCCGAGACGCCGACGACGGCTGCGAACCACAACGTGCCTTGATCCTGCGACCGGAGCCAGAAGGCAAGATGGAAGAAGGTGAAGCCGACCAGCCCGCGCAGCACCGTCATGGCGATCGCGCCGAGCTGGACGTTCGACGAGTGCAGCTCGGTCGTCTCCTCGGCGTCTGCGGCATCAGAGGCGACGACGTCCGGCGACAACCGGGTGGCCGCCACCAGCGCACCGGCGAAGAGCATCGCCCCGTACACGAGCGTGGCCGGCGCGCCGACGACCTTCAGCAGGATGCCCGCGGGAATCACCGCCACCGCTCCGGTGATGCCGGCGATCAGGCCGAGTTTGGAGTTGGCCTCGACGAGTTCGGCTTCCGACCTCACGGTCGACGGCACGATCGCCGATTTCGACACGGCGTACGTCTTCTGGAGCACGAGCGAGGCGAACACGAGCGGAAACAGCGCGAGGGCGTCGAGATACTGCGCCATCAGCAGTGTGAGGATCACCCGCAACAGCGCCACCACCTGGATGACAAACTTGCGGCCGCCGGCCACACGGTCGATCAGCGGTCCGATCAGCGGTGCGACGACCAGGAACGGAGCGAACCCGATCACGAGGAACAGCAGCACGCGCGAGCGCGCAGCATCGAGATCGATGTCGAAGAACAACGAGTCCGCCAGCGCCACCACCATGGCGGCATCGCCGCCCATCATCAGTGCATGGGTGACCGCCAGGCGACGGAACTTGGAGGCGGGAGGTCGCTTCGTCGCGTTGACCCGTTCCACCGAGCCGATCCTACGCGACTCGGCGCGACCCAGCCGGACCGCCCGCAGTCGGTCAGTTGCGCTCGTACTTGTAGCCGAGCCCGCGGATCGTCACGATCCGAGTCGGGGCCGCCGGATCGGCTTCGATCTTGCCGCGCAGCCGTTTCACGTGAACGTCGAGCGTCTTGGTGTCGCCGACGTAGTCGCTCCCCCACACCCGGTCGATCAACGTCTCGCGCGGCAGGACCCTTCCGGCATTTGCGAGCAGGATGTGCAACAGCTCGAATTCCTTGAGCGGCATCGGGAGCTCTCGGCCGTTGACCGACACACGATGCTCCTCCGGGTCGAGTGACACATCGCCGACCTGCACGAGACCTGGTGTCATGGTGATCGGGATCCCAGCTGCCCCGTTCAACTCGGAGCGGCGCAGAACTGCGCGCATCCGCGCGACCAGCTCGCGCAGGCGATAGGGCTTGGTCACGTAGTCGTCGGCGCCCACCTCGAGCCCCACGACCGTGTCGATCTCGGCACCCTTCGCGGTCACCATGATGATTGGGACCTGTGTGCGCTTGCGGAGCTGACGGCACACGTCGATGCCGCTGATCTTGGGAAGCATGACGTCGAGCAACACGATGTCCGGCTGGGTCGCGTCGAACAGCTCGAGCGCCTGGACGCCGTCGGTGGCCACCACGACCTCGAAGCCTTCTCGACGCAGACCGATGGTCAGTGCCTCGACGAAACTCGCCTCGTCCTCGACGACGAGAACCGTTGCCTCACTCACGATGCTGTTGCTCCTCGTGCATCTTGCTCCGTGCCGGGTTGCCCGGGGCCACCAAACGCGTCGCCGGGAGGCGCAACACGAACGTCGAGCCCTCACCTTCCTGCGACGACACGAGCACCTCGCCGCCGTGATTCGTCGCCACGTGACGGACGATGGCCAGGCCGAGACCCGTGCCACCGGTTTCACGACTTCGGGCTCGGTCCACCCGGTAGAACCGTTCGAACACCCGATCGAGGTCGCGGGTCGGGATACCGATCCCCTGGTCGGCGACCATCACCTCGATCGCCGAGTCGTCGACCCGAACCCGGACCTGGACGACGTCGCCGGCATGGCTGTACTTCACGGCGTTCTCGACCAGGTTTCCGACTGCCGAAACCAGCTGACGCTCGTCGCCGCGCAACTGCAGTCCCTCGGGCATGTCGAGCGGGGTGATCTCGACGCCGCGTCCGCCGTCGACGACGCGTCCGCGAGCAACGGCGGACTCGACCACCGCCGCCAGGTCGACGACCTGGTCGCCCGGTCGCGTCGACTCGATCTCGGAGAGCTTGAGGAGATCGTCGATCGTCCGAACGGCGCGGTGTGCCTCCTCGACCAGATGGTCCGACAGCCGCGTGACCACGGCCGGATCCAATTCGTCGATGAGCGCTTCGGCGAGTACCGCGACGGCACCCACGGGCGTCTTCAGCTCGTGGGAGATGTTGGTCACGAAGTCCGAGCGCATGTTGTCGGTCCGGACGCGCTCGCTGACGTCGCGGATGCTCACAACCGCTCCGCCACTCGGTACCGAATGGGCGGAGATCTCGAGCCAGAGCTTCGGAGGCCCGTGGAGCTCGACGACGGCGACAGCGGTGCCGGCGCGCCGGGAGTCCGCGACGACATCGGCCACGTGATCGTCCAGGAGAACGCCGACGTGGGTTCCGCGAAACGACCGAGCCGCAGCATTGCGGTACCCCACCTGTCCGACACCGTCGACGACGAGCACACCGATCTCGAGATGCTCGACCGCCTCGCGCAGCGAGCCTGACACGTCGCTCTCGCCGTCCGCGAGTGGAACCTGAGCCTGAGGAGCGGGATCAGTTCGAGCACGGCGATGCTCCACGAATCGGAAGATGCCGTAGCCGACCGCAACGCCGAGCACGAGCGCAACCCCGACCGCGACGATCATGTTCAGTCGTCGGTGGTCTCGGGCACCGTCACCACGTTGGGAGGATCGTTGTCGCTCTCGGCATACGGACGCTCGGGCAGCCAGCCGTTGACGATGTAGCGGGTTCGGTCGCCCACGTTGACCGCGTGGTCACCGATGCGTTCGTAGAAGCGGGCGACGACCGCGAGCTGCACCGCGACTTGCAGGTCGATGTTCCCCGCCGCATGGCTCTCGAAGATCACTTGGATGAGTTGGCGATGGAGGTCATCGAGGTAGGCATCCATGTCGTGGAGCGCGGCGGCGCGCACACCATCGAGATTGAGGTAGGCCTCCGTCGCCTCCTTGAAGAGCACCTGCGCCTGATCGCCCATCTTCTGGATGACTCCGCGAAGGTGCGGGTCGAGTTCATGGCCGTAGATGCGCCGGGCTGCCTTGCAGATGTTGACGCACAGATCTGCGGAACGCTCGATGTCCGCGATGATCTTGATCGAGGAAATCACCGCCCGCAGGTCCGTTGCGACCGGTGCTTGCAGCGCAATGACCCTGAAGCAACGCTCCTCGAGTTCGAGCGAGCGCCGGTCGTACTCGTCGTCGCCGAGGATCATGTACTCGGCCGCCTCGAGGTCCATCGACAGCAAGACCTCGGTCGCGCGAGGAACCAGCTCGGTCACGCCTGCCGACATCCGGGCGATGCCGGTCTGGATCTCGTCGAGTTGCCGGTGGAACTCGGAGCGCAGCTCGTTCATCAGCCGAACCGTCCGGTCACGTAGTCGATCGTCGATTGCTGTTTCGGGTTCGAGAACATGACGTCGGTGTCGTCCATCTCGACCACGTAGCCCGGCTGGCCGGTGCCGTCGATCGTGAAGAACGCCGTGCGCTTCGAGACACGGGCCGCCTGCTGCATGTTGTGGGTGACGATCACGATCGTGTACGTCGACTTCAGCTCGTTCATCAGCTGCTCGATCGCCAGCGTCGAAATCGGGTCGAGGGCCGAACACGGCTCGTCCATGAGCAGGATCTCCGGCTCGACGGCGATCGCGCGGGCGATGCAGAGACGCTGCTGCTGGCCGCCCGACAGCCCGGACCCGGGCTTGTCGAGACGGTCCTTGACCTCATCCCACAGGTTCGCTCCTCGCAGCGACTTCTCGACCAGCTCGTCGGCCTCGCCCTTTGCGAACCGCTTGCTGTTGAGTCGCTTGCCTGCGAGCACGTTGTCGGCGATCGACATCGTCGGGAACGGGTTCGGACGCTGGAAGACCATGCCGACCTTGCGCCGCACCGCCACCGGGTCGACGCCCGGGCCGTACAGGTCCTCGCCGTCGACGTAGACCGAGCCTTCGACGTAGGCCCCGTCGATGACCTCGTGCATGCGGTTGAGCGATCGGATGAAGGTCGACTTGCCACATCCGGACGGCCCGATCAGGGCGGTCACCGAACGTGGTTCGATCACCATGTTCACGTCCTTCACCGCCAGGAACGACCCGTAGTAGATGTTCAGGTCTTCGACGACGATCCGGTTGTCTGGACCGGTCGGCAGATCGTTCGGCGTCGACGCGACGGCCGTGTCGGTAGGCGTGTCGAGTCGATCGGTCATGTCGGAGAAATCCTCGCCGGTGGTACGGATGGTGGCCCGCTGGTCGGACATGGTCATTTCAGGCCCTTCGGCTTGAGTGCTGTGGACAGGATACGAGCAAGCGAGAACAGCACGCCCACGATGATCATCAGCGTCAGCGCAGCGGTCCACGCGCGGTCCTGACCGGCCTCGGGCGGCAGTCCGGGCTGCACGTACTGGTAGTAGGTGAACACGGGCAAGGTCGTCATACGACCGTCAAAGGGGTTCCAGTTGACGCCCTGCGCGAGCCCGGCGGTGACGAGCAGTGGAGCGGTCTCGCCGATCACCCGGGCGATGGCGAGCACCACGCCGGTGATGATGCCGGCGATGGCGGTGGGCAGAACCACCTTCACGATCGTCTTCCACTTCGGGACGCCCAGCGCATAGGACGCCTCGCGGAGTTCGTCGGGCACGAGGCGCAACATCTCCTCGGACGAGCGCACGACGACCGGGGTCATCAGCACCGTCAATGCCACGGCTCCGGCGATCCCGGAACGCGTGCCCGGCCCGAACAGCAGCTCGAACAGCGCATAGGCGAACAGGCCGGCCACGATCGACGGGATGCCGGTCATCACGTCGACCATCGACTGGATCGCCTTGGCGAGTCTCGTGCCATGGCCGTACTCGGCGAGGTAGATCGCGGTGAACAGACCGAACGGCACCGACATCAGCGTCGCGAGTCCGGTGACGATGAGCGTGCCGACGATGGCGTGATAGGCACCGCCACCTTCGCCGACCACGCCTCGCATCGTCTCGGTGAAGAACGTGCTGTCGAAGCGGTTCGACCCGCGCTCGATGACGGTCCACACCAGCGACACGAGCGGCATGGCGACGATCAGGAAGCAACTCGTGACGATCGCGGACATCAGACGATCGAGCGCCTGCCGGCGCCCCTCGACGATGCGCGACGCGACGTAGATGCCACCGCAGTACGCAACGATGGTGACGACGATCCAGCGGGCCCAGTTCGGCGAACCCTCCGGGAGCCAGGAGAGCGCTCCGAGCACGACCGCTCCGACAGCGACGGCAACGTGCCGGCTCCTGCCGAGGCGACCGGCGGTGATCGAGGACTCGTGCTCGGCAGGCGCTGGGCGCTGTTCGGTGAGGGTCATCCTGCAGCCCCCGAGAACCCGGCGCTGGCGACCTTGCGGGCGAACGCATTGACGAGGAAGGTGATCGCGAACAACACCAGGCCCGTGGCGATCAACCGGTTGACCTCGAGCCCGGACGATTCCGGGAACTTGAGGGCGATGTTCGAGGCGATCGTGTTCGGGTTCTGGTTGCTGATGACGTTGAACGTATAGAGGTCGGCCGGCGACAGGATGATCGCGACCGCCATCGTCTCGCCGAGCGCCCGGCCGAGCCCGAGCATCGCACCGCTGATCACGCCCGAGCGACCGTAGGGAATGACCGCCTGGCGAATCATCTCCCACTTGGTCGCGCCGAGGGCGAGCGATGCCTCTTCGTGGAGGCGTGGGGTCTGGAGGAAGACCTCACGCGAGATCGCCGTGATGATCGGCAGGATCATGACGGCGAGCACGATGGCCGTGGTCATCATCGTGCGGCCACTCGTGGAGGCCGGCCCGGCGAAGAACGGCAGGAAGCCGAGGTTGTCCTCGAGCCAGGGATACACACTCCGCGACAGGATCGGCGCCAACACCGCGATGCCCCAGATGCCGAACACGACCGATGGGATCGCCGCGAGGAGGTCGATGAAGTAGCCGAACGTGACAGCGAGCCGCTTCGGGGCGTAATGGCTGATGAACAGCGCGACCGCTACCGCCACGGGCAAGGCGATCAACAGCGCCAGGAAGGCCGCCCAGATCGTGCCGAACAGCAGCGGGCCGACGTACTGCAAGAAGCTGTCCTCTGCGTCGAACTCGGAAGGATCAGCGCCGAAGGTCGGCCATGCCTCGGTGATGAGGAACAGCGCCACCGCAGCAAGCGTGACGAGGATCAAGATGCCTGCGCCGAGCGAGAGTCCGCCGAAGATGCGGTCGCCGAGCTTGCTGGTCTGCTCGGTCGGCGAGGATGAGTGCCCGGCACCGGGCGGCGTTTCGGTGATGGTCACGTGGAGGGCCTCCGCCGTGCTCCGGGCTGCACGGGTATTGAAGGGAGTCGAGGAACGAGCGGATGACCCGGGTCCGGGCCCACCGTAGTGGACCCGGGCCCGTGCCTCTTCAGGCGGTCATCTCGGGAGGAACGGGATCGGCGCGCCGCGACGGCGCACCGACAGCATCAGGATGCGACCGAGATCTGGGCAATCGAGTTCAGGATCTCTGCCTGGACCTCGGGTGAAATCGGAGCAGCACCGGCGGACTCGGCGGCAGCCGCCTGACCCTCGTCGGAACCGACATAGCTCATGAAGGCCTTGACCAGATCGACCGTCTCCTGGCTGTCGTACTGCAGGCAGACGATGTGGTACGAGACGAGAGCGATCGGGTAGGTGTCGGCGGTGTCCGGCGTGCGGTTGACCTCGATGGCGAAGTCGAATTCGCTCTGACCACCAGTGCGCTCGGACGAGTCGACGATGCGACCGGCCGCCTCGGGCGAGAACTCTACGAACTCACCGGCAACGCCGACCGCGGCGGCGGGCAGGTCACCGATCTGGCTGGCGTCGGCGTAGCCGATCGAGCCCTCACCGACACCAACCGCAGAAACGACGCCGCTGGTCTGCGGGGCGCCTTCACCACCGCGCGGGCCTTCATCCCAGATCTCCAGCGCGCCGAACGTCCACACGTCAGGTGCAGCCTGCGCCAGGTAGTCGGTGAAGTTCTCGGTGGTGCCGGACTCGTCGGAGCGGTGCACCGGATTGATCGTCGTGTCAGGAAGTTCGAGGTCGGGATTGTCGGCGGCGATCGCCGGATCGTTCCACTCGGTGATCTCGTTGGCGAAGATGCCGGCGATCACCTCAGCGCTGAGGTTGAGCGTCTGCCCCTCCAGCGATGGGAGGTTGTACGGGAGCGCAATCGGCGAGATGTAGTGGGGCAGGTTGATCGCGCCCTGGTCGCCGGCGCAGCGCTCGATCGACTGCGTGAACTCCTCGTCCTTGAGCGCGGCGTCGGAGCCCGCGAAGTCCGAGCCGCCCGACAGGAACGTCTCGCGTCCGCCGCCCGAGCCGACCGGGTCGTACTCGATGGTCGAGTCGGGGTTGAGCGCCTGGAATCCAGCCCGCCAACCCTGCATGGCGGCCGCCTGCGACGACGCGCCGACGCCGACGAGCGTTCCGGAGACTTCGGCCATGTCCGTGCCGCCGTCGGCTGTCGCCGAGGTCTCGCCGGGGGCCGACGGCTCCTCGGTCGTGGAGTCGTCGCTGCCGCACGCGGCGGCGACGAGGGTGAGTGCAAGGGCACCTGCAACTAGGCGGCGCTTGGGAGTGTTCACGCTTCAACTCCGTTCGGGGGTGGTTGATCGGTCATGTGGTGTTCACACGACACCGACGATCGTCGATGTCGGTAGGGACCGTAGACACCTCAGGTGAACCCGAACCCCGCCTCAGGTGAACCGGAGGTGAACAGCAGGCGTCGATCCGGCCAACTCTGGCCGGATCGGCTCAAGAACGCCCGGCGAGTTGCTGCTGCACCGTCCAGCGGTACATCCGCTCCTGGCTGTGCGGCTCGAACGAGTTCGTCGGACCGACACGTGTCCAGGTGTCGTCGGGCTGCAGCTCCCAGGCGACGATGTCGTCGGCCAGTGCGAACTCGAGCGCCTGGTCGAGCGCGGCGGTGTGGCGCGGGTGCTCGATCGGCACCATCACCTCCACCCGACGATTCAAGTTGCGCGGCATCAGGTCCGCCGAGCCGATCAGGAACACCGCATCGGACGTCGCGGTCGGCAGACGTTCGCCATGGATCACGTTGCCGTGCGCGAACCGGTAGATGCGGCTGTGCTCGAGGTACCGACCCAACACGCTGCGGACCCGGATCGTCTCCGAGAGGCCCGGAACCCCAGCGCGCAGGCAACAGATCCCCCGCACGATCATGTCGATACGCGTGCCCTCGGCACTCGCGGCGTACAGCGTCTCGATGAGTTCGTCGTCGGCGATCGAATTGCACTTGAGCACGATGTGCCCGTCGGTCCCGAACGACGCCTCGTGTTCGATCAGATCGACGAGCTGTCGGCGCAGGTCACGTGGCGCGACGAGCAAGTTGCGGTAGTCCTCAGACCGGCTGTAGCCGGTGAGGTGGTTGAACAGCTGGGTTGCATCGTCGCCGATGTCGGGCGAACAGGTGAGCACACCGAGGTCCTCGTAGATCCGCGCGGTCTTCGCGTTGTAGTTGCCGGTGCCGATGTGGACGTAGCGCCGCAACATGTCGCCATCGTTGCGCACGACCAAGGCGACCTTGCTGTGCGTCTTCAACCCGACCATTCCGTACACCACATGGACCCCGGACCGTTCGAGCTGACGCGCCCACTGGACATTGTTGGCCTCGTCGAATCGAGCTTTGAGCTCGACGAGCACGGCGACCTGGACACCGCGCTCGGCCGCG
>DATKXG010000186.1:0-6480 GCA_035529175.1 Ilumatobacteraceae bacterium
GTCGACACGAGCCGGTCGTCGTTGGCCAGCCCGACCGTGATCCTGGTGTCCTCGTTCAGGCCGGCACGTGTGTGTACCACCGTGGCGAACCCGTCCGGTTCACCGACCTCGAACCCGGTCAGGTCGGTGAACTCGTCGAACTCGTAGCCGAACGGTTGCGAGATCCGCAGCGTGACCAGTCCGTCGTCGCCGAGACCGAACGCGACGAATCCGGCGTAGGCCTCGTTGACGCGCCACGGCACCTGATCGCGCGGGGGTGCGCCCAAGTGGTCGTAGGTGACCTGGAGGCTGGTCGACTGCCCGCTGAACAGCTCGGTGCCGAGCGGAAACCGGTAGGTCGAGAATGCCGGGAACTCGGGGTCGAACTCGAGCGCACCCTCGAGCACCGCGCCGTTGCGTGTGGCGACGATGTTCTCGGCGCCGCGCGGGACCGCGACGAAGTAGCTGTCGAAGAACGTGCGTCGGATGAGGTCACCCTCGACGCGGTCGGTCGTCACGTTGCGCAGATCGATGTCGATCGTGACGCGCACGACGCCTCGCGTCGGGTCGAACTCGAAGGAGTTGACCGACGCTTCCTCGAGCCCGTTGTCGGCGCTCTGTGCGGCGGCACGATCGGATGACACCGTGGTCGCGATGAGCACCGCACACGCGGCCGAGATCAACCAACTCCACCGCTGGACACGAGGCACGACCGAAGTCTTACCGCCGCCTGTTGATCGTTCCGTGCACCGCGACCCAAGTGCGCGATGAGCGAACCGCCCGGATGGCGTCACTTGGCTCATCGGTGGATCGGGTGGTGCGGCGGCGGCACTCCGCCCGGGGTGGGCGGGCCGCAGGCGGCGTTCCTGGTGGTCGAGACCGGCGTCGATCCGGTGACCCCACGCTTTTCAGGCGTGTGCTCTGCCAACTGAGCTACTCGACCGTGTTCGTGTCGAATCTGGCGTTCGACACGGTGTTCATACAGAAAAGCCACCCGTCATCTTGCGATGACGAGTGGCCCCTGCTGCGGTCCCGACGGGACTTGAACCCGCGACCTCCGGCTTGACAGGCCGGCGTGAACTCCAGACTTCACCACGGGACCATATGTTTGACGCTCTCGCGCCGCACCCCCAACGGGATTCGAACCCGTGCCGCCACCTTGAAAGGGTGGTGTCCTAGGCCACTAGACGATGGGGGCCTGAAGGCAATGGCCTTGTCTCGTTGAGAGCGACCCGAATCTAGCAGCGCCGCCCCGACAATCCACCAGGCAATCCATGCCGATCGCTCGCGTCAACGCGCGGTCGACGTCGCCGGGACCGCGAATGGGTCGCGATCGGTGGCGGCGGCACGCTCGCGCAGCTCGGCGGGGACTATCGGTGCGAGCATCCCGTAGGGCGCCGCGTTGTAGAGGTGGTGGATCCGATGGGCGTCGGCGAGCCGGTCGAGCGCCGGGATGCGCCGAGTACCGAACACGCCGAGGCGACGATGGATGTACCCGTCGTGGACCAGCGCGTACGCCACGCCGTACAGCGTGATCCCGATCCCGAGTGGGATGAGCGCCGTCAGCGTGGTGTTGAATCCGAGCCAGAACCCGAACATCACGATCGACGCGAAGGCGACGGGAAACCAGTCGTTGCGCTCCCAGCCCGGCGTGCGGTTCGCCCGGTGATGGCTGCGGTGGAACCATTCGCCGATGCCGTGCATCACCCAGCGATGGGTGGCTGCGGTCAGCGGCTCCATGAGCACGAAACCGCCGACCACGATCAGCGCGAACGATGCTGGCGACACGTCGATCAGGCTACTCGCGCTCGCCGCGATCAGCCTGCGTAGGCGTCGAGCGCCTCGGCGAGGGTCGCGTGCATCACGCCGTGCTCGCGGGCGACCGCGTCGAGCCACTCGGGCCGGAACACGCTCGCGACGGCGATCGGCTCCTCGAGGTCGGAGCCGGCGAGAGCGAGGCGCACGAACAGTGTCGCGTAGTCGGGCGGGCGGAGGTCCCGGCCCAACTCGACGAGCGCATACGGGTCGGGGGGACTTGCGCTCGGCGGCAGCGAGAAGAAGCTCTGCGATGTCGGCCCGGTCGGTCCACCCGCCAGTCCCGGTCCGTCGACGAGGATCGCCCCGTGCACCTGCGCGGCGCGGGCGCCGGCGAGCTGGAGGGCGATGTAGGCACCGAGACCGCGGCCCACCACCGTGATCGATCGAGCGGGGTCGCCGTCGGTCAGCGACTCGAGCGCCGCGTCGGCGTCGCCGAGGAGCAGCTCGGCGGTGTAGCCACCACCGCGTGGAATGGTCGACGCTCCGTGGCCGGTGAAGTCGAGCGCAGCGACCGGTCCCGGCCATCCGTCCGTCCACCGGGGAGCGCTTCGCGGTGCGGCCTCTCCGAGCCCGTGCAGGATCAGCAGCGGACGACCGCCGGCAGCGGTCGCATCGCGGAGGTGGTGAAGGGCGAGCTGGACCTTTCCGTGACGCAGCATGGTGACGGCGTCGAGGCTCATGAGCCGGCTCCGTTCGGCGTCGCGCCAGGGGCGCCGATGAAGTCGAGCACGATGTCCGCGACCAGGCCGGGTCGCTCGATGTGGACGAAGTGGCCGACGTCGTCGAGGATCTCGCAGCGGCCGTCGAGCGGCATGTAGGGCAGGACCTTCTCCGGCGGAGTGCCCCACCCCATCTCCTCCATTTCCCGGCCAAGGACACCCAGGAACGGCATCGGCAGGCCGGGCAATCGCATCAGCGTCCACTCGGGCCGCCACGGACCGAAGCCACCGAAACGCATCGACGGGTCGATCTTCCAACGCCAGCCGTCGGCGGACTCGAATCCGCCGGTCGTCACGAGCCGCTTGAGCCAGTCGGGATCGAGCCGAGGGTTCATCCGGCCCCGGCGTGCCGCGAGTTCCTCGATCGTGCCCGGCCTGCGTTGCGCGGTCGCCGTTGAACGGCGGTGATCGAGCCACCCGGCGATCTCCGCAGACACCATCTTGGTGCGCTCGTGCTCGGCGACGTCGGGAATCCGGCGGTTGTACGGGATGCCATCCATGTTGACGAGATGGGTGAACCGGAACGGCTGGGCGTCGGCGAGCTGCGTCATCAACGCCCCGCCCTTGGAGTGCCCGACGACCGGCAGTGGACGGCCGGGGCTGACGTGGTCGAACACCATGAGCGCATCGCGCATGTCGGCGTCCCACGAATACAGCTCGGGGTGCTCGCTGTCGCCGTGGCCGCGCTGGTCCCAGCCGACGACTCGCCAACCGCGGGCTGCGAGTTTCGGAGCGAACACGTCGAACGTGCGGGCGAAGTCGAAGCCGCCGTGCACGAGCAGCAGCGGTGGCGCGTCGGCATCGCCCCACTCGTGCACCGCGATCTGCAGGCCGTTGGCGTCGAGGTGGTACTCGCGAGGGGGATGCACGGCATCGGGATAATCGAACTCTGCCGACGGATCGCCGAACGATCGATCGATCGACAACGGGGAGGGGACGCTCGTCACGGCACCCGAGAGTAGGTCGTCGCCGGTCCGGCGCGTGCCGTCGTCGGGGTGGGAGGCCTAGCATCGCGGGCCATGAGGCGTCCGGACCGCACACTGATCGCGGCGACCGTCGCCGTGCTCGGCGTCGTGGGCGTCGCCTGCGGCACCACCGACCCGGCCGCGCAGGACCGGCTCCCGCCGATCCAGACCACGACGCCGACCACCACCAGCACCACCACGACGGTCGCCCCCGCCGACCTGCTGTACATCGTGCAGTCCGGCGACACCTTGTTCCAGATCGCCGCGCGATTCAGCGTCACGGTCGCTGCGATCGTCGAACGCAACGGACTCGCCAGCGCCGACGACATCGAGGCCGGCCAGTCGCTGGAGATCCCCGAGGGGCTGCTCGTCGTCGACGACGGCCGCACCTCCGACACCACCGAGCCCTGACGCCGACCTGTCGCCGCCTCGACCCCGGCGGGCGGCAAGGGTCACAGTGCCCTGGTCGCGCCCGGTGGCGTTCGTAGACTTGCCCCATGAGCTTCTGGCCGACCCTCGATCACTGGAGCGTGGCGATCCCGCTCGACACCCCGCACCGTCGCCTCGACGCGCTCGCCGACACCGGCTTCGTCGCGCTGCGCGACCTGCCGTACGAGATCCCCGAGGCCGAGTTCGTGAACCTCGAGTACATGGACTGGAAGTCCGGCGGCGACACCAACTTCGCCCCGCTCGCGTCGGCCGACGGAGAACTCGACTGCCGCGGCTTCTGGGACAAGGGCAAGACCGACAAGGACGCCCTGTGGACCTCGAACGCCGAGATTGCGCCGACGATCCGCACCTACGTCGACGAGGTCGGCGCGAACTTCGGTCGCGTGCGCATCATCAAGCTCGAGCCCCAGGATCGTGAGGAGGCGATGAAGTCGATCCACCGCGACGACAACAACCGCTTCAACCCCGACGACGAAGGCTGGGTCGTGCGGTCCTGGATCGAACTCACCGACAACCCCGACAGCTACATGCTGTTGATGGACAACGGCCCCGACGGTCTGCCCGACCCGTCCACCGAGCAGCGTGTGCCGCTGCACAAGGGCGCCCGGTTCGTCGTCGACACACAGCGCCTGTGGCACGTCGTGGTCCACAACGGCGATGCGCCCCGCTACGCGTTGATCACGAGCTTCGAGTCGAGCGACGCACTCGACTCGTGGATCCAGCGCGAGCAGCGCCAGCCCGCTTCCGTCTGACCCGTCAGGGTCCTCGCCGTCGGCGAGTCCGTTCGACGCCCTTGGTCGCCTCTCGAACCGACAGCGGTGACAGCGACGGGGTGTCGAGCAGGAACGAGGCGACGCGCTCGGGTTCGTGCGCCGCGTACGTGCGCAGTGCCCATCCGATCGCCTTGCGGATGAAGAACTCCGGGTCGCCAGCGCGTGTGCGGCAGTAGGCGAACAGCCGGTCGGCGTCGGTGTCGGCACGGTACGTGAGCTGATGGAGGAGGGCCGTGCGTGCCACCCACATGTTCTCCGACCGGATCCAGTCGTCCATCACCGACGCGAGTTCGGAGTGCCGTCGCACGAGTGGCCCGACGGTGTGGGTGGCGAGCGCATCGACCGTGTCCCACCACGACCTGGTGACGACCAGTTCGCGCGCGACGTCGATGAATCCGGGGCCCGCGACCGACACGTGCTCCGCCAGCAGGTCGCACCCGGCGTACTGGAACTCGCGTTCGGACTGCTCCCACAGCAGCCGAGTGGCGGCAGCGAGTTGCGCTTCGGTGGGTGGTGGCAGATCAGCGAGCGCCTGCTTGGCGAGGCGTCGGCGCGTCGGCGTCCGCAGGCCGAGAAATGGGAACTGGTTGCGCATGTACGCAGCGGCACCAACGGCCCATTCCGCGTCGGCCTCTGGCTCGAAGACCGTGCGGAGTCGCACCACGACCTCCTCGGTGACGTCCACCCACCGAGTCTTGCCGATCGAGTGGATCAGCGGGAGCGGTGGGCGGCCGCCAGATCGGCGACGTCGCGCATGATCTTGGCGAGTTCGAAGTCCTTCGGCGTGTACACCGCGGCGATGCCGAGTTCGGCGAGCCGCGGCCGGTCGTCTTCTGGGATGATGCCGCCGACCACGACAGGAGCGTCGACGCCCATCTCCTTCAGGTGGCCGAGCACATCGGGGACCAGGTCCAGGTGCGAGCCGGACAGGATCGACAGCCCGATCACGTCAGGGTCCTCGTCACGGGCGGACGCCGCGATCTGCTCGGGGGTCGAGCGGATGCCGGAGTACACGACCTCCATGCCGGAGTCGCGCGCCGCGACGGCAATCTGCTCAGCCCCGTTCGAGTGCCCGTCGAGGCCGGGCTTGGCGACGAGGAACTTGGGAGGCCCACCGGCCATCGACTTGACGAACTCGACGACCTCGCCCAGTCCCTGCGCGGATCCCGTCGCGCCGCTCACGCCGGTCGGCGCCCGGTACTCGCCGAACACCGAGCGCATCACGTCGCCCCACTCGCCGGTGGTGCCGCCTGCCTTGGCGAGCGCGATCGATGCCGGCATCACGTTGTCGCCCGACTCGGCCGCTCGACGGAGTTCGGCAATCGCGGCGTCGACGGCGCCCTGGTCGCGCGCAGCACGCCAGTCGACGATGTCGGCCGCCAGACGCCGCTCGATCGCCGGGTCGACCTTGAGGATCGCTCCCTCGCCGCCGAGCGGAGACTCGGCTGCCTCGACGAAGTCGTTCACGCCGACCACGATCTGCTCGCCTGACTCGATGCGCCGCGTCCGCGCCGCCATCGAGGTGACCAACCGCGACTTCAACGTCTCGACCGCCTCGAACGCTCCGCCCATCTCGAGCACGTCGTCGAGCTCGGCCTGTGCAGCCATTCGCAACTCCTCGGTGCGTCCCTCGATCACCGTCGAGCCGTCGAAGATGTCGTCGTACTCCAGCAGGTCGGTCTCGAACGCCAGCACCTGCTGCATCCGCAGCGACCACTGCTGGTCCCACGGGCGGGGCAGGCCGAGTGCCTCGTTCCACGCCGGCAGCTGGACCGA
>DATKXG010000187.1:0-2573 GCA_035529175.1 Ilumatobacteraceae bacterium
CAGGTGGCGCTCGTCGTCGACGCGCAGCCGCTGCAGGCTGATCTGGTTCGACTGCCGGATGACGTAGAGCATCATCGACGTGCCGACGCCGATCAGCACGGCGAACTGGAGCGGGATCAGCATGGTCAGCACGAACGTGACGAGCAGCACGGTCTGCTGGATCCGTCCGGTCCGCAGGACCGTTGCGATCTGGCCCGGCTTGATCGTCCGGACGCCGACGGTGATCAGCAGCCCTGCAAGCGCGGGCATCGCGATGTAGCCGACCGGTTTGGCGAACACCAGGATGACAACGCCCATCACGACCCCGGCGATCAGGACCGCGAGACGGCTCCGTGCGCCGCCACTCACTGCGAGCGCCGACGCCGACATCGACCCGCCGACGGGCATGCCCTGCAGGGTTCCGGCGGCGATGTTCGCTGCGCCTTGGCCGACGAAGTCACGCGAAGTGTCCGTCGGCGTGCCGTCCGGTCGGGGGAAGCTCGCCGACACCCCGGCGCCCTGGACGAGCCCGATGAACGCCAGCGCCAGGGCGGGGACGAGCAGGCTGGGGATGAGCCCGAGGTCCGGGAATTTCGGCAGCGGGAGCGAGTTGGGGATGTCGGCGATGTCCTGCAGGCGTTCGACGTCCCACCCGAAGGCGGGCACCATCGCCGAGGCTGCGAACACGGCGACCACCATGCCGAGTGCGTCGAGCCGGGTCCGCTCCAACACGAGGATCAGGACGATCGTCGCCAGGCCGACGGCGAATGTCTGAAGGTCGATGTCGAACGGATGCAGCACCAGGTCGATCGCCCGGCTGACGCGATTCGAACCCTCGGATTCGTAGCCGGTGAACCCGTCGAGCTGGCCGAGCACGATGTTGACCCCGACCGCGCTGATGAACCCGATCATCACCGACTGCGACACGTAGTTGAGGAGCATCCCCAGCTTGAGCAGCCCGAGGGTCAGCATCACGATGCCGGTCATGATCGACAACGTGAACAACGCCGAGGCAGGATCGTCGGCGCTGCCGATCTGATCGACGTCGGCGACGATGATCGACATCGCACCGGTCGTCTGCACCGCCATGAACGCCGAACTCGTGAACAGCGCACCGGTGAACGTGCCCCACATCGCGCCATACAGTCCGAAGATCGGGTTGACCCCCGCCAGCAGCCCGCTGGCAAGGCTGTCGGGAACGCTCTCCACGCCCAACACCAGCCCCGACACGGCATCCTTGCCGGCCGTGTCGCGTCGGAACAGTCTCCGCAGGTTCACCACGCCCTCCCCTCCGAGCCGGCACCAGCCGCCCGCGCCGCTTCGACGTCATCGGCGAACGTGCGGGCGAGTTGTCGGTCGCGGTCGGAGTCGGCGAACCGCTCTCCTTGTCGTCCGAGGCGCAGCAGCGCGGCGGTGACCGTCCGGTCCTCGCCGCCGTAGAGCAGGATCTGTCGTCCCGCGGCATCGAGGTAGTCACCAACGGTGTCTTCCCGGACGACGACGCAGGGCGAGCCGTCGCTGCGCTGCCGGGTCCGGATCCCGAGTTTCCGGCGTGACAGTTCGGCGAACACTTCGGTCAACACCTCCGTGCACTCGACGCCAGTCCGCGGATCGTTGACCGCTGGTGACAGGGCCATCAAGGCGATGTCGACGAGCACGCTGATCGTGTACCCGATGTCGTTCTCGGGGTCCCGCGACCTGGCGATCGTCAGACAATCGGCGAGATCATCGTTGGAGACCGGCAATCCCGCCGACACCCAGCCGATGGATTCGCCTCGGATGACCGGCCGGCCCGTCCCGGCCTCGATCAGGACACATGCGCCGGGCTCAGTCGTCAGGCGATGCAACCGGCCGGTGTCGACGCGCACGACGTACCCGTCATCGGATGCAATCAGATCGGTCGCGTCCGCCGGCCGCCGGATGTCGATCTCGTCGACGACATCGTGACGCAACTCGTACTCGTGGGCCTTCATCGCCCGGACGATCCGTCTGCCGATCCAACGGATCGCTCGGTCGACGCGCAGCGATTGCAGTGTGCCGTTGATGTACCAGACGATCAGGACGCCGGTGATGATCAGCAGGAGGACGCTGACCGACATCGTCACCGGCGGGGCGAGTGTGTCGCCGGCACGACTCCGCAGCAGGATCTGGCTGGTGATGATGAAGCTGGCCGTCAGGGCAAACGTGCCGAGCACCCACTTGTTCCCATTGCCCCGAAGCTTCATGCGCAGCAACCGTGGCGAGAACTTGGTCGCCATGTTGCCGGCGGTCAGCGAGGTGAGGGCGAGCACGATGCTCAGACCGGTGAAGACGAGCGCCAATGCGCTCAGCAGCGAGGCTCGTGCTTGGTCGACGGTGATCGCGAAGGTCTCCGGATCGGGATCGGCGCCGTAGCGCTCGATCGCGAACGCGAGGAACCCACCAGCGATGGCGCCGAAGACCGCGGTGAGCCCCTGATCCTCCTCCAGTGAGGTGCTGATGTCGTCGAGAACCCCTCGGACGCCCCGCATGGTCACCCTCCCAGCCCATCATTCGACGCGGTGATGCGACACTCCCCCGAGCGTGCTTCGGGTAGCACGGCGTCCGACCGTTGG
>DATKXG010000188.1:0-2125 GCA_035529175.1 Ilumatobacteraceae bacterium
TCTACTACCTCGTTCACAGCATCGGTGAGGGCGACGACTGGTCCGAACGCGAGGCTGCGGCCGCCGCCAACCTTCGTGATGCTGCCGCTGCTGCGGGCGTCGAACGAATCGTCTACCTCGGCGGGCTCGGCAACGACGAGACGGGTTCCGACGTACGTCTGTCACGCCACCTCGAGAGTCGCCACCGCGTCGGCGCAGTCCTCGCCGCCGGGCCGGTCGACGTCACTGAGTTGCGCGCTGCGGTGATCATCGGCTCGGGCAGCGCGAGCTTCGAGATGCTGCGTTACCTCGTCGAGGTGCTGCCCGTCATGGTGACCCCGAAGTGGGTCGACACGCGCTGCCAACCGATCGCCGTCCGCGATGTGTTGCGCTACCTCGTCGACGTGCTGTCGGTCCCCGAGACCGCCGGGCGGATCCTGGAGATCGGCGGCCCCGACGTGATCACCTACCGCCAGATGATGGCCATCTACGCCGAGGCCGCAGGCCTCCGCAAGCGGGTGATCATGCCCCTGCCCGTGCTGACCCCACGACTCTCGTCGCTGTGGGTCGGATTGGTCACACCGCTCCCACGCGCGCTCGCTCGCCCCCTGGTCAGCAGCCTCGTCAACGAGGTGATCGTCCACGACGACGCGATCCTCGAGCTCTGTCCCGGCCCACGACTCGGCTACCGGGAATCGGTCGACCTCGCACTCCGCCGAGTCGCGGATCGTGAGGTGACGACCAGCTGGAGCGGCGCGAGCACCGAAGCCGTGGCCGGGCCGATCCCGACCGACCCCGACTGGGCCGGCGGCGCGGTGCTCCAGGACGTCCGCGAACGAATCGTCCACGCGACACCGGAGGTCGTCCACCGCACGACGCTCGGCGTTGGCGGAACACGCGGCTGGTACTCCGGGGACTGGCTCTGGGACTTCCGAGGATTTCTCGACAAGCTGGCCGGTGGCCCCGGGATGCGGCGGGGTCGGCGCGATCCGGACCGGCTCGGTGTCGGTGACGCCGTCGACTTCTGGAGGGTGGAGACCATCGAGCCCGGCAGGCTCCTGCGGCTTCGCGCCGAGATGCGCCTGCCGGGCGTCGCCGCCCTGGAGTGGGAGGTCGAGCCGCTCCCCGACGACGCCGACGGCCCACGGTGCCGGCTCACCCAACGCGCCACGTTCGTTCCGCGCGGGCTGTGGGGCCGGGCCTACTGGTACGGCGTCGCACCATTCCACGTGTTCGTGTTCCCGGGTCTGATCGACGGGCTCACCCGCGACGCCGAGACAGCTCCCACCTGAGCCGCCGTCGCACGAGAAGTTCGCCGGCGTCCACGAGATCTACGTCTGGTGACGCGGGCGGCGCCGGGGCGGCGAGGAGCGACACACCGAGGCAGGTCTGCTCACTCCTCGCTGCGCCCGTCGCCCGCGACCACGATGTCGAAGACGGCACGGTCGGCGCCCGGGCCCTCGGGCTCCCAGGGTTGACGCGACACGAACTCGAGTGCGCCCGTGCCGGGACGTTCGGCGCGCATCGTCCACACGCGCGCGCCGGCGGCCCCCGGGATCATCGGATCCGGTGCTCGCACGTGCTCGGCGACGACTGCCACGACGTCGCCAGGGGTCAGGAGCCACCGGAACCCGGTCGTCGCGTTCTCGACGAGCTCGATCCCGAAGGTGTCGCCCACAGCGCACTCGATCACCCGATCGGTGTCTGATCGTCGGTACACCTCGCTCGGCGTGTCCATCGGGCCCCTCCTCCTCCGAACACTACGCCCGAACACCGAGGCGGATGGCAAGTCGCCCCGCTCCCGACCGACGATTTGACGGTCGTGGTTCGACCGTCGGCGTTCGCCGCCTGCGCGACACTGGTGCGATGGCGTACGAGAGCCCGAGCTACGTGGTGGTCGAGCGGATCGGGCCGGTCGAGATCCGCGACTACGAGGGCCATCTCGCGGCGGAGACCGACGTCGACGGCTCGCTCGAGCGGGCCGGCAACGCCGGGTTCCGGACGCTCGCCCGATTCATCTTCGGAGCCAACCAGGTGTCACCGGGGCAGAGCACCAAGATCGCGATGACGTCGCCGGTGACCCAGGTGCCGGCCGACGACCGCTTCCGCGTGCGGTTCATGATGCCGACGCAGTACACGGCCGAAT
>DATKXG010000189.1:0-31068 GCA_035529175.1 Ilumatobacteraceae bacterium
GCGAGGCCGATCCCGCGAGCTCCGCCGGTGATCAGTACGACGCGGCTCACGACGCCGCACCGTCGGCAGCTGATGGCACGGGTGCGCTCCATCTGACCACTGCGCTGGCGGCGGTCATCCCCGCACCGAATCCGACGAACAACACCAGGTCACCTTCGCATATCCGGCCGCGATCCAAGGCGTCCGCGAGCGCGAGCGGAATCGACGCCGCCGAGGTGTTGCCGGTGTGGTCGAGCACGATCGAGGCGCGTTCGATGCCGATACCGAGCCGATCCAGCGATGCCGAGATGATGCGGATGTTGGCCTGGTGGGGAATGACGAGAGCGAGGTCGTCGGCGGTGACCCCGGCGGCCTTCATCGATTCGGTGGCCGAGTCGGCCATGAGTCGAACCGCACGCCGGAACACCTCGCGGCCCTCCATCTGGAGCTTGCCGCCGACCTCCGCATACAGCGCTTCTTCCGCGCTCCCGTCGGCCGTCAGGTGCCAACCGAGCAGCTGACCCTCACCATCCACCGCTTCGAGCACGGCGGCACCGGAACCGTCGGCGAAGAGGATTGCCGTGTTGCGGTCGTCCCAATCGGTGATCCGTGCCAACGTGTCGGTCCCGATCACCAATACCTTCTCGGCGCCGAGCGCAATGAGGCCATGGGCGTTGATCAGGCCATACACCCAGCCGGAGCAGGCGGCGTTGAGGTCGTAGGCGCCGCACGTCAACCCGAGGGTGTGCTGGACGGTCGAGGAGGTTCCGGGTACCGCTCGGTCGGGTGTGGTGGTCGCGAGGATGAGGGCGTCGATGTCACCCGGTTGGAGGCCGGCACGCTCGATGGCCTGGCGTCCTGCCTCGACCGACAATCCGGCGGTGGTGCCGCCGACGCGACGCTCGCGAATGCCGGTGCGCTCGACGATCCACTCGTGGTTGGTGTCGAGCGTGCGTTCGAGGTCGTGGTTGGTGACGACCTGGTCGGGCAGCGCGGTGCCCCACCCGGTGATCGCTGCTCCTCGGACGCCCGCAGGAACCTTCGGCATGCTCAGTCCCGGTCCGTCATGGTTCGGTGCGCAGCCAGGCGATCGGTTGACGGGTCGTGACGCGCTCGGTGTCGAGCGCGATGAAGCTCTGCAGGATGCCGCCGAACGGCGAGCGCACCTCGACGTCGCCGACGTGGCCGACGACCGTGCCGACGTCGATCGCCGATCCGTCGCGCAGCGCGGCGATCGGGGTGAAGATGCCCGCAGCCGGGCTGACGACCAACCGCTCGACGGCGAAGAGGTGCTCGCCCTCCTGCTGCGTCGGACCGGAGGGCGTTCCCGCTCCGACCCACTCGAGCAACTTGTCGAGGTCCTCGGGCGTGGCGACCGAGATCGTCCGACTGCCAGGTACGGTCCGCTTCGCCATGCCGGTGAGCACCGCGCCGGGGCCGAGTTCGGCGAAGTCGGTGACGCCGTTGTCGGCGAGCGTGAGCAGTGAGTGCTTCCAGCGCACCGGGCTCGACAACTGTGCCGACAGCAGGCTCGTCCAGTCGCCCGCCTGGTCGTGGAGCATCGCGTCGACGTTCGACACGACCGGTACGTCGCTGTCGCGCGGGTCTGCCTCGGCGAGTGCCGCGCGCAGGCGTTCGCGCGCTGCGGTCATGAAGGGGGTGTGGAACGCTCCGGCGACCTGCAACGGCATGACCTTCTTCGCTCCGAGGTCCTTGGCGTGCCCGGACGCCGCTTCGACCCCGCCGGGCGACCCGGCGATCACGACCTGGCCGGGAGCGTTGTAGTTGGCCACCCAGACGTCGTCGTCGGCACGCCGGCAGGCGACGTCGACCTGGTCGTCGTCGAGGCCGAGCACGGCGGCCATCGTGCCGGGCTGAGCGAGGCCGGCGTCGTGCATCGCCGCGCCGCGCTCGCACACGAGCCGGATCCCGTCGTCGAAGCCCAGCGCGCCGGTGGCGGTGAGTGCCGTGTACTCGCCGAGGCTGTGGCCGGCGCAGTAGCTGGGTTCGATGCCGAGACGCTCGACCGCGTCGAGCACCATCAGGCTCGACACGAACGTCGTCAACTGGGCGTTGCGGGTGTCCTTGAGTTCGTCGGCGTCGGCGTCGCAGAGCAGTGCGCCGATGTCGCGGCCGGCGATGTCGCTGGCCTCGTCGATCAGTTCCCAGCTCTCGTGATCGCGCCAGGGCAGCCCCATGCCGGGGCGTTGCGAGCCCTGGCCCGGGAAGGTGAAAGCGAGCATTGTCGGCAGGCTAGACCGCTCGACGCGGATGGGAGAGCTACCGGCGGGTAAGCCCGCTAGTCTCGCCGTCGCATACGGCCCCGGTAGCCCAATTGGCAGAGGCAACGGTCTCAAACACCGTCAAGTGTCGGTTCGAGTCCGACCCGGGGCACTCGTCTAGTGGTCTCGCTCGTCGGCCCTTCGGTTCTCCTCGCTCGACTGCGGCTCGTCGCTGGCGCTTCCCTCGCCGCCTGGTGACGGGTTCGGTTCTCCTCGCTCGACTGCGGCTCGTCGCTCTCAGATCGAGCGGCCGGCGCCCTCCCAATACTTGGCGCGGAGCTCGCGCTTGGGAAGCTTGCCGGTCGCGGTTCGCGGGAGGGCGCCGAAGTCGTAGCTGCGGGGGCACATGTAGCCGGCGAGCTTCTCACGGCACAGTCGTCGCAGATCCGCTTCGACCTCGACCGGATCGGCGCCCGCAAGCAGCTCCACCGCCGCCTTGACCTCCTCGCCGAACTCGTCGTTCGGAACGCCGAAGACGCCCACGTCGGCGACCGATGGGTGAGTCACGATGACCGATTCGATCTCGGCGGGATAGATGTTCACCCCGCCGGAGATGATCATGTCGATCTTTCGGTCCGAGAGGAACAGGTAGCCGTCATCGTCGACGTAGCCGACGTCGCCGAACGAGAACACGCCCGGTTCGAGGTGGGCTCCCTTCGTCTTCTCCTCGTCGCCGAGGTACTCGAAGTCGATGCCGATCAGGCTGCGCATGTAGATCTGGCCGACCTCGTTCGGCCCGAGTCGGGCCCCGTCGTCACCGATGATGAGGAGTTCGGTGACCGGTGTCGGTGTGCCGACGGTCCCGGGTTTGGACAGCCAGTCTTCGCTGTTGACCGCCGTACCGCACCCGCCACCTTCGCTGGCGCCGTACAACTCGAAGATGACCGGCCCCCACCAGTCGATCATCTGACGCTTCACGGCGGGTGGGCAGGGCGCGGCGGTGTGGAGGGCGTACTGGAGGCTGGCGCCGGAGAACGTGTCCTTGATGGCCTGAGGGAGCTTGAGCATCCTCGAGAAGTGTGTGGGCACCGCGTAGTAGTGCGTGACGGAGTATCGATCGATGAGGTCGAGCGTCTCCTCACCGTCCCACTTGCGTCGGAGGACCATCGTGGCGCCGAGCGTGAAAGGGATCCCGCAGAACGCCAAGGGTCCAGCGTGATAGAGCGGCGCGTTGCAGAGCACGACGTTGCCATCTGGTTCGGGCATGAGGTACAGACTCAGCAACAACCTGAGCTTGTCGGTCATCTCGCTCGGGTCGCCGCCCACCGCGAGCAGGTTGGACTTGACGCCCTTCGGCCTCCCCGTGGTGCCCGAGGTGTAGAACATGGTCCCACCGGCGACCTCACCGATGGGTTCGTCTGGCGACCCTGATGCCACGACCTCCTCGAAATCCGTGAACCCGGTGATCGGACCGCCGTAGGAGACACGGGTCGGCACGCCGGCGAGCTCGGCGGCCGCCGCCGCATGCTCGCTGAATTCCGCGTCGGCGACGAGCGCCGTCGCCCCCGAGTTCTGGAGCACATACGCGATCTCGTCCACGCTGAAGTGCCAGTTGACCGGTACCAGCACCGTGCCGATCAGGCCGGACGCGCTGAGCGTTTCTATCCACTCGTGGCGGTTGTTCCCCAGCAGGGCAATCGTGTCGCCGACGCCCAGGCCGAGGCCTCGAAGCCCGTGAACCAGCCGGTTCTGTCGGGTGTTGAACTCGCTCCACGTGTACGACGCGAACTCGTCGACGAGGGCGAGCTGCTCGCCTCGTGCAGCTACCCGGTCCTGCAATCCTGCCACCATGTCGAACCCCCAATTCTGCCGGCTGAATGACGCCAGAGTGTTCCACGGGTCGTACGCCAGGTCGATGTTACGTCGGTCACCCCCGCCGATCTGGTGGTCTCGTTCGTCGGCCCTGCGGTTCTCCTCGCTCGACTGCGGCTCGTCGCTGGCGCTTCCCTCGCCGCTCTCGGTGGTCTCGCTCGTGAGCCCGTTTGTGTTGCGGTTTCGGTGACCCGGTCCACCCGAAGTGCAACGCAAACGTGATGAGCCTGATCTCAGCGAGCCGACTGGAGCACGACCATGTACTGGCCACCGCCGCGTTCGACGTCGGCGCTCACCTCGAGGGATGGTTCGAGTCGGGAGACCCGGTCCACCAGCCAGGTCGCTGCGGCGATGGCGTCGTCCTCGTCCGAGCAGTGACCCATGATCTCGCGCCCGCCCTTGCGTTGGGCTCGATCGACCGCGGCGATGATCACGGCGGGGTCGGCGATCAGGAGGTCGTCGGGCCATTCGACGACGGGCTTCGTGCTTCCCTTGCCGGTGTTGCACGACCGATGGGCCAGGCGTTCCTGTCCGGTCCCCGTGCCCTTGCCACGCCCGGTTCCCTTCGCTTTGGCCTTTCGCTCGGTGGTGCGGCTGTCGATGCTCGGACCCCGCGGGTCGTTCACCGACATGTCCGGGTCGACCGGCTGGTCACACAGCCAGCACCGCCAGCCGTCCTGTTCGCCGATCTCGCTCAAGTGTGCCATTGCCAGATCCTGACCGATCGCCGGGCCGGGTCACAATCGGCCGACGAGCGAGTTCCCGGGGCTCGATCATCGAGGGAAGCGGCCGCGGTAGCGTTGATCGGGACATGGGCAACTGGCTGATCGAGCGTCGACTGTCGCAGGTGGCATCCCGGCTGAAGACCTTGCGTGCCGAGTTGGCGGTCATCGACGAGCAGATGATCTACCTCGGCGACGATGCCGACGACCACGAGATCCGAGCGCTCGTCTCGGAGACGGCGGGCGCGTCGTTCGAAGCTCGGGACGCTCGCCGCCATGTCGACGCCCACGCGAAGCACCGTGCGAAGGTCGTCGAGGAGATCACCTCGCTCGAACGCCGCCAGGACGAACTGCTCGACCGGATGTGACTCGGTCGTGGGTGAGCCGGTCGTAGCCGGTCCGCGCCGCTCTGCGAAGCTCGCTGCATGGACTCGCTGACGGCCCGAAAGACCTGGCGAACGCTCGAGCCGATCCACGGCGCGATCTACTTCGCCGCCGAGGCTCGTGTCGAGTATGCGGCGATCGGGATCGACGATCGGACGAGGGGGTACTTCGCGTCGCGGTCGGCGCCGATGGGGGCGGTGAGCGCCGAGGTGGTGATCGCCACGTTCTTCAACTTCGATCCCGACCTCGTTCGTCGCAGCATGGACGGCGTGTGGGAACGAGTGACACCGGCGGAGGTCTCCGACGCCCGACTCCGCGGCGCCGATCGGATGATCCGTGCCCACGCGGGAGCGTTCGTCGGGACCCCGGAGATCGCCGAGGCGGCCGACCTGGCGCGAGCCGCGGCCATGGCAGCGTGCCAGCGGCCGGAGGGGAGGCCGCTGTTCGCCGGACACGCCTCGTTGCCGTGGCCGGTCGAAACGCACCTCGTGCTCTGGCATGCGCAGTCGCTGTTGCGTGAGTATCGCGGCGACGGTCACATCGTCGCGCTGGCGGTCGAGGGGCTCGACGGCTGCGAGGCGTTGGTGACGCACGCGGCCGCGGGCGACGTGTCCGCCGACATCCTGAGAGCCACTCGTCAGCGGACCGGCGACGACTGGCTCGCTGCCGAGGAACGCCTCCGCGAGCGGGGCTGGCTCGACCCGGATCTCGCGTTCACCGACCTCGGCCGCGAGCGCCGGAACTGGATCGAGACCCGCACCGACGAGCTCGCCGCCGCCCCCTACGACGCGATCGGCACCGACGGATGCGCGAGGCTTCGCGAACTGTGCCGGCCGATCAGCACGGCCGTGATGGGAGCATTCGGATGACCGAGTACTTCGTCCGCCCGATCGGGCACGTCTCGTCCGAGAGATCTTCTCGGATCGACGACGACTGGGGGAGCGTCGAGAGCGCGATCCGTCTCGACGAGGGTCGATTCACGCCGGACTCGGTGGCCGGTCTGGAGGAGTTCTCCCACGTCGAGGTGATCTTCCTGTTCGACCAGTTCGACGAGGCGAAGGTGGCCGTGGGGGCACGTCACCCCCGGGGCAACGAGGCGTGGCCGAAGGTCGGCATCTTCGCCCAGCGCGCCAGCTCGCGCCCGAATCGGCTCGGCCTCACCACCTGTGAGCTCCTCGGCGTCGAGGGACTCGACGTGCGGGTTCGACGGCTCGATGCGATCGACGGCACGCCCGTGCTCGACATCAAGCCACACATGCGCGAATTCGAGCCACGCGGCAACGTGCGACAGCCATCGTGGTCGTCGGAGCTGATGGCCGGGTACTGGTGACACATGCCTCCCGGCGGCGTCACGTGGAGCTGTCGGGAGTCGAACCATGACGACACCTGCTAGATAGGGGGCATGCCATTGCGCGTCGTGATCGCCGAGGACGAGGCCATCATTCGCATGGACCTGCGCGAGACCCTCGAAGAAGAGGGCTACGAGGTCATCGGTGAGACCGGCCGGGGCGATCAGGCGATCGAGCTCGTCCGGGGTCTGCAGCCGGACCTGGCCATCCTCGACATCAAGATGCCCGGGATGGACGGCCTCGAAGCCGCTCGGATCATCAACGGCGAGAAGATCTGCGGGGTGCTGATGCTCACGGCGTTCAGCCAGCGCGAGGTCGTCGAGCAGGCCCGCGATGCCGGCGCGCTCGCCTTCCTGGTCAAACCGTTCCAGAAGAGCGACCTGATCCCGGCGATCGAGGTTGCGATGGGACGCTTCCGCGAGCTTCGGTCGTTGACGGGCGAGATCGACGCACTCGGCGAGCAGCTCGAGTCGCGCAAGGTCATCGATCGGGCCAAGGGGCTGCTGATAGACGAGTTGGGCATGAGCGAGACCGACGCATTCGGCTTCATCCAGCGCACCGCGATGAGCGAACGAACCCGGATGCGTGACGTCGCCGACCGCATTCTCGACGGCTCGCTACGACCTGGCGTCGACTGAGGCGGGCGATGGGCACCTACCTCGTCGTCGACGGCAACTCGCTGACCTATCGCGCCTTCTTCGCGCTCCCGACCGACATGGCGACGGCGAGCGGACAGGTCACCAATGCCGTGTTCGGCTTCACGTCGATGCTGATCAACGTGCTCAAGGACCACACGCCGGATGGCGTGCTCGTCGCGTTCGACCGGCCCGAGCCGACGTTCCGCCACGAAGCCGAGCCGCTCTACAAGGCACAGCGCGAGGCAGCACCGGACATCTTGCGCCAGCAGATGGGCCTGGTGCGAGAGGTGCTCGACGCAGTCGGCATCACGGCAATCGACCTGTCCGGTTGGGAGGCCGACGACATCATCGCCACCGCGACCGACCGGCTGGTCGAGGCAGGCCACGAGGTGATCATCGTCACCGGCGACCGCGACAGCTATCAGCTGGTGCGCGACCCCGACGTCAAGGTGCTCTACAACAAGCGTGGCGTCAGCGACTACGCCTTCTACGACGAGGCGGGCATCGAGGAACGCACGGGTGTCGCTCCGTCGCTCTACGTGCAGTACGCAGCGCTGCGCGGCGACAACAGTGACAACCTGCCGGGCGTGCCCGGCGTGGGCGAGAAGACCGCAGCGAAGCTGATCAACACCTACGGCGGCCTCGACGGGATCTTCGAGCACGTCGACGAGCAGACGCCGAAGCTCCGGTCGAATCTCGCCGAACACGAGGAACGAGCTCGCAAGAACCTCGAACTGATGCAACTGCGTCACGACGCCCCGATCGACGATCTCGTCATCGACGACCTCGGGGTGACCCCGAATGTCGATGAACTGAAGCGGCTGTTCGACTTCCTCGAGTTCCGCACGTTGGCCGGACGTCTCGACGAGGCGCTCTCGGCCATGGGCACGTCGGTCGTCCTCGGCCCCGCCGACGAGCGAGCGGAGATCGTCGCCGAGGTGGCGACGGCAGCATCGCCGGCCGACGCCGCAGCTGCGATCGCCTCGGCGGAGGCGCTCGACGTCGCCGCCACGTGGGTCGGCGAGCCCGGCCGCACCCCGCTCGCCGGGATCGCGGTCGTCGTCGACGCGTCGGTGGCCGACGTGCTCTGGATTCCAGCGGACGTGCTCGCCGACGACGCGGTTCGCTCGGCGCTCGGCGCCCACCGCAACCTGCGCGGGCACAACGTCAAACCGCTGATGCGCTCGCTGCTGGAGTTCGACGTCGAGGTGCGAGGACTCACGCTCGACACGGCGATCGCCGCGTACCTGATCGATCCCGCCGAGGCCCGCTACACGCTGCCCGACCTGATCGAGAAGTACACCAAGTTCGCCCGCCCGTCCGACGACGCCGCCGGCAGTGGGCAGCTCGACCTCGACGGTACGTCGCTCGGCGACGCCGAACTCGCTGCGCGTGACGCGCTGGCGGTCAACGCGTTGGCCGAGCCGATCGTGGCGAGCCTCGAGGCCCAGGGGATGGCCGAGCTGTACCGGACGATCGAGAACCCGCTCGTGTTGGTGCTCGCGAAGATGGAGCACGTCGGCATCGGCGTCGACGTCGAGGAGTTGCGCGCCCTCGGCAAGCGCCTGTCCGACGAGGTGCAGACGCTGCAGGCGCACCTGAGAGAGGTCGCGGGCCGCGACGACCTCAACCTGAACTCGCCGAAGCAGCTGCGCGAGATCCTCTACGACGAGCGCGGACTGTCGCCGGGCAAGAAGACCAAGACCGGCTACTCGACCGACGCCGCCACGCTCGAGAAGATCAAGGACCAGTGGCCCGAATTCCTCGAACCGCTGATGCGCTATCGCGAGGTCGAGAAGCTGCGCAGCACCTACGGCGAGGGGCTGCTCGCCGAGGTCGCCGCCGATGGGCGGATCCACGCGACCTTCAACCAGACCGTCGCCCGCACCGGACGCTTGTCGTCGGACCAGCCGAACCTCCACAACATCCCGGTGCGCACCGACGAAGGTCGGCAGTTCCGCAAGGCATTCGTGCCCGCCCCAGGCACCGAGCTGCTCGTCGCCGATTACAACCAGATCGAACTGCGCTGCATCGCCCACCTCGCGAAGGACCCCGGGCTGATCGAGGCCTTCACCAGCGGCCAGGACATCCACAACGCCACCGCGGCGCGGGTGTTCGGCGTCGAACCGTCGGCGGTGACCGTCGAACAGCGGTCGAAGGCGAAGATGGTGTCGTACGGCCTCGCCTACGGCATGGAGGCCTACGGACTCGGCCAACGGCTGAACATCCCGACCGAGGAAGCCGCCGTCATCCTCGACGCCTACTTCGTCGCGTTTCCCAACGTGAAGGCCTACATGGATCGCACGGTGATCGAGGCGCGTGAGCGTGGCTACACCGAGACGCTGTTCGGGCGTCGCCGGCCCATTCCCGAGTTGATGAATTCGAACTTCCGGGTGCGGCAGGCGGGTGAGCGCCAGGCGATGAACGCCGGAATCCAGGGGCTCGCCGCCGACATCTTCAAGGTGGCGCTGGTGCACATCGACGAGGCGCTGGTCGCAGGGGAGTACGACAGCCGCGTCGTGCTGCAGGTGCACGACGAGGTGATCGTCGAGGTTCCCGACGACGAACACGATGTCGTCGGCGATCTCGTCGTGGGGCTGATGCACGACGCCGCCGACCTCGACGTGCCGCTCGAGGTCAACGTGTCGTGGGGTGAGACGTGGGCGTCGGCGAAGGGGTGAATCACGCCAGGGGTCAGACCCCAGGCGTGATCGTGATCCGCACCGACGAGGTGTTGATGCACTGTGCCAAGGCGTTCCGTCGGGGCGACCCCGCTCGCGACGCTCCCGACTGACGGCCGGCTGGGAATGACGCGCGATCACTGGTTCGAGGACGTCGCCGACCACATGGGCGCGGCCTACGACCGCTACGCCCACACCAAGGGCACCGTGCAGGAGATCGACCACGTGAGCGCGGCGCTCGGGCTGCGGCCCGGGGAGCGGGTCCTCGACGTCGGGTGCGGCACGGGCCGTCACGCCCACGAACTCGCTCGACGCGGCATCGCGGTCCACGGCATCGACATCAGCGAACGGTTCATCGACCTCGCGATCGCGGCAGCGGTGCCGCTCGCCACGTTCGAGCGCGCGGATGCCCGCTCGATGGGGTTCGAGTCGGAGTTCGATGCGGTGATCTGCCTGTGCCAAGGAGCGTTCGGGATGATGACAGCGAACGGGGACGACGGTGCGGTCGTCGCCGGCGTGGCTCGGGCGCTCAAGCCAGGCGGACGGCTTGCGCTCAGCGCGTTCAACGCCTACTTCGCCGTGAAGTACCACGACAACGCCGACTTCGACGCCTCGACCGGGGTGTCCCACGAGATCACCGAGATCCGCTCGGAGGCGGGGGAACCCCGAACCGTCGATCTCTGGACCGGCTGCTACACCCCTCGTGAGCTCCGCCTGCTCCTCGCTGCGCACGGCTTCACCGTCGAGTCGATCGCCAGCGTCGAGCCCGGCGCCTACGGGGCCGACCCGCCCACCACCGAATCGCCCGAATTCCTCGTCATCGCGCGCCACCAACCCCGAAATTCGGAGTGAAACGTGCGCTGGGCGCAACGTTCGCTCCGAATTTCGGGATTGATGGGGGGTCTCGGGGTGAGGGGGCGAGGCCATCGTCGTTGGGCGGGGGCGCTGGTAGCATGGTCGGCTGCGTCGCGCAACGTGGCGCTGTCCATCCATCGATCCCATCCGTTCCGAAAGCAGTTCGTCCCTTGTCCGACACCGCAACCACCTCCGAGTCTCCCGCCAACCCGATGGGAACCTTCGACGAAGAGGGCACGTATACCCCCCGCGAGATCGTCTCCGACGACCTCGGCATGTCGTTCGCCGATGCGATCGACGGCACCATGGTCACCGTCGAGGACGGCCAGCTCGTTCACGGCACCGTGGTCAAGATCGACAAGGACGAGGTGCTCCTCGACATCGGTTACAAGTCCGAGGGCGTGATCCTCTCGCGTGAGCTGAGCATCCGCAACGACGTCGACCCGTCCGAGGTCGTCTCGCTCGGCGAGCGCGTCGAGGCGCTCGTGCTCACCAAGGAGGACAAGGAAGGCCGCCTCCTCCTGTCGAAGAAGCGGGCGCAGTACGAGCGCGCGTGGGGTGACATCGAGGCGAAGAAGGAAGCCGACGAAGTCGTCTCCGGGCCCGTCATCGAGGTCGTCAAGGGCGGCCTCATCGTCGACATCGGTCTGCGCGGCTTCCTGCCGGCATCGCTCGTCGAGCTGCGTCGGGTCCGCGACCTCGCCCCGTACATCGGCGAGACCGTCCACTGCAAGATCATCGAACTCGACAAGAACCGCAACAACGTGGTCCTGTCCCGTCGCGCCTACCTGGAAGAGAACCAGAAGGAGACTCGCGACCAGTTCCTCAACAACCTCAAGGTCGGCGAGGTCCGCGAGGGCACCATCTCCTCGGTCGTCAGCTTTGGCGCATTCGTCGACCTCGGCGGCATGGACGGACTCATCCACGTCAGCGAGCTGTCGTGGAAGCACGTCGACCACCCGGGATCGGTCGTCACCGTCGGCGACCCGGTCAAGGTCCAGGTGCTCGACGTCGACTACAGCCGCGAGCGCATCAGCCTGTCGCTGAAGGCCACCCAGCAGGATCCGTGGCAGGAATTCGCCGAGAGTCACCAGGTCGACCAGCTCGTCTACGGCCGGGTCACCAAATTGGTGCAGTTCGGTGCGTTCGTCCAGGTCGGCGAGGGCATCGAGGGCCTCGTACACATCTCGGAAATGTCGGCACATCACGTCGACAGCCCCGAGCAGGTCGTCACCCCCGGTGAGGAGCTGTGGGTGAAGATCATCGATCTCGACCTCGCCCGCCGTCGCATCAGCCTGTCGATCAAGCAGGCCGCCGAAGGTGGCGAACTCGCCGCCGAGTACCGTGAGCACTTCGAGGTCGACTCCGCCGGCAACTGGGTCCAGGGCGAAACGTCGGCAGAGGCCGAAGCCGCGTGGTCCGAGTACTACGGCGAAGGCGGCGAGGGCGCAGCCGAGGCTGCCGGCGAGGCACCCGCAACCGAGGCTGTCGTCGAGGCACCCGCAGCCGAGGCTGTCGTCGAGGCACCCGCAGCCGAGGTTGTTGTCGAGGCACCCGCAGCCGAGGCTGTCGTCGAGGCACCCGTGGCCGAGGACGCCGAGGCTCCGGCCGTGGAGGAAGACACCGAAGGGTGATCCTGGTCGGGTTGACCGGCGGCATCGGCGCCGGCAAGTCGACCGTGTCGGCGATGCTCGCCGAACGCGGCGCCGTCATCGTCGATGCCGATCAGATCGCCCGCGACCTCCAGTCACCGGGCAGTCCGGTGCTCGACTCGATGGCCGAACGTTTCGGTGGGCACATCATCCGCGATGACGGCTCGCTCGATCGGGCCGCCGTCGCAGCCATCGTGTTCAACGACGACGCGGCGCTGACGGACCTCAACGGCATCGTCCATCCGGCGATGCAGTCCGAGATCCAGCGTCAGATCGACGAGCACCGCTCGACCGACCGGGTGGTCGTGCTCGACTTCCCGCTGCTCGGCGAGAACCCGCGCAAGGGTCTCGCTGCAACGATCGTCGTCGACATTCCCGTCGACGTGGCCGTTCGGCGACTCGTGGACCAGCGCGGGATGGACGAAGCCGACGCCCGAGCACGGATCAACAGCCAGATCAGCCGCGAGGAGCGGCTGGCGACGTCGACACACGTGATCGACAACGGCGGTGACCGCGACTCGTTGACCGCTCAGGTCGACGAGCTCTGGCGGCAGCTCCTCGAGCTTCCGCACGCTGACGACTGAGATCAGGCGAGCATCGACAGGACCATGTCGACCACGGGCACGTCGGGAGCCGGCGTCGCTGCGTATCGCTCGAGGTGATCGTCGCCAAGCTCGCCGAATGCGCCGTGCACGAGTTCCCAGTACGACTGCCGGATACCGGCCCGGCCGTGATCCCGGGCCTGTTCGTATCGCTCGACCGCGCTGGCGCGCGGGACGTAGGTCATCACCTGTTCGCCGATCGGGTCGCCATCGAGTCGGATCATGTCACTGACGTCGGTGCGTTCGTAGTCGCGTTCTCGCCAGTCGAGCATCGCCAGCTCGTCCGCGGTGATCCGGACGATCACCCCGTTGCAGCTCTCCGCGTCGGACGCAACCAGGCCCAGCGACACGACGAGCCCCTGGGTGACCTCGACGCCGTCGTGGTGCCAGTCGCCGCGAAGATGAAGTGACCCGTAGTTCCACCTGCGCCCGTAGCCGTCGAGGTGAGCGACTGCAACATCGGTCGGCGCCACGAGACGCCCGATCGTCGCGGTCATCGATGTCGGTGAGACCAGCGACCCGTAGCCGAAGATCCAGGCGTGGTCGCTCACGCCTCGGCGGGTCCGGCGAAGAAGCGCTCGACGGTCGCGGTGAGCAGCTGGACGCCGATCGCGATCGATCGTTCGTCGACGTCGAAGTGGCCGGCGTGCAGGTCCAGCGTCGGACCATGCGGATCACGCACGCCGAGCCGAACGTAGGCGCCGGGCACCTCGCGGGTGAACCACGCGAAGTCGTCGCCGCCCCAGCTCTGCTGCACTTCCTCGACGCAGCTGGCGCCCAACGCGGCGGCTGCGGCTTCGCCGACGATGTGGGTGACGGCGCGGTCGTTGACGACCGGGGGCACGCCGTGGGTGTAATCGAGGTCGACCACGGCGCCGGAGCCGGCGACGATCGAGTGGAGCTCGCGCTCGAACACGTCGGCGAGCACGTCCCACACGGCCAGCGACGGCGTTCGGATGGATGCCTTGATCGCCCCGTGTGTCGGGATCACGTTGGCGGCGTCGCCTGCGTGAAGCGATCCGAACACCACCTTGACCAGCGCGGCGTGGTCGTGATCGATGTGGGCGACCGCTGCGGCGACACGGCCGGGGAGCTCGGTGACCACCTTGGCGGCGAGCCCGACGAGGTCGACGGTCAACTCCGGGCGGGCGGTGTGGCCACCCGGTCCGGACAACCCGATCACGGCCATGTCGGCGGCCGACGAGATCGCTCCGGCTCGCAATCCGATGGTCCCGACGTCGAGCTTCGGCTCGCAGTGCAGACCGACGATCGCCGCCACACCGGCGAGGCCGCCGTCGGAGACCACGTCGAGCGCTCCGCCTGGCACTCGCTCCTCGGCGGGCTGGAAGATGAACCGGACCGGTCCGGGGAGCTCGTCTCGGTGATGGGCGAAGTACAGGGCGGTCCCGAGCACGATGGCGGTGTGGACGTCGTGCCCGCATGCGTGCGACACGCCCGGCACCTGGCTGCGGTAGGCGACGTCCTTCTCGTCGGCCATGGCGAGTGCGTCGAGGTCTGCCCGGAGCGCGAGTCCCCCCTCGAAGCCGGCGGCCGAACCGGTCGGAACGATGTCGCACACGAGGCCGGTACCGACCGCGAGGCGGCGCGCCTCGAGCCCCGCGAGCTGGAGGCGTTCGTAGACGAGATCGGTGGTGGCCTGCTCGTCGCCGCTGAGTTCGGGGTGTGCGTGGAGGTTGCGGCGCAACGCCACGAGGCCCTCGCCGTGTTCGTCGAGCCACCGATCGATCGGGCGGGGCACGGCGGTTCCGGACGCAGCCGTCACTGCAGTCATCGGGGAGGCTGTGCGCCGGTGATCGTGTCGGTGGCGAGTTCGGCGGCGAGGTGCTGGACCACGTCGGCGAGCGTACCGCCGGCCTCGACGACGCGCCGTTGCCGCTGTGCGCCGGATCCGGCTTCGAGCAGCACCTCCAGATCGGCGAGTTGGTCGAGGGTGCCCAGATCGCTGGCCACCGGCCGCAGCTCCGCAATGAGTTCGGTGACCAGTTCGCGCACGGGCCGCCGCTCGGGATGGCTGGTTCCGGGGGGTTGAACGATCAGCGCCGCGTCGAGGCCGTAGCGGGCCGCCAGCCAGCGATTCTCGCGGATCGTCCACTCGCGAGGAGGTGGCGGCAACGTGCCGTCGTCGATTTGCCGGATCGTCGATTCGACCAGCGTCTGGGCGAGCGCAGCGAGCGCGATGGTCTCGCGGACGGTGGGCGTGGCGTCGCACATCCGGAACTCGACCGTCCCGAAGTCGGGATGGGGTCTGATGTCCCACCACACCTCGCGGATCGAGCGGATGCAGCCGGATTCGATCAGCGTCGACATGAACGACTCGAAGTCGGACCAGTCGGCCAGCGGAGGCGGGAGCCCGGCCGTGGGCAGTCCCTCGAAGATCTTCGTGCGCGCCGAAGCCATCCCGGAGTCGTCACGCTCGAAGTACGGGCTCGACGACGACAGGGCGAGGAACAGCGGGTGATGGCGCATCAACTCACCAATGATGCGGATCGCCGCGCTGCCGTCGGGAACCCCGACGTGGACGTGCATGCCACAGATCAGCAAGCGCCTCGCCGGCCATTGGAGGTCCTCGACGAGGTCGAGATACCGCTGGTGGGGGCTGACGATCTGTTCGCGGGCAAGACCGAACGGATGCGTGCCCGCGCTGACGAGGGTCAGGCCGCGCCGCTCGGCGGCCGCGCGCAACTCGTCGAGCGTCGCACGCAGGTCGTCGCCGGCCTGCGCGGGGTTGTCGCACACGCCGGTGATGATCTCGATGGTGCTCTGGAAGAGCTCGTGCTTGGCCTTGGGATGCTCGCCGCCCGGGTGGTCGGCGCCCATCTCTGCGAGGATGTCGATGGCCGCCGACGTGAGCTCGCCCGTGACGGCGTCGACGAGATGGAGTTCCATCTCGACCCCGATCGTCGGGCGTGCGTTCGGTGTGAAGCGAATGCCCACGTCAGCTGATCACCGTGAGGACATCGCCGAGGCGGCTCATCGCCGTTGCCCGCTCAGCGGTACTGCTCGATCGCCTCGGCGACCTGCTCGGGTGTCGTGATGGGCGAGAACCGCTCGAGCACGTTGCCGCTGCCGCCGACGAGGAACTTCTCGAAGTTCCACGTGATCTCGGCGCTGTCGCCGTCACCGGGCCGTTCGCTCTTGAGCCACTTGTACAGCGGCGCCGCGCCATCGCCGTTGACCTCGATCTTGCTGAACATCGGGAAGCTGACGTCGTACTTCGACGTCGCGAACTCGAGGATCTCGGCGTCGGAACCGGGTTCCTGGGCGCCGAACTGGTTGCACGGGAACCCGAGCACGGTGACATCGTCGTTGTCGTCATGGAGTGCACGCAGACCTGCGTACTGAGGCGTGAGGCCTCAAAGGCTCGCGACGTTGACGATCAGACAGATCTGACCCTCGAACCCATCGAACGACACCTGGTCGACGGTGATCGAGGTCATCTCGAACTCGTGGAATGTTGACATCGCGGCGACTTTAGCCCAGCGGGTCGGTCGGCGTTCGGAAGCGATCGGCGACATCGAGCGCCATGTTCCGGCTGGTCGTCGTCCGGCCGATGGCGTCGAGGAAGTCACCGCGCTCGATCACCAGCAATCGGCTCGGCTGCGTGGTCGTCACCGTCGCCGTGCGGACGCACTCGTGCAGCAGGGCGACCTCGCCGAACGAACACGGCGCTGCAAGCGTGTCGACGGCGACGTTCTTCGCACTGATCTCGATGGCGCCCTCGACGAGGATGAAGAACTCCGCCCCGTGTTCACCTTCGGTGATCACCGTGCAACCGGCGTCGACCTGCCGGACCTCGAGACGGTCGGCGAGTTCCTCGAGCGTCGGGAGCGGCAGACGGTCGAGGAACCCCACGGTGCGCAACAGTCCGAGGGCTACGGCGTCGACAGCGACCGACCGCGTCGCCATCCGACGCAACGCGATCGCGCCGATCACCAGGACGGCCGCCGAGGCGAGACCGATCACGGGCAACAGCGACGACAGGTCGTGACGGGTCACCAGGAATCCGGCGATCGCTGCACCCACCGAGGCGGCGAGGAAGAACCACGAGCGCAGGATGCCGAACACGCGGCTGGTCATCGACTCCGAACTGGATCGCTGCAGCATCGTGTAGCCGCAGATCTCGACGAGGGCATCGCCAGCTCCCAGGATGCCGACGAGGACGAGTGCGGTCGCGAGATGGGCAACGTGCCCGAGCGGTATCAGCGGCAGCGACAACAGGAGCGCGCCGGCGGCGGTCGCGGTCGGCAGGCCCCATGTCGAGCGTCGCCGCATGACGGCCGACGCAACGAGTCCGCCGGCGGCGAAGCCTGCCGACAACATCGCAGCGGTACTCCCGCCTCGACCCAACTCGTCGAAGGCAACTGCGACGAAGAACACGTCGAACGATCCGATCAGGAGTCCCGAGGCGGCGATGAAGGCGATGACACGGCGCGGGCCCGGCGTCGTCGCCGCGTACGCGATGCCGTCGGCCGAGGCGCGCAGGACCGTGCGCAACCCCGTGGCCGAGGTCATGCGGTCGTCGGGCGGAAGCCTGACGGTGATGCCGACGGCCGTGATCGCGCAGATCGCGGCGAGCAGTGCGAAGACCCACGCTGGACCGGCGACGAGCAACAAGGCCGACGTGAGCAGTGGGCCCAGCAGGCTGCCCGTCGTCCGCACGGACGACTGGGCGACGTTCCACTGCATCAGCTGCAGCGGTGTCCGGGCGTGGCGGACCAGCAGGCTGGCGACCGTTGCCGGCGTCGATTCCAGGGCCACCGTGTACGCGGCGGCGAGCAGCAGAACGACCCAGAGATCTGCCGACGAGGCGAGCGACACCGCAATGCCGGTCGCCGAGGTGGCGAGCACGGCGAAGCCCACGGTGAGTACCAGGTGGCGAGGAAAACGATCCCCGGCGGCGGTGACCACCGGTGCCAACAGAGCGGTCGGTACGAGCTGGACGACCACGGCGAGGCCCGCCGCGCCGGCACCGCCACGGTCGAAAGCGACGACGAGTACCGTGATCCACGCGGTGACCTCGGCAATCGAGAACACGAACCCGACCGCCAGCAGACCGCGCACCACAGGAGGTGCCGCCTCGGTGGTCTCGCTCGATCTCGTCATGGGGCGGTGCGCGCTCCTGCGCCAGGGTGCTGGCCGATCGTAGACGAGGCGTGCGCCGTCGATCGTGGTGCACGGGACGCGTCACCGCAATGGCGCTCGTCGATCGATAACATCTACGCCACCCATGTCCGCCGACCGAAAACGAAGTTGACGCCGTGCTGACTGCTCTTGGGCTGTTCGGTGTCGTTGCGCTCATCGCAGCCAACGGGTACTTCGTCGCCGTCGAGTTCGCGTTCGTCGCTGCTCGTCGGAGCCGGTTCCTGGAGCAGGCCGAGGACGGCGATCGCCGTTCCAAGCGTGCGATCGACGTGCACAAGCGCCTGAGCTTCATGCTCTCGGGCGCGCAGCTCGGGATCACGGTCACCACGCTGCTCGTCGGCTTCATCGCCGAACCGGCGATCGCCTCGGTGATCGAGCCGGCGTTGATCGCGGTCGGCGTCCCCGAATCGGTCACCTTCGGGATCTCGCTGACGCTCGCGCTGATCCTGGCGACGATGGCGCAGATGGTCTTCGGCGAGCTCGCCCCGAAGAACCTGGCGATCGCCAAACCGGAACCGGTCGCCCGGTCACTGGCCTCGTCGATGTGGCTGTTCATGCGTCTCGCCGGACCCGTCATCCGGCTCTTCGACGGATCGGCGAATCGCTTGCTCCGGATGATCGGCGTCGAGCCGGTCGAGGAGCTTCGCGGCGCGGTCTCCACCGAGGAACTCGATCTGATCGTCGACTCGTCCGCGGAGAGTGGGCACCTCACCCAGAGCCAGGCTGCGCTGCTCGAGCGCGCGATCGACTTCGGCGAGCTGGAGGCCTCCGACGCCATGGTGCCGTGGAACCGGGTGGTGACGATCGACATCGCCGCCACCGCCGCGGACCTGCGCGACCTGATGGCGTCGACGCACTCGCGGTTCCCGGTGGTCGATGCAGACGGCCAGGTCCAGGGCGTCGTCCACGCCAAGGACCTCCTGGGTGTCAGCCGGTCCGAGTACGACAGCGCGCTCGTGGCCGACCTGCTCCACGAGATCCTGGCGGTCCCCGAGGCAGCGGGGCTCAACGTGGTGCTCTCCGAGTTGCGGTCGCGTGCGACCGAGATGGCGATCGTGATCGACGAGTACGGCGGTCCTGCGGGCGTCGTGACGCTCGAGGACGTGGTCGAGGAACTCGTCGGTGACATCGAGGACGAGTACGACCCGAGCGCGCCGGGTGAACACGTCGAGGTCGAACTCGGCGTGTGGTCGGTGGCCGCATCGTCGCGTCCCGACGAGATCGAGCGCATCACCGGCTTCGACCTGCCCGACGGCGAGTACGACACGGTTGCCGGGCTCGTGCTCGACCGGCTCGAGCGGATTCCCGAGGTCGGCGACAGCTTCACCGTCGACGGCATCCGGGTGGAGGTGCTCGCTGTCGACGGCTTCGCCATCGAGCGCATCGAACTGCGGGTGGATCCCGAGGCATTGGCCGAGGCCACCGACGAGGACGTGCCGGCCGGTGCTCCCGACGACGCAGGCGATGGCCATCGCCACGACGAGCGTCGAGGTGACCGTTGATGTTCGCAGCGACCGAAGGGATCCAGGTCAACTGGGCCGGCATCGGCATTGCCGTGTTGTTGCTCGCGCTCAACGGGTTCTTCGTCGCGGCCGAGTTCGCGTTGCTCGCTTCCCGGCGATCGCGGATCGAGCAGCTCGCAGCCGAAGGCGATCGTCGGGCGCGCCATGCCCTCGCCGGGCTCCGCGAGATCACCCTGATGCTCGCAGGAGCCCAGCTGGGCATCACCATGTGCTCGCTCGGCCTCGGCGCCGTTGCCGAGCCGGCGGTGGCCGGCATCATCGAAGGCATCCTCGGCGAGGCCTTCTCGCTGTCCGACACCACGCGGCACATCATCGCGTTCTCGATCGGCTTGTCGATTGTGGTGTTCCTGCACATGGTGGTCGCCGAAATGGCCCCGAAGTCGTGGGCGATCGCCCATCCGGAGAAGTCGGCGCTCCTGCTCGCACGTCCGTTCCGGCTGTTCGTCAACATCCTGCGACCGCTGATCCGGTTCCTGAACGGCATGGCGAACATCGTGGTGAAGGCCGTCGGCGTCGAGCCGCAGGACGAGCGGGCGATGGCTCACTCTCCGAGCGACCTGCTCCTGCTGATCGAGGAGTCGGCAGGTCACGGCGGGATCGCCGCGGATGAGCACGAACTCCTCGCCCGGTCGCTGGAGCTGTCGGGTCTCACCGCTGCTGATGCGATGACGGGGCGCCGCGACATCGTCGCCGTGGGCGCCGATGTGACCGCCGCAGTCGTTGCCTCCGAAGCGCATCGAACGGGACGCACGCGGGTGGTCGTGCACGAGGGAGACCTTGACCACGTACGGGGCTTCGTCCACGTCAAGGACGTGCTCCGGCTGGCCAACGGCACGTGGGCGACCACTTCCGCCGGCTCGATCACCCGGCCGATCATGGTGACCCCCGAGCATCACGGCCTCGAGGACTTGCTGTTGGAGATGCGCACGAGGCGCCAGCACATCGCACTCGTCGTCGACGAACACGGCATGGTGATGGGGCTGGTCACGCTCGAAGACGTCATCGAGGAGCTGATCGGCGACTTCGACGACGAGTCCGACCGTCGCCTCGGCGATGCCAAACCGCTGCCGGACGGCGGCTGGGAGATTCCCGGCACGATGCGGGGCGATCTGTTCGAGGAGTGCACTGGCGTCGCGTTGCCGGAGGGCGATTGGCAGACGGTTGCCGGCTACGTGATCGACGCGCTCGACGAAATCCCGGCCGCGGGGGAACGCGTCTACACCGAACTCGGTGAGTTCGAGGTGGTCGCGATGGACGGATACGCGATCGAGATCATGCACGTCCGGCTGAACCGCTCGGCGCTGCACGAGGCTCGTTCGGAGGGCTCGGACTGAACCCATGGCGTTCCCGAGCCGCCTGCTGAACGACAACGAGACCGTCAGCGTCGACCTGCACCCACACTGGTGGTTCCTCGCGGCGCCCGCGATCGCCATCGTCGCAGCGATCGTCGCGGGTGTCGTCACACTCGTGGCGACCGAGGGCGACTCGACGTGGCGCACCGTGGCGGGCTGGGCCACGATCGTGGCGATCGTCGCAAGCGCGTGCTGGTTGCTCGGTCGGTACGGCCGCTGGCTGACGACGCACTTCGTGATCACCAATCGTCGGGTCATCTTCCGCACCGGGCTGCTGACCAAACGCGGCATCGAGATCCCGATCGACCGCGTGAACACCGTCTACTTCCACCAGAGCATCTGGGAACGGGTCCTCGGCGTCGGCGATCTGCTGATCGAATCCGGTGGCGAGACCGGCCAGCAGCGGTTCACCGACATCCGCCAACCCGACCGTGTCCAGCGGGTGCTCCACGCCGAGATGGAGGCGCGGGAGCTGCGCGGTCGTGGCCCCGACGGTGTCGTCGATGTCGCTGGTCAGCTCGAGAAGCTCGAGTCGATGCTGCTGCGTGGAACGCTCACCGCCGACGAATTCGAGCGCCAGAAGCGCCGCTTGCTCGGGTCGTGACCGAGCCAATGGCGAACGTGCGGGTCGTCAGCCTGGTTCCGTCGAGCACCGAGACGTTGCTCGCGCTCGGGGCCGAGGTGATCGCGTGCACCCGATTCTGCGAGCAGCCCGACCTGCGCCACGTCGGTGGCACGAAGAACCCCGACCTGGACGCGATCATCGCTCTGCAACCCGACGTCGTGGTGATGGATCGCGAGGAGAACCGCATCGAGGATCACGACGCGCTCGTCGAGGCGGGGGTGCGGGTGTTCGTGAGCGACGTTCGTTCCGTGGACGATGCGATCGCGCTCGTCGGCGATCTGACCGCGCTCACCAACACCCCCCACGACACGTACACGATGTGCCAGGCGCAACGTGTACGTCGACCGCTGGCCGGTCCGGAGCGGCGGACGGCCTTCGTTCCGATCTGGCGTCGGCCGTGGATGTCGATCGCGGCGGGCACGTACGGGGCATCGTTGCTCGGACTGCTGGGTATCGACCTGGTGACCGCCGATCTCGTCGACCCGTATCCCACGGTCGAGCTGGAGAACATCGCCGCGCTCCGGCCCGACCTCGTGCTCGTCCCGAGCGAACCGTACGTGTTCACCGCCGAGCACCTGGACGAACTCGCCGCGGCGATCCCTGGTGCCACGATCGCCAGGATCGATGGCCAGGACCTGTTCTGGTGGGGAGCGAGAACTCCGGACGCCATCGAGCGCTTTGCGGCGACGCTGTGACGAGCCCGTGCGGGCGCTCGCGATCTGAAGCCCGCGAGCGCGGCGTCAGATCATGCGGGCGCCGTCGCTGGCTGCGACGACCCAGCCGTCGGTGAGTGCGCCCGGCTCGCAGATCGCCACTACACAGCCGCCGAATCCGCCTCCGGTCATCCGGGCGCCGTACACGCCCCGTGAGGCAACGAGATCGGTGACCGCGCGATCCATCGTCGACGTCGAGGTCTCGAAGTCGTGCGCCAGACTCCCGTGGCTCTCGACCATGAGCGCGCCTGCCGTGTTGTAGTCGCGGTCGGCCAACGCGGCCGCGAACTCGACGACGCGCCGGTTCTCGGTGACGACGTGACGTGCCCGTCGGCGCACGAGGTCATCGAGGTCGGCCGCCTCGATCGCGTCGAGGCTGCACGATCGCAACGGCCCGAGGACGGCCTCGGCCGCTCGGCACTCCGCCACGCGGTCGGCATAGGCCGACCCGACGAGTGTCCGGTGGGCGACGAAGCGCACCACGACCTCCACGTCGTCGGGAACCGCGACGTGCGTCACCTCGAGCGTGTGGCAGTCGATCATCGTCGCCGTGCCGCGTGTCGCAGCGGCGATGCAGAGCTGGTCCATGATCCCCGTCGGGACGCCGGTGGCGGCGTGCTCGGCGCGTTGGGCCGTGAGCGCCAGCTCGACGGGGGACCCGTCGAAGCCGAGCGCCAGCCCCACCGCGCACTCGAGCGCGGCGCTCGACGACAACCCGGCCCCTGCTGGGATCGTCGACGTGACGGTCCCGTCGATGCCCCTCGTCGCGCCGAGTTCGCGCGCCATCGCCGCAACGTAGGTGCCCCACCGCGGTGTGACCGTGGACGGATCGCCCTCGACGGGGAGGCCGACGCGGATCGCTGCGTCGTCGGCGTCGGAGCGGAGTTCGATCGTCGAGCCGCCGGTGGCGAACTCGATCGTGGTGCCCCGATCGATCGCCATCGGGAACACGAGCCCGCCGGTGTAGTCGGTGTGATCGCCGATCAGGTTCACCCGGCCCGGCGCATGCACCCGTCGTGTCGATGTCACGGCGACACCGTAGCGACACGCTCCGTTTGTCCCTGCGCCGAATCGCTCTGCAACACTCGGGCCGATGCCACGCGCTGTGCTCCCGACCGGGATCGAACTCGAATACGTCGCCACCGGAGATCCCGGCAATCCTCCGCTGTTGGTCGTCAACGGCTACACGAGCCAGCTGATCTCGTGGCAACGCGGGTACGTCGAGCAGATCGTGTCGCAGGGATTGTTCGTGATCCAGTACGACAATCGCGATGTCGGCCTGTCGAGCAAGCTCGACGGCCAGCGCGTGTCGGCCGGTGCCGTCCTGACCGCATCGCTGCAGGGTGAGCCGACCCCGCCGGTGCCCTACACGCTGTCGGACATGGCTGCCGACGGCATCGGCCTGCTCGACCATCTCGGGATCGACCGGGCGCACATCGTGGGCAACTCGATGGGTGGGATGATCGTGCAGACGATGGCGATCGAACACCCCGACCGGATCGCGAGCGTCACCTCGGTGATGAGCAGCACCGGGGATCCTCGCGTCGGCCGTCCGACCCCCGAGGCCCGAGATGCCCTCCTCGCCCCGCCGCCTCCCGGTCGCGACGACTACATCGCGGCGTCGCTGATCTCGCAGGTGTGGGCGTCGAAGAAGCACTACGACCCCGACTGGCTGCTCGAGAACGCAGCCGCACAGTACGACCGGTGCTTCTACCCCGAAGGGGTTACTCGCCAGCTCGCAGCGATCTACGCCTCGGGCGACCGCAGCGCCGGACTCTCCACGCTCGAGGTGCCGATGCTCGTGATCCACGGTCGAGACGACACCCTGATCACGCCGGAGGGCGGCGAACGCACCGCCGAACTCGTCCCGGGCTCGCGCTACCTGCTGCTGTCCGACATGGGCCACGACCATCCGGAGCCCCTGTGGCCGGTGCTCGCCGAGGCCATCGGCGGTCATGTGCGCGCCAGCATGATCACCCACCCATTCCCGAATCGGAGCTGACACCCATGGTTGGACCACTCAACGGCTACAAGGTCATCGAGATCGCGGGCATCGGGCCCGGCCCGTTCGCCGCGATGCTGCTCGCCGACATGGGCGCCGAGGTGATCCGGGTCGAGCGCGCAGGCGCTGTGCGCGGGCCACTGCCGGACTCGCCGCACTTCGACGTGCTGCTGCGCGGGCGCAAGAACGTGGCGATCGATCTCAAGCACCCCGACGGCGTCGAGGCGCTCCTCACCCTGGTCGAGTCGGCCGACGCGCTGATCGAAGGGTTCCGCCCCGGCGTGATGGAACGCCTCGGCGTCGGCCCCGATGCCTGCCTGACCCGGAACCCGAAGCTGGTGTTCGGCCGGATGACCGGTTGGGGGCAGAAGGGTCCGTACGCGCAGGCCGCCGGTCACGACATCAACTACATCGCACTCGCCGGTGCGCTCGCCCACTTCGGTCGGGCCGGCGAGGCGCCGGTGCCACCGCTCAACATGGTCGGCGACTTCGGTGGTGGCGGCATGTTCCTCGCGTACGGCGTCGTGTGTGCGCTGCTCGAAGCCCAGCGCAGCGGCCAGGGCCAGGTCGTCGACACGGCGATGGTCGACGGTGCCGCGGTGTTGATGTCGATGTTCTGGGCGTTCAGGTCGATCGGCATGTTCGACGAGACCGCCCGTGGCACCAACCTGCTCGACACGGGCGCGCACTTCTACGACGTGTACCGCTGCAGCGATGGCGAGTACATCTCGCTCGGTTCGATCGAACCGCAGTTCTACGCCGAGCTGATGCGGCTGACGGGCCTCGACGGCGACGAGCAGTTCGCGAAGCAGATGGACAAGGCCGAGTGGCCGGCGCTGAAGAGCCGGTTGACCGAGGTCTTCGCGCAGAAGACCCGCGCCGAGTGGTGCGAGCTGATGGAGGCCACGGACGTCTGTTTCGCTCCGGTGCTGACGATGAGCGAGGCGGCCGAACACCCGCACAACGTCGAACGCCAGACGTTCATCGACATCGCCGGCACGATGCAGCCGGCCCCCGCGCCGCGGTTCAGTCGGACCCACGCCGAGGTCGCGAGCCCTCCCGCACACGCCGGTGCGCACACTCGCGAGGTCTTCGAGGCGTGGGGCGTCGACGCCGGCACGATCGACGCATGGGCCGACGCGGGTGCAATCCGCCAGGCTGGCTGATCGAATCGTCGACATGTCGACACTCGTCTGCTTCCACGCCCACCCCGACGACGAGGTCATCAGCACCGGTGGCACGATCGCGCGCTCCGCGGCCGATGGGCATCGTGTCGTGCTGGTGGTGGCGACGAATGGCGACCACGGCGAGGTTCCCGACGATCTCGCCCCGGGCGAGACACTGGTCGAACGCCGCCGCGCCGAGACCGAGGCGTCTGCGCGACTGCTCGGCATCGAACGCGTGGTGTGGCTCGGCTACACCGATTCGGGCATGACCGGCTGGGAGCAGAACGGCGACCCGAACAGCTTCCACCTCGCCGATCCCGAGGAGGCCGGCGCTCGACTCGCCGACGTACTGCGCGCCGAGTCGGCCGACGTGTTGACCATCTACGACTGGCACGGTAACTACGGCCACCCCGACCACATCGCGGTGCATCGGGTGGGGCTCGCGGCATCGCGACTCGTGCCGGAGGTGCGGGTGTTGGAAGCGACGATGAATCGCGACGCGTTCGTACGGATGGTCGAAGCGGCACGTGAAGCGGGCGTTCCGATGGGCGACCAGGAAGCCGAGCAGGACGAGTTCGACCCCAATGGGCCCGCCGACGACGGCAATCCGATGGGCATGCCGGAGGCAGAACTGACCCTGGCCGTCGACGTGTCGGCGCATCTCGACGCCAAGCGCGAGGCGATGCGCTGCCACCGCAGCCAGATCGAGGACACCTCGTTCTTCCTGCAGATGCCCGACGACGCGTTCGTCCAGGCATTCGGCACCGAGTGGTTCATCGAGCACGACGCCCAGCCGCCCTTCCGAACCGGCTGGATCTTCCCCGACCCCTGACGCCCCCAACCCCTGCGATGAGCGAAGCGACCGGATGCCGGCTTTTCGCTCATCGCAACCGGCGAGGATCCCGCAGCGATGAGCGAAGCGACCAGATCGCGGCTTTTCGCTCATCGCTCGGGTGTCGTGGCGTGGTCGGAGAGGGTTGGTGACGGCGGGATCCGCAGAAACTCGGGCAGACTCGGACATGATGTCGGTCATGATTCGGCGCACCGTTGCCCTGTTCGTCGTGGGAGGACTGAGCCTGGCGGCATGTGGCGGTTCCGACGACGACACCGCTTCGACCACCGAGTTCACCCTCCTGCCACCGACGTCGTCGACGTCGACGACCACGACCACCTCGACGACCACGACCACGACGCTGCCGCCCACCACCTCGTCCACCTCGACGGTGGCCCCGTCGACCACGGTGGCCGACCCGGCCGTCGTCGAGTTGCTGCTGAGCGGAGACGGCATCGGCACCGCCGGCTTCGGCGCGGACCCGGAGGGCGTGATCGAGTACGTGAACTCCTATCTCGGCCCACCGAGCAACGACACCGGATGGATCGATCCACTGACGATCGGGCTGTGCTCCGGCGACGAGCTCCGCCAGGTGTCCTGGGGGGTGCTCACCCTGCTGTTCGGCGACGTCTCCGAGGTCGTGCAGGGCCGCCGCCACTTCTTCGGTTACGACTACGGCGACGAGCGCGAGATCGGTGCTGCGCCGGTCGGGTTGCAGACCACACGGGGCGTGATGATCGGCTCGCGGGTGATCGATGTCCGTGCTGCCTATCCCGCTGCGACCATCAACCCCGAGGACGACTTCACGCCGCCGTTCTTCTTCGTGAACGACAGCCTGCGGGGGTTCCTCACCGGCGTGTCCGACGACGCGACGGTCACCGCCATTCTCGGCGGCGGCGACTGCGGCATCTGACGATCGTCGAGCCATGGCGCTCTACGACGTCCACCGGTACCTGGCCTGGTTCCTCGTCGTGTCGAACGCAGCGGTGGGTGTCTGGGCGCTCATCGCGCACGTGGTGCCGGCGCTGCGGGTGCGGCCGTTCTGGTGGGCGGTGATCGTGGCGCAGCTGTCCGCGTTCGTGATCGCCATCGTGGGGGTCCTGATGCTCGATCGGTACGACCTCGAACTCGATCAGTTCCACGCCCTCTACGGGTTCAGCTGCATCGTCGCCGTCGGCATCCTCTACAGCTACCGGGGGAGCCCGTTCGTCAAGGACAAGGTGTACCTGCTGTACGGCTTCGGCAGTCTCTTCATCATGGGCCTCGGCATCCGGGCGATGTACCTCGGCACGCACTCGCCGTTTGCGCTCTGAGTTGTCAGGCGCCGATGCCCGACACGCCGATGCCGCGCGGCAGCTTCGCCGGATCCCACGCGAGTTGAGCGAGACCCTGCTGGCAGGCGTAGCGATCGGTCATCCCCGCCACGTACGCCACGGCTGCCCGGAGGGCTTCGGGGCCACCCGCGTCGACGTAGTCGGCTCGCTCGCCGAGCGCCGCGGCGATCGTCTGGTGGGGGATCGCATGGGGACGGTCGGCGTAGTGCTCGACGAGCGCGCGCAGCAGTGACACGACGGCAGCGGCCTGCTGCTGGCTCGCAGGGCGCAGATACACGTACTCGTAGTTGAACCGGCGGAACTCGGCGAGCGCCTCGGCGATGTCGGGGATCATGCCGATGCGACCGGTCGCCTTGGTGGCCGTCACCATCGCCCGGACGAACGTGCCGAGCTGGCGCGATCGATCGCGTCCGCAGCGTTCGGCGACGATGGTCGGAAGCATGTCGGCGGTGACGATGCCGGCGGCGACGGCGTCTTCGAAGTCGTGGCACACGTAGGCGATCCGGTCCGCCCACGACACCACCTCGCCCTCGGGCGTCTGCGGCGCCGGCAGGCTCCACGAGTGGTTGCGGATCCCGTCGAGCGTCTCGGCGCACAGGTTCAGCCGCTGCAGGGTCACGTCGGCGCCCCACGGGGCGTGGTCGAAGCCTCCGTCGAGGTACGGCGACAGCGCGTCCTCGCTGGCGTGGCCGCCGGGACCGTGCCCGCAGTCGTGGCCGATCGCCATCGCTTCGACGAGGGGCACGTTGAGACTCAACGACTCGGCAACCGAACGGGCGACCTGGGCGACCTCGAGGGCATGGGTCATCCGGGTGCGTTGATGGTCGTCGGGGAACACGAACACCTGGGTCTTGCCGGCCAGACGCCGGAACGCCGAGTCGTGCAGGATCCGGTCGCGGTCGCGTTCGAAGCAGGTCCGAAACGGATCGGGCTCCTCGTCGTGCGCCCGGTTGCCCGCACCGTGGGCCCGTGTCGCGTTGGTGGCGAGCGTCGCGGCCTCGTGCTCCTCGCGTGCCTCACGTGTCCGCACGAACGCATCGCCGACCGTGGCGACAGAGTCCGCATGGGCGACGACGACATCATCGGTGCCATGGCCGGTCATCGTGGCCGCCCATCGCTCGGCGCGCTCCCCGGCCGAGTCCGGGTACGGGAGATCGGCCATGGGAAAACGATAGGAGATGGCGTCGCATCGGGGGCGTTAGCCTCGAAGAAATGTCGCAGTTCGTCGACGAGTGCCAACTGAACGTCCGCGGTGGTGACGGCGGCGCGGGCTGCATCAGCTTCCGCCGGGAGGGTCCCGAGTCGATGGGCGGGCCGAACGGTGGTGACGGCGGCAACGGCGGTGACGTCTGGCTGGTCGCCGACCACAACGTGTCGTCGCTGCTCGCGTTCCGCGACCACCCGCACCGCCGTGCTGCCGACGGCGTCCACGGCAAGGGCAAGGACATGCACGGCCGCCGTGGCGAGTCGCTCGAGATCACCGTGCCGATGGGCACCGTCGTGTTCGACATGTACTCCGGCGACATGCTCGCCGAGCTGGTCAACCACGGCGATCGCTGGCTCGCCGCCGCGGGCGGCCGCGGCGGCCGCGGCAATGCGAAGTTCCTGTCCAACAAGCGTCGGGCCCCGAGCTTCGCCGAGCAGGGCGAACACGGCGAACAGCGTTGGCTGAAGCTCGAACTGCGTCTGATGGCCGACGTCGCGCTCGTCGGGTTCCCCAACGCCGGGAAGTCGACCTTCATCAGCGTGATCTCGGCAGCGAAGCCGAAGATCGCCGATTATCCGTTCACGACGCTCGAGCCGAATCTCGGCGTCGTCCGCGTCGACGACGCCACCGATTTCGTCGTCGCCGACATCCCCGGCCTGATCGAGGGGGCGAGCGAGGGCAAGGGCCTCGGCCATCAGTTCCTCCGCCACATCGAACGTGCCCGGGTGCTGTGCCTGCTGCTCGATCTCGCCTCGATGGACGGCGTCAGCCCGCAGGAACAGGAGCGCATCCTGCTGCACGAACTCGGCGCGTATCGCCCCGATCTGCTGGATCGCCCGCGGGTGGTCGTGGGCACGAAGGCCGACGTCGTGCAACCAGATGAACTCGCCGCCATGGGTTGGGACGGGGCGATCATGTCGGCGGTGACCGGCCAAGGCGTGTCGGAGGTCGTCGGGCAACTGGCGCGTGAGGTGCACGACGTCCGCCAGAACACCGAGTGGCAGGAGGGCGTCGTCGTGCTTCGTCCCGAGGCCAGTGGCGCCGCCGTCGAGCGGGTCGCCGACGGCGAGTTCCGACTGCTCGGCCGCGACGTCGAGCGCGTCGTGGCCCTCAACGACGTCACCACCCCCGAGGCGCTGTCGTACATCGACTACCGACTGGACCGCCTCGGCGTCCCCAAGATGCTCGCCAAGGCCGGCGCACGCGAAGGCGACATCATCTGGATCGGCGAGTTCAGCTTCGAGTACTCGCCGGACCTCTGAGGCCTCGATGCGCGTCGTAGCGAAGATCGGAACTGCGTCGATCACCGACGATCGGGGTGTCATCAGCACCGATACGGTCGCCAAGCTCTCCGATGAGGTGGCGGGCTTGCGACATGACGGCCACGAGGTGGTCGTCGTGTCGTCGGGAGCGGTCGCGGCGGGCGTTGCGGCGCTCGGCTTGGCGGCGCGTCCCACCGACATCCAGACCCTCCAAGCGATCTCGGCAGCGGGGCAGAGCCGGCTCGTAGAGGCCTACAACCGTGAGCTGGCCCGGCACGGTCTCGTCGGCGCGCAGGTGCTGCTCGACCCCCACGATTTCGTCGATCGGACCCAGTACCTCCACGCTCGGAGCACGATCGAGCGGTTGCTCGAGCTCGGCTGCATCCCTGTCGTCAACGAGAACGATGCGATCGCCAACGACGAGCTTCGCTACGGCGACAACGACCGACTGGCCGCGCTGCTCGCGAACAGCATCGGCGCGGACGTGTTGGTACTGCTCACCGACATGGACGGCGTGTACACCGCCGACCCGCGTCGCGACCCGAGCGCCACGCTGATCCCGCTGGTACAGGTCGGCGACCCGCTGCTGGCGGTTCGCGCCGAGGCCGGCGGTAGTGGGCGGGGGAGTGGGGGCATGGCCTCGAAGCTCACCGCTGCACGGATGGCGTCGTGGTCGGGAATTCGTAGCGTGATCGCCCGCGCTGCGCGGCCGGGGGTACTCGCCGGTGCGGTGTCGGCCGAGCTGGTGGGTACCACGTTCGAGGCGCACGACCGCACCCTGTCGGCGCGCAAGTTGTGGATCGCGTTCGCGTCGGAGGTGATGGGCGCGATCGAGGTCGACGGTGGCGCCGAGCGGGCGCTCACCGACCGCCCGAACAGCCTGCTTCCCGCTGGTGTGGTCGGGGTACGAGGCGCATTCGCCGAGGGTGACAC
>DATKXG010000190.1:0-3807 GCA_035529175.1 Ilumatobacteraceae bacterium
CGCTCGCACCATTCGGGCTGCTGACCGATCGCATGGGCGATCTCGGCTGCAAGGTCACCCACCCCGCTGGTGTGACGTGTCGTGCTGCCGCCGCGCATCTCGGCGAGCGCCGCGAGCCGTTCGTACGCCTCGAGGTGATAAGCGTCGATGTCGGCGTGTCCGGCGGCGTAGTCGGCGACGAGACCCGAGGTCGTGAGACGGGTGATCTGGCCGAGGTGGCGGGCGTTCTCGTGGTCGTGGGCGACCTGCACGGTCCGCATCCGCAGGTCGGCGGCATCGGTGAAGATCTCACGGTGGAGCGCGAAGTGGCGCTCGCGGTGTTCGAGCGCTTCGGCCAGCCGCCCCGCCTGCTTGCAGGCGACCGCGAGCAGATCGTGGAGTTCGAGTTCCAGTTCCCGCTGGTCGGTGCGGTCGGCCAGATCGAGTGCAGCGAGCAGGGAGGCGATCGCCTCGTCGGCCCGGCCCGCGCGAAGCGCGATGCATCCCTCGGACACCATCACACCGATTTGGTCGGTGACCGGCAGCTCCTCGCCCGACTCGACCCTTGCGTTCCAATCCGCTCGAGCCTCGGCGAAACAGGCGCTGGCCGTGGCGAGGTCGCCGAGCCCGGCGTGCGCTTCGGCGAGATCGGCGAGCAGGCTGCCGACGAGATGCGGTGCGTCGTGGCGGGCGAGCGCCGCCGCACGCCGACCGAGGTCGACCGCCTCGAGATGTTCGCCCCGGCGACCCCGGATCCGTGCCAGATTCCCGAGCACCATGGCGTCGACGTCGGGTCGCAGCAGGGCTTCGTTGACGGCCAAAGCGGTCTCGTAGGTCGTGATCGCCCGGTCGTAGTCGCCCATCGACTGATAGATCGCAGCCACGGTGTGCAGGATGCGTCCCTCGTCGACACTGTGATCCGTCGCCCGGTACACCTCCAACGCCCGCAGACAGTGCGCCAGCGCATCGGGGTAGTTGCTCGCCTGGTAGTGAACGACGCCCAGCAGGTGCAGCGACCACGCCAGCGTCAGGCTGATCCCATCGGGCTCCACCAACTCCACCGCTTCGGTGGCGAGGGCGAAGGCGTACTCGGAGCGACCACGCTGATGGGCGATCGAAGCCAGGTGGTACAGGGCCTCCGCTTCCAGCATCGGCTGCGAACAGGTGCGTGCAAGCACCCGTGCGTCCAAGGCGAACTGGCGCGACTGCATCGGGTCGACGACGCGGCACCGGGCCGCCTCGTCGAGCAACGACCGCACCCGCTGCTCCTCGCGCCCCCGCGCCGCTGTGGCTGACTCCTGCACCAGATCTCCTCGTCGACCTGCCCCTCGGCCTGATCAGCCGAATGACTGGGCCCGAACGTATCGCGGCACGTCATGACGGTGCGAGAGCCAGAACAGATCTTGAGCAAGTCCAGACCGCCACGAACGGATGGCCACCGTGCGTATCGTGACCACCGCGATGCGAGCACGCCAGGGCGCCCGGAGCGTCGAACGTGGGGCCATCTGGGCGTTCGTGCCCGTGGCCGCGATCCTGCCGTTCAACCTGCTCGCCCTCTTTCTGATCTGGTTGCCGCTCGGTTGGCTCACCGACATCCGCTACTGGTGGGTCGTGGCAGCGTTCGCAGCGAGCGGGCTACTGCTGTTCGTCCGGCCGATCCAGGTGCTCGTGCTCACACCGCTGCTGCGCGCCCGGCGACCGACCGACGACGAGGCCGACGTGATCGAGCCGCTCTGGGCCCAGATCGCCCAGGCGAACGGGCTGCCGGCCAACCGCTACGTCCTGCGCGTCCTGCCGACCGACGAGCTGAACGCATTCGCCTGCGGCGGGCATCTCGTACTCGTGACGAGCTTCGCCGTCCACGACCTCAGCCGGGCCCAACTGCGCGGCGTGCTCGCGCACGAGCTGAGCCACCACCTCGGATTGCACACCGTGGCGATCACGATCGGCCACTGGCTGTCGGCGCCGGTGGTGCTGCTCGCTCGCGTCGGCTTCTTCCTGGAGAACGTCGGGAGAGCAGCCGTCGGCAGTTTCGGCAAGGAATCGCCGGCGGTCAGCGCCGCCGGATCGGTCATCGCCCTGGTCATGCACGCGCTGTCCTGGGTGTTCACCGCGGCGCTGCGCGGCAGCGACGCCGTGGCCAACCTCGTCGGTCACTCCTCCGAGTTCGAGGCCGACCGGCGGGCCGTTCGGATGGGGTTCGGACGCGAGCTGGCCAGCGCCCTGCGCGAACTGCTGTCGCGCGGGACCGGCCGGCGCCCGATCGGCTGGCGCGCGCGACTCGCCGCCTCCCACCCACCTGCGAGAACCCGCGTGGCCCGGATCGAAGCGCTGATGCGCCACCCGGCGCGCTGACCCTCGCCTCGGGACCGGCACCGTTCTCAGACCGGCTCGGGGGGTCGCTACGCGGTGATCGGAGCGACGGTCGCGTCGAGAACGGCGATCAGGTCGCTCGGGGAGAGGCCGATGTCCAAGCCTCGCTTTCCCCCGCTGACGTAGACGGTGTCGAACAGCTCAGCCGATTCGTCGATCACCGTTCGCAGCCGCTTGCGTTGCCCGATCGGGCTGATGCCCCCGACGATGTATCCCGATGACCGCTCGGCGACGGCGGGATCACACATTGTCGCCCGCTTGGCGCCGACCGCCGACGCGGTGCGTTTCATCGAGAGCTGGCAGCTGACCGGCACGACCGCCACGACGAGTTCGTCGTCGGCGACGACCACCAGCGTCTTGAACACCTGGTCGTGATCGAGCCCGAGCGAGTCGGCGGCCTCACGTCCGAAGTCGTGGAGGTCGTCGCCGCGGTCGTACTCGTGGATGCTGTGGGCGATGCCGGCCGCTTCGAGCGCGACGACTGCAGGTGTCACCCACTCGACTGTAGAGCCGGATCGTCGGTCGCCTGTAGGGCCACTTGTATGGTCGCTGCGTGCGTCTGTCCGCCGATCCGTCCACCTCGCCCGACGACTACGAGTTCGCGCATCGGATCCGGGTCCGCTTCGTCGAGACCGACGCGATGGGCATCGTCCACCACAGCAACTACCTCGCCTACTTCGAGGAGACACGCGTCGAGTACCTGCGAGAGATCGGACATCCGTTCACGGAGTGGCGTGACGCCGGGCTCGAGTCGCCGGTGCTCGAGTCGTTCGTGCAGTACCGCCGGCCGCTCGCGTTCGACGACGAGATCGCCGTGCACCTGCGTCTCGCCGACGTCACACGGGCAACGTTCCAGATGGCGTATCTCATCACCGTCGACGACGACGGCGGCGTGGCGCGCCCGCGGGCGACGGGCGTGACCGTACACGGTTGTGTCACCACCGCCGGCCGGCCGACGCGGCTGCCCGCCTGGCTGACCGCCATGGCCGACGGACGCTGACCCGGCTCGTCGCCGCGAGCAGACGATGGGTACGTTCGCGACATGGCTGACACCGCAACACCGAGCCGCGTTCCGCTCGTCGACTACCTCGTACTCGACGACGGCGAGCCTCATCTCGCTGCGAACGAGTGCACCAACTGCGGGGCTCGCTTCTTCGACCGCCGCAACGCGTGTGCTTCGTGTTTCGGCACCGAGTTCCGCCGGGTGAAGATCGCCACCGAGGGCGAGCTGCGCACGTTCACGATCGTCGCGTTCGCCGCGCCGGGTGTCGAGGTGCCGTTCGTCTCCGGCGTGATCGACTGCGACGGCACGAGCGTGCGCGGCAACCTGCGCAACGTCGAGCCGGACGCCGACCACGTCCACACCGGCATGAAGGTGAAGCTCACCACGTATTCACTCGGCACCGACGACCACGGCACCGAAGCCATCGGCTTCGCCTTCGAACCCGCCTGACC
>DATKXG010000191.1:0-7120 GCA_035529175.1 Ilumatobacteraceae bacterium
GGACCTGACCGAGGACGACGTGCTCACGTTCCTCGAGGGCAAGATCGCCAAGTGGCAGATGCCCAAGGGCGTCGTGTGGATCGACGAGGTCCCCAAGACCAGCGTCGGCAAGTTCTCGAAGAAGACGCTGCGCGACGAGTACGCGACGACGCTGATGTCCTGACGCCCGGCGCCGGGATCTCCGCAACCCGACGCGAGCGGCTTGAGGCCAGGCGTCCTCGTGCTGCAGTGTCGCTGCGCGCCTAGGATGAGTGGCCATCCGCGGGGGCTGGAGCGTGATGACGGGTACGAACACGGGGGAAGAGTGCACGGTGGCGGGGGTCGCCGTGTCCGGCTCCTCGCGGTTGCGTCTCGTGTCTCGATACTGGAGCCGGATCCGCACTGCAGGCATCCGGCCGGTCAGCGCAGCGAGTGTGGCTGTCTTCCGCATGGCGTTCGGCCTGGCGATCGTCGTCAATTCCGCGCTCTACGTGCCCCGGGTCATCCGCGAGCATCACATCGAGCCGACGTTCCACTTCTCCTACGGCCCGATCGACTTTCTCGATCCCCTCCCGGGCCTCGGGATGTACCTCGTCTACGGCGCCATGATGGCCACTGGCGTCCTGATCGCCATCGGCCGCTGGTATCGGTGGGCGGCCGCGGCGTTCTTCGTGCTCACCACCTACGTCTTTCTTCTCGACGCGACCTTCTACCAGAATCACGAGTACCTCATCTCGCTGCTCGCCGCGCTGATGGTCGTGCTTCCGGTCAACGGATTCTGGTCGTCGGATGTCCGCCGGGGCCGAACCACCGGGTCGAGCTTCGTGCCCGCATGGGTGGTGTGGATCCTGCGTTTCCAGATCGGTGTGCCCTACTTCTTCGGAGGCATTGCCAAGCTCAACTCCGATTGGCTGCAGGGTGAGCCGCTGCGGACGTGGATGGCTGCTCGCACCGATCTCGAACCGTTCCACACGGTGCTCACGAACTCGTCGGTCATCTGGTTCATGACGTACGGCGCTCTGCTGTTCGACCTCCTCGTGGTGCCGTTGCTGCTGTTCCGCAAGACGAGGGTTCCGGCGTTCGTGGCGGCCTGTCTGTTCCATTTCATCAACGTGTGGTTGTTCGGCCTCTACATCTTCCCGTGGCTGATGATCGCAGCGACGCTGCTCTTCTTCTCCCCGGACTGGCCCTTGCGCGTCCTCCAACGCCTCGATTGGCCGGCACCCGCAGTCGACGCCGCGGACAACGACCGTCGGCTCGGAACGACGACGATCCGACGCGTCTCCCCCTCGGTGACCGCGCTGTTCGTGGTGTGGGTGGTGGTTCAGCTCGTTGTCCCGTTGCGGCACTTCCTGATCGAGGGCAGACCGAGTTGGACCGAGGAGGGTCACCGCTTCGCGTGGCACATGATGCTTCGTGACAAGGCCGGCAGCGCCCGCTTCCACCTCACGGATGGAGACCGCACCTGGATCGTCGACCCAGCTGATCATCTCACGGCGGGGCAGGTCCGCGAACTTCCCTGGTATCCCGAGCATCTCGTGAAGTTCGCTCATCACCTGTCGGAGGTGCACGGAGGTGTCGAAGTACGCGCCGAGACGTCGGTCTCCTTGAACGGGCGACCGGCCCAGCCGATCGTCGACCCGACCGTCGACCTCGCGTCCGTGCCGACCGTCTGGTGGGGACATGCGCCCTGGGTCGTTCTGCTCGAGTGACGGTGGCCGGTGGCCCACGGAGAAGTCGGGTCCGCACGACGACCGTCGACGGCGGTCAGCCCTCGGCGCTAGCGCTCGCGGCTGGGCGGGCGACGGACCTCGGCGCCGTGCTCGTCGATGACGCGGGCCGTCGCACTGAAGGCATCGGAGTTCCCGTTCACCGCATCCACGAATGCTTGCCCGTCGACCGCGACGACACACACGTCGGTCAGGGAGCGTACGGTGGCGTTGCGCGGGGCGCGGCGCATCAGTCCCGTCTCGCCGAAGCACTCGCCCGCAGAGTTGACCTTCACCGGCGTGCCGTCGACGGAGACCTCGACATCGCCGCTGACGATGACGTAGAAGCGGTCGGCTGGGTCACCCTGATGCACGATCACCTCGCCGCCCGGCACCGTCGAGACAACGCTGCGGGCGGCGAGCTTCTCGAGCGTCGTTGGCGACAGAGCCCGGAGGAGCTCCACCCGGGTCATCGCGAGCAGCGCCTGGCTCGGCGGCTCGCTGGCGCCGTCGATCCGACGCAGACCCGGCCTGGCCAGCAACGCCACCAGCGGGAGCAGCATCCCAGCTGCGACGAGCGACCATCGCAGGCCGAGCGCGTCCACCGCCGATGGCGCAACGATCGCTCCGACGCCGCCGAACGCGATTCCAGCGGTGAACAGCACACCGAACACACGCCCGAGCACACGATCGTCGCCGAGCCGTTGCAGCAGCGTGAATCCCGACACGTCGAGCAGCGAGTTGCCTGCCCCGATCACGCCGAGCGCGACCAGCGCGAGCACCGGTCTGGGCACCAGCCCGATCATCGCCATCGGCGCACCCCACAGGACGAGTCCCATGGCGAACGGTGCGCCGAGGCGGCGACGACCGGTCAGGCCCGCCGCCCCGGCCGCGCCCACGATGGCGCCGGCCCCCATTGCGGCGGCCAGCCAACCGACACCGCCCGCACCGAGGCCGAGCAGGTCGAACGACGCGAGCACCAGCAACACGTTGAGCACCCCGCGCACGAAGAGTTGAACGGTGAAGCAGCCGACCACGAGTGCGAGACCTCGGTCGGCGCGCAGCACCCGGATGCCGCCGGTGAGCGCCACGAAGGGTCCCTCGCTCGCCTGGCGGAGTGCGACCGAGGGATCGCTCGGTGAATGCACGCCGGCGACCACGACGCAGCCGAGCAGTGCGACCACGAGAGCGAGCACCAGCGCTGCTGGTGGACCGCCGAGCAGGAGGAGCACAGCGGCCAGCACCGGCCCGGCCAGAAGTGCTGCGCCCTCGACCGCTCCGCCGGCCACGTTGGCGGCCACCAATTCCTGAGGCGAACGGGCGACCAACGGCAACATCGCGAGGTGCGCCGGACGGTACGGGGCTGCAATCACGCCGCTGACCGACACGAGACCGGCAACGACGACCAGCGAGGAATCGGCGACGGTCGCCACGACGAGTGCAGCGAGCACTGCCGACTGCCCGGCGAACACCAACGTGATCACCCGGCGTCGCGGGAAGCGATCGGAGGCCCACGCGCCCACCGGTAAGGCAATGGCACCGGGCAACAGTCGGCACAACGCGATCACGCCGACGGCACGAGCGTCGCCGCGATCGAACGCCCAGACCGAGAGCGCGACGAAGGACACGGCATCGATCACGAAGAAGACGCTCCACGCAATGGTGAGACGACGAAGCGCGGGATGCGACCAGACGTCGGCACCGGCACTCAGGCGATAACGGAGCGCGCCGAGCAGGCCGAGCGACCGATCACGATTCATCAGGGCACGGTACTGCGCCGTCCGAGGAGGGATCAGCGTCAGAGCCCGCAGTGTGGGACGTTCGAGCTGGAACCGTTGGACGGGTCGACACGGGCGGCCTGCTGGAGGGCTCTCGTGGTCGGCGCGACGAGTACGCCAGCACGCTGATGCCCGGCCGACGCCCGTCCACGACGCCCGACCGGCGATCCGACCGGGCCGCGTCCGTACACTTCGGTACCTGATGGAATCGGGCGAACGCAGTTCGACGACCTGGTGGCGACGATCGTTCGCCACGATGCGCGAGCTGGTTCACGAGGTCACCGAGGACGGAGCCCTCGACGCGGCGGCGAGCGTTGCGTTCTGGCTGCTGCTCAGCCTGCCGGCGACCCTGCTCGCCGGCCTGGCGTCACTGTCGCTCCTCAGCGACGACCTGACCGCCGAACTCCGCGACATCACCAACGAGTTCGTCGATCGGGTGTTCACCGGCGAAGCCGATGAACTCCGTACGACGATCGACTCGCTGTTCGACCAGAACCAGGCGGGCCTCTTCTCGGTCTCGCTGCTTCTCGCGTTCGTGACCGTCTCGCGCGGATTCGCGGGGCTGATCCGGGCGCTCGACGTGGTCTACGACGTCGAGGAGTCGCGGGGATTCCTGCGCGTGCGTCTGGCTGCGCTCGGTCTTGCTCTCGGCACGCTCGCCACCGTTGCGCTGTCGACCTACCTCTGGGCGGTCGCCGAATCGGCAGGAGTGTCCCCGATCGTGCGGATGGCCGTCGCTCTCGCGATCCTCGTCGTCTGGGCGGCGACCATCTTCCATGTCGGACCCAATCACCACACCCCGTGGCGCTACGACCTGCCCGGCGCGGCGCTCGTGGCAGTCGGCTGGCTGGCGGCATCGATGGGCTACGGCTGGTACATCCAGCTCGCCGGCGGAGGCAACCAGGCCGTCGGGATCGCCGGGGCCCTGCTGCTCGGCATGACCTGGGTGTGGATCGTCTGCCTGGTCCTCCTCGTCGGCGCCGAACTCAACGAAATCCTGGCCGATCGCGCCGGCGTGATCAGCGAGAACTCCTCGACGTTGGCTCGCCTCGCGCGCAAACGTCTGCGCGAGCGGCGAGCCGACGGCTAGAGCCGGCCGGCGTCGATGACGCGCTGCAGGAACGCCTGTGTCCGGGGTTCCGTCGGCGCTTCGAAGATCTGTGACGGCGGTCCCTCCTCGAGGATCCGACCCTGGTGCAAGAAGCACACCCTGTCGCTGATCTCGCGGGCGAAGGCCATCTCGTGGGTCGCGAACAGCATGGTCATGCCGGCGTCCTTGAGGCCGCGGACGACGTCGAGGACCTCGCCGACGAGTTCGGGGTCGAGCGCGGAGGTGATCTCGTCGAGCAGCATCACCTCCGGATTCATCGCGAGCGACCGTGCGATCGCCACTCGCTGCTGCTGGCCTCCGGACAGCTGGTCGGGGTAGGCATCGGCCCGGTCGGTCAGCCCGAGCCGGGCGAGCATTGCCGACGCCTTCTCGCGTGCCGTCGACTTGTCGGTGCCGAGCACCTTTCGCGGTCCGATGGCGACGTTGTCGATCACGCTCATGTGCGGGAACAGGTTGAAGCTCTGGAACACCATGCCGATTCGACGTCGGATCGGGTCGGGGTCGAGGCCCGGCTCGGCGATGTCGACGCCGTCGAGGAACAACTGGCCGTCGTCGGTGGGTTCGAGCAGGTTGACGCAGCGCAGCAGCGTCGACTTCCCGGATCCGGACGCACCGATCAGCGTGATCACGTCCCCGACCGCGACGTCGAGGTCGATGCCGTCGAGCACGACGGTCGACCCGAACGACTTGCGCACCCCGCGCATCGACAGCTTCGGCGTCGACGGTTCGGCAACCGCAGCGTCGGGGGGAGTCACGTCGGTCATGCGATGGTCGTCGCTCCGGTGCGGGCGCGTTGGCGTGCGAGCGCCCAGTCGGCGAGGCGGGTGAAGGGAATGGTGAGCGCGAGGAAGATCAGCGACGCGGCGACGTAGGGCGTGAAGTTCGCGTACGTGGCCTTGTCGATGCCGGCCTGGCGGAGGATCTCCACCGGGCCGATGAGGCTGACGAGCGCCACGTCCTTCTGCAGGCTGACGAAGGTGTTCATCATCGGTGGCACGATCTTGCGGAACGCCTGTGGCAACACGATGGTTCGCATCGTCTGGCTGCTGGTCATGCCGAGTGAGCGGGCACCCGCTCGCTGGTTCTCGGGGACGGCGTCGATGCCGGCCCGGATGATCTCGGCGGTGTACGCAGAGTAGGAGAGCACGAGCGTCACGCTGCCCCAGATGAGCGGGTTCGACCAGGTGCGCGACAGGCCGAGCGCCGGCACGCCGAACCCGATCAGGAACACGAGCAGGATCACCGGGATGCCGCGCAGGACATCGGTGTAGATCACGGCGAACGCCCGGAGCGGGAACAGCGCTGGGCTGCGGGTGTTGCGGGCGAGCGCGATCAGCAGCGACACGATCAGGATGAACGGTGTTGACCAGAGCAGGATCTGTACGTCGAGCCAGAACGCTTCGAGCAGCCCTGGGAAGGTTTCGAGGAACACGTCGCCGTCGAAGAAGGCCTGGCGCACGCGTTCCCAGCCCGGGGTGAGCGGAACGAGCACGATCAGTGCGCCGACGACGACGACGGTGCTGACCGTCGCGACGACGGCCGACCGCCGGCGACGAGCGCGCTCGTAGCGCTCGCGCCGGGTCGGTCGGTCGGTCATCAGTAGCGGTGAGTTTCGGTTCCGGGTCGGGTCACTCGACGGAGATCACGGGGGCGCCGGTGAAGTCCGACAACCACTCCTGGGTGATCGCTTCGAGCTCGCCGTTGTCGGTCAGCGTGGTGATCGCCGCATCGACGCACGACGTGAGCGCGCTGTCCTTCTCGAGCACGAAGCCGAACTGGTCGGTGGTGCCGCCCGCATCGGCGGGGAACTGTCCGATGACGGCGCTGCCCTCGATCTCGACGCCGGAGACGAAGAGCGCGGTCGGCAGGTCGAACACGGCAGCGTCGATCTGGTTGGCCTCGAGGGCAGCCTTCGCACCGACGTTGTCGTCGTAGACGAACGGGTCCTGGGTGGGCTGGATCACGTCGGTGATGAACGCCAGGCTGGTGGTGCCCACCTGGGCGCCGAACTTGACGTCCTTGAGGTCGGCGATCGTGGTGGCGCCTTCAGCGGCGGAGCCTTCGAGGGCCACGATCGCCTGGTTGCTCGTGAAATACGGCAGCGAGAAGTCGATGTTCTCAGCGCGTTCCTCGGTGATCGAATACTGCTGGAGGTTCATGTCGAAGCTCTTCGCGCCCGGCTGGATCGCCTCGTCGAAGGTGGTGCGGGTCCACACGACGGCATCGCCTTCGTAGCCCATTTCGGCTGCGACGGCCAGCGCGACGGCGGCCTCGAAACCCTCCCCGGTCTCGGGGGCGTCGTCGATCACCCACGGGTAGAAGGCGGGCTCGCCGGTGGCGATGGTGAGCACGCCGTCGTCGATCGTAGCGCCGCAGTCGCCCGCACCGCTTGACTCGGTGGGGTCGGCGGGGGCCTCGGTGCCGGCAGGTGCGCCGGTGTCGTCGGCAGCGTCGCCGCTGTCGTCGTCGCTGCCACAGGCGGCCAGGACGAGGGCGCCGACGGCGATGGCCGGGATGATCCGGCGCAGGGCGGGGAAGCGTCG
>DATKXG010000192.1:0-5421 GCA_035529175.1 Ilumatobacteraceae bacterium
TCCCCTGCCCTCCAGGAACTCGCGAGCGGCGCGCTCCCGTTCGGCAAACGTCGACGGGTCGAGGGGACGACTTCTCTGGAAGATCCATCCATCCCTGACGACGACGTCGCCGCCACCGTCGCACACACCGATACGGGCCGCACCCGCTGCGCGCGCCTGAGCAGACGTACCGTCGGCAACCAGCCCGAGCCACAACGCGGGGATCGGCCGGCAGAAGTGAGTGCGGTCACGAGTCCAGTAGCCGGTTCCCAGCGGATCTCCTGACATGCAGGGACAGTACCTCTCTGCCCGCGTCAGCATCGTCGTGCCGCATCGGAGCGTGCGTGCCGGGCGACGGCTGCGACCGTGCGGAGCTGCACCGGCGTCATCGGCGCGGCAACTCACGAATTACTGAAGTCCGCGTTGACTGGGAGAGTCCGACCGGCAAGAGTTCTACCGGGGCAACAACCGAAGGGGGCACCATGCAGGTTCCAGCGCCGTTCGAGTACGAACGGGCGACGAGCGTCGACCATGCGATTGCATTGATGGAGCGGCTGGGGAGCGAGGCACGCATCGTTGCAGGGGGCCACAGCCTGCTGCCGATGATGAAGCTGAGGCTCGCCAACCCGGAATATCTGATCGACATCAACGACCTCAACGCCGAACTGTCGTACATGCGTTTCACCGACAATGAGGTCCGCATCGGTGCGCTCACCCGCCACCGGGAGCTGCTCGAGAGTGACGAACTCGCGCGGGTACTCCCGATCTTCCGCGACGCCGAAAAGGTCATCGCCGACCCGGTGGTCCGCAACCGCGGCACCCTCGGCGGCTCGCTCTGCCAGGCCGACCCGTCCGAGGACCTGTCGGCCGTCTGCGACGCCGTGGAGGCGCAGTGCGTGATCCGCAACAGCTCGGGCGACCGGGTCGTGTCGATGCACGACTTCCACCGCGGCCCGTACGAGACCGCCGTGGCCGACGGCGAGATGCTCACCGAGGTCCGGATCCCGATCAGGCCGAACTCGTCGAGCGCGTACCACAAGGTGGAGCGTCGAGCCGGCGACTGGGCGGTCGCGTCCGCCGGCGCCGCGGTCACGATGAACGGGGACGTGATCGCCGATGGCCGCGTGGGCCTGTGCGCCGTCGGCCCCAATCTCACGAACATCGAACCGATCTCCGCAGCGCTGCGCGGCCAACCACCGTCAGAGGAGCTGTACGCACTCGTCGGACAGATCGCCGCCGACAACTGTTCACCCGCGGAGGACACGCGGGGAACCGTCGCCTACAAGACCCACCTCGCGAAGGAACTCACGATCCGTTCGCTCCGCAAGGCCGTCGAACGCGCCACCGCCTGAGCAGGCACGAAAGGGACCACGACATGGACGTCACCATGAACATCAACGGCGAAGAAGTCACGAGTGACATCGAGCCGCGCACACTGCTCGTGCACTATCTGCGCGATCACCTCGGCATGACCGGCACGCACTGGGGCTGCGACACCAGCAACTGCGGCACCTGCGTCGTGTGGGTCGACGGCGAGCCCGTGAAGAGTTGCACCACGCTCGCCGCCATGGCCGGCGGGCACGAGGTGCGCACCGTCGAAGGCCTCGAGGTCGACGGCGAGCTCGATCCCGTGCAGGAGGGCTTCATCCAGTGTCACGGCCTGCAGTGCGGGTTCTGCACGCCCGGGATGATGATGACCGCCCGGGCACTCATCGACCGCAACCCCAACCCCACCGATGACGAGATCCGCGAAGCGATCAGCGGCCAGATCTGCCGCTGCACCGGCTACGCCACCATCGTCCGCTCGATCCAGTGGGCCGCCGCCAAGGAACGCGAACAAGCCGTCACACTCAGCCCCACCGGGAGCGCATCATGACCATCACCGACGACAACGTCGACACCAACGCCGTACCGACGCCGGACAACAACCTCAACGACCACAAGCCCGTCGGCTTCGGTCGCATGCTCCGCAAGGAGGATCCCCGGTTCGTTCGAGGAATGGGCCAGTACTGCGACGACGTCCAGCTCCCGGGCATGCTGCACCTCGCGATCCTGCGATCGCCCCTGGCACATGCACGCATCGTCAGCATCGACAAGACCGCCGCCGAAGCTCACCCGAAGGTGGTTGCCGTCATCACGGGTGCCGACCTCGCCGAGCAGAACTTGGCGTGGATGCCGACGCTGTCGAACGACGTCCAGGCCGTGCTCGCCACCGACAAGGTGCGCTTCCAACACCAAGAGGTCGCGTTCGTCGTCGCCGAAGACCGCTATTCGGCGCGCGACGCGCTCGAACTGATCGACGTCGAGTACGACGATCTCGATCCGGTGATCGACGTCCGCACAGCACTCGAACCCGACGCGCCGATCATTCGTGACGACCTCGAGGGCAAGACGAACAACCACTGCTTCGATTGGGAGACCGGCGACAAGGACGCCACCGAGGCCGTGTTCGCCGACGCCGAGGTGGTCGTCAGCGAGGACATCGTGTACCCACGTGTGCACCCCGCCCCGATGGAGACCTGCGGTTGCGTCGCCGACTTCGAGCGGGTGTCCGGCAAGCTCACCCTCTGGAGCACCACGCAGGCGCCACACGCCCACCGCACCGTGTACGCGCTCGTCTCCGGGCTGCCCGAGCACAAGATCCGGATCATCGCCCCCGACATCGGCGGCGGATTCGGCAACAAGGTACCGATCTACCCCGGCTACGTGTGCGCGATCGTCGCCTCACTCGTCATCGGCAAGCCGGTGAAGTGGATGGAGGACCGTACCGAGAACCTGGTGAGCACCGGATTCGCCCGCGACTACGTCATGCGCGGCGAGATCGCTGCGTCGAAAGACGGCAAGATCCGCGCCATCCGCACGCACGTGCTCGCCGACCACGGCGCCTTCAACGGAGTCGCCGCCCCGACCAAGTACCCGGCCGGCTTCTTCGGCGTGTTCACCGGCAGCTACGACCTCGAAGCCGCCTACGCCCACATGACCGCGGTCTACACCAACAAGGCGCCCGGCGGTGTCGCGTACGCATGCTCGTTCCGGATCACCGAGGCGGTGTACCTCGTCGAGCGCATGGTCGACGTCCTCGCCCACGAACTCGACATGGATCCCGCCGAGCTGCGCCTGAAGAACTTCATCCAACCCGACCAGTTCCCGTACGAGACGAAGACCGGGTGGATCTACGACTCGGGCAACTACGAACCCACCATGCGCAAGGCCATGGCGATGGCGGGATACGACGAGCTCCGCAAGGAACAGGCCGAGAAGCGTGAACGCGGCGAGCTGATGGGCATCGGCATCTCGTTCTTCACCGAGGCGGTCGGTGCCGGACCCCGCAAGGACATGGACATCCTCGGCCTGGGCATGGCCGACGGTTGTGAACTGCGGATCCACCCGACCGGCAAGGCGGTCGTCCGATTGTCGGTCAAGACCCAGGGACAGGGTCACGAGACCACGTTCGCGCAGATCATCGCCGAGGAGATCGGGATCCCGCCCGATGACATCGAAGTCGTGCACGGCGACACCGACAACACCCCGTTCGGTCTCGGCACCTACGGCTCACGGTCGACGCCAGTGTCGGGAGCTGCGGCAGCGCTCGTTGCCAGGAAGGTGCGCGACAAGGCGCAGATCATCGCGTCGGGGATGCTCGAGGTGTCGGTCGCCGACATCGAGTACGAGGCGGGCACGTTCCGCGTCAAGGGCGACCCCGAGAAGTCCGTCACCATCCAGGACGTCGCGATGAAGGCACACGGAGCGGGCGACCTGCCCGAAGGCGTCGAGGGCGGCCTCGAGGCGCAGATCTGTTACAACCCGGACAACCTCACCTACCCGTTCGGTGCGTACATCTGCGTGGTCGACGTCGATCCCGGCACCGCCCAGGTCACGGTTCGGCGGTTCATCGCCGTCGACGACTGCGGCACCCAGATCAACCCGATGATCATCGAAGGCCAGGTCCACGGCGGCCTCACCGACGGCGTCGGCATGGCCCTGATGGAGATGATCTCCTTCGACGAGGCCGGGAACTGCCTCGCCGGCTCGCTGATGGACTACCTGATCCCGACGGCGATGGAGGTCCCCGACTGGGAGACGGGCCACACCGTCACGCCGTCGCCGCACCACCCCATCGGAGCGAAGGGTGTCGGCGAATCGGCGACGGTGGGTTCACCGCCGGCGATCGTCAATGCCGTCGTCGACGCACTCAAGCCCTACGGCATCCGGCACGCCGACATGCCACTGACTCCGAGTCGTGTGTGGGAGACGATGCAGGGCAACCACACGCCTCCCATCTGATGGAACGGCTGGTGATCTGATGCTCTCGATGGCACAGCAGATCTCCGCCCGCGCCGGCGAGCTGGTCGCCCAACGGCGGCGGTTCGTGCAGGCAACGGTGGTGCGGGCGCAGTGCCCGACTTCGGCGCGGCCGGGTGATGCGGCAATCGTGCTCCCCGACGGCTCGATCGAGGGGTTCGTCGGCGGCCAGTGCGCCGAGGAGTCCGTACGCGTGGCCGCCCTCGAGGCCCTGGACCACGGCGACACCGTGTTGCTGCGCATCCTGCCCGACGGCAGCGAGACGTTCCCCGACACGCCGGGTGCCATCACGGTGGTGAATCCCTGCCTGTCCGGAGGCGCCATCGAGGTGTTCCTCGACCCCAAGTTGCCCGCCGCGCGGATCGCGGTGGTCGGCACCACCCCCATCGCCGACGCGCTGGTGCAGTTCGGTACACCACTGGGCTTCTCGGTCGATCACGATGCCGAGACGGTCGACGATGCGACGGCGGTGATCATCGCGAGCCATGGCCGCGGTGAGGAGCAGGCGATCCGTTCGGCGCTCGACGCCGGCGTCGGATTCATCGGGCTCGTGGCGAGCCGGACCCGCGGAGCTGCCGTCATCGAGTCGCTCGACCTCAACCCTGACGAGCGACGGGTCGTGCACAGCCCGGTCGGCCTCGACATCGGTGCTCGCACCGCCGAGGAGATCGCCGTGTCGATCCTCGCCGATGTCGTCCGTGCGATCCGCGTCGACGGCCTCGAGGCACCCAAGTCCGAGGTGGAGCTGCCTCGGCCCGCCACCGCCATCGACCCGGTGTGCGGCATGACGGTCACCATCGGCGACGACACAGCGCACCTGCACCACGACGGCGCCGACCACTGGTTCTGCAACCCCGGCTGCCGGACCCGGTACGCCGAGGAGCTCGGCGTCGGCTAGTGCGACGCTTCACGACCGGGCTGGTGCTCGCGGCCGGCGGTTCGAATCGGCTGGGCCGACCGAAGCAGCTGCTCGACTATCACGGCCGCACTCTGCTCGACGCCACGCTCGACACCGCCCGCCGGTGTGCGTTCGACCAGCTGATCGTCGCCCTCGGCGGTGCCGGTGACGACGTCCGGTCGACGGTCGACCTGTCGGGGTGCGACGTCGTCGACAACGTGCAGTACACCACGGGCTGCTCG
>DATKXG010000193.1:0-2396 GCA_035529175.1 Ilumatobacteraceae bacterium
CGATCTCGTGGTGATTCGCGACGGCGAGACGATCGTCATCCCGGTCGGTCTCGGGGCGAACACGTCGGTGCCGGAGGACGATCCGCTTTTCGGCTCGGCCCTGCTCGGCGTCCGGTCGTACAGCCCGCCGCTGTACGAGCAGCACGGCATCGCCGGCTCGGCCGTCAACGCCGTCACCGACATCTTCCCGGTCACGTGGGAGTCGACGAAGGGCATCGTGAAGGTGCTCAACCCCGTGAACCTGGTCAACCAGCTCACCGACACCGACAACGCCGACCCGACCGCCCGTCCGACCACGATCTACGGCATCGCCACCGTGTCCGACGACGTCGGCGACGCCGGCGGGTTGGCCGGCGTGCTGTACCTGCTGGCGATCCTCAACATCTTCGTCGGGGTGTTCAACATGATGCCGCTGCTGCCGCTCGACGGCGGCCACGCAGCAATCGCCGTCTACGAACGCATTCAGGAGCGGCGCCGTCACATGACCGGTCGGTACTTCGCCGACGTCGAGCGGCTGATGCCGTTCGCGATGGGGGTCATCGTCGTGCTCGCGATGCTGATGTTCAGCGGGCTGTACCTCGACATCACCGACCCGATCGGATAACACACTCCCCGTGGACGTCTCCAGCGCGCTCGTCGCTCGCAAACCGACCCGTCAGATCTCCGTCGGCAACGTCGCCGTCGGCGGCGACGCCCCGATCACCGTGCAGTCGATGACGATCACCAAGACCGCCGACGTCGAGGGCACGCTCCAGCAGATCTACGCGCTCGCCGCAGCCGGCGCCGACATCGTGCGCTGTACGTGCAACGAGACCGAGGCGGCCGAAGGGCTCGCCCAGATCGTGCCGCGCTCGCCGGTGCCGATCATCGCCGACATCCATCACCAGTACAAGATGGCCCTCGCCGCGATGGAGGCGGGGGTGCACGGCCTGCGCCTCAACCCGGGCAACATCCGCCGGCCCGAGCACATCAAGGCAGTGGCGGCCGAGGCGAAGGACCGTGGCATCCCGATCCGCATCGGCGTCAACGCCGGCTCGCTCGATCCGTCGCTCTACGAGAAGTACGGCAGCGCCACGCCCGAGGCGATGGTCGAGTCGGCCCAGCAGGAGATCGCCTATTTCGACGAGGTCGGTTTCGAGGCGATCAAGATCTCGGTGAAGGCGTCGAGCGTGCCGCTGATGGTCGAGGCCTACCGCCAGCTGTCCGAGGTCACCGATCATCCGCTGCACCTCGGCGTCACCGAGGCCGGTCCGCCGCCGGCCGGGCTGATCAAGGCGACCGCGGGGATCGCGACGCTGCTGATGGAGGGCATCGGTGACACGATCCGGTACTCGCTCACCGCCGATCCGGTCGAGGAAGCCCGCGCCGGGCGCCAGCTGCTCGAGGCGTTGGGCCTGCGTGAGCGCAAGAACGTCGACCTGATCGCGTGCCCGTCGTGTGGACGCGCCGAGGTCGACGTGATCGAGGTCGCCAACCGGGCGATGGAGGCGTTCGCCGATCGGGAGATCCCGCTGCAGATCGCCGTGATGGGCTGTGTCGTCAACGGACCCGGCGAGGCGCGTGACGCCGACCTGGGCATCGCGGCCGGCAACAAGCGTGGGCATCTGTTCGTCAAGGGCCAGAACGTGGCCGTGGTTCCCGAGGACGAGATGGTCGACCAGCTCGTCGAGTGGGCCGAGTTCATCCAGGAGCACGGCGTCGAGGCTGCGCTGGCCCGGGTCGATCTCGTCAAGGCCGCCCGCGAGGCCGAGAAGGACCGTGCCCGCCTCCTCGACGAGCAGGGCGCTGACGCCAACCAGGCCGCCGAGAAGATCGTCGAGATCCGCAAGACCACCCGCTGAGATCACCTCAGCGATGAGTTTCCGTGCGGACAGGTCGCGCGAAGACTCATCGCTCGGAGGGGTTCAGGGGTCAGCGATGAGTTTCCGTGCGGACAGGTCGCGCGAAGACTCATCGCTCGGAGTGGTGGGGCTCGCGGCGGTCAGGGGGTGGTGACGACGAACGTGGGGGCGGCGGGGGCGAGGGTGGCGCCGGGCGGGAGGTACAGCGTGCGACCCGCGAGGTCGACGGCGAGTTCGTGGCTTGTCGAGATGTGGGTCCGGCCGGGCTCGACGCGCACCAGCGTGCATCCGGCCTCGGGCAGTGGATAGCGGCCCGAGCGGGCGGCGGTCTTCATCACCGGTTCTGCCAACGGCGTCGTGTCGAGGATGCGCAGCAGCTCGTCGACGTCGACGTGCTTCTCGGTGAGCCCGCCGCGCACGACGTTGTCGCTCGCACCCATCAGCTCGATGCCGGCCCCGCTCAGGTAGGCGTGCAGGTTGCCGGCGGTGAGATGGAGCGCCTCGCCGGGCTGCAGCGTGACCCGGTTGAGCAACAGCGTGACCACGACGCTCGGG
>DATKXG010000194.1:0-11784 GCA_035529175.1 Ilumatobacteraceae bacterium
GTAGCGGTACGCCATGGCGCCGCCAACCGTACCCCGGGATCGGTTGGGCAGGTCAGCCCGGCGGGCCCGCGACGACGCGATCTCGGTGCTGTTCGAACGGGACGTTCGGGTCGTCGAGCGACTCGATCCACCAGGTCATCCGGCCATCGACGAGGCGGCCGATCTTGTCCGCGACCTCGGCGTCGTCCGCTCCGGCGCTGCGGTCGACGAAGCACGCATCGAAGGGATCGTCGGTGTCGCGCAGGCGCTGGACCTCGGCGATGCACTCGACGAACTCGTCGACGCTGAGGTAACCGCCCGCTCTCGCGACCGGCCACACGCCGTCGAAGCGAGCGGCTCGACGAAATGGCGCGCCGCCCGGCCAGCCGCCGGCAACCCAGATCGGGATGCGGCCGTTGATCGGGGTGGGGCGGAACTCGACGTCGTCGAGCGTCACCAAGTCGCCGTGGTAGGAGACCGACTCACCCGACCACAGCAGCTGCAGCGCGTCGAGCGACTCGTCGAGCAACCGCGCCCGGCGCTTGGGATCGGCGCTCTCGCCGAAACGAGTGAACTCGTCGTCGGGCGCGCCGAGGCCGACGCCGAGTCGAAGGCGGCCGTTGCACAACCGGTCGAGCGTCACCGACTGCCGCGCGACCACCGACACCCGCCGTCGCGCGAGCGGGGTCACCATCGGCCCGAGGACGATCCTGTCGGTTGCCACCGCGACAGCGGCGAGCGACACCCACGGGTCGACCATCGGTTGCCATGGCCGGCGGCGGATGACGTGATCCCAGAGGAAGAAGCCGTCCCACCCGGACGTCTCGGCGGCAGCGGCAAGCTCCGCGAGACGGCGCGGATCGGCGAAGTCGCCGCCGTTGGGAACGCCGAGGCCGAACTTCGGTGTCGTCATCGCGTTCCCGCCGTCTCTCCGGCGCCATCGCCGACCCGGCGATAGATCGAGACGTGTTGGGCGCTGTCGTCCGTGAACGCCGAGCCGCCCATCTCGCCGAATCGCATGTCGAGGTACAGCCCTGCCGCGGCTGCCATGGCGTCGAGCTGTTCGGGTGTCGCCCAGCGGATCGACCAGGGCCGGAGTCGCACGCCGCCGTCCTGCGAGAACTGTACGAACTGGCCCTCGGCAAGCTGTTGGTCCTGGCGGTTGACGGACACCGACAGCACGACGTGGTCGACCGCCATCGACCGCACGGTGACCTCCGATGACGCTGCCGTGCCATCGGCGCCTTCGGATGCGGGCACGAACGCCTCGACGACGAACGCGCCCCCGGGTGCGAGCCGTTCGGCGACGCGCTGGAACAGCCGCGGTTGGTCGTGTTCGCCGAGCAGGTTGAAGATCGTGTTGTAGGCGACCAGCACGACGTCGAACGGACCGATCGGGAGGTCGCCGGCAATGTCGCCATGCACCGCGTCGACGAGCCCGGCAGGGTCGCGTTCGCTGAGCTTGGCGAGCATGGCCTCGCTGCTGTCGATGCCGACGATGCTGAGGCCGGCGTCTGCCATGGGCACGGCCAGACGTCCGGTTCCGACACCGAGTTCGAGCAAACGCCCGCCGGCACCGGCGAGTTCGACCATGCGCGTGACGGTGGCGCCGACGTCGGTGACGTCGGCGTACCACTCGTCGTAGACGTCCGCGAACCCGTCGCCGTACGAACGATGGTCGTATCCCCGCACCCACCCGAGGCTATGCCGGAATGTAATCGGTAGCGTGGCGGAGGTGACGGAGCCGGCCATCACCTATCTCGACCACGCTGCGTCGACGCCGATGCGCGCCGAGGCGGTCGAGGCGATGATGCCGTACCTCTCGGAGCTGTACGCCAACCCGTCGGGCTCGCACCGCTTCGCCCGCCGAGCCCGTTGGGCCGTCGACGAGGCTCGCGACACCGTCGCGAACGTCGTCGGCTGCCACCCGAACGAGGTCGTGTTCACCGGCTGCGGTACCGAGAGCGACAACATGGCGATCACCGGAGCGGTCGCCCGTCGTGGCGGTGTTGCGATCTGTCCGGCGGTCGAACACCACGCGGTGCTGCACGTCGTCGAGCACCTCGGCGAACACGGACGCGTGGTGGGGGTGGATTCGTTCGGACGTGTCGACCTCGACGAACTCTCGGCGGTCCTCGACGCGACTCCCGACGTCTCGATCGTCAGTGTGATGGCCGTCAACAACGAGGTCGGAACCGTGACCGACATCGCGGAGGTCGCCCGCATCGTGCGGCGCCACGCTCCGGGCGCTCTGCTCCACACCGACGCGGTCCAGTCGGCATGCTGGCTCGACCTGCGCGAGATAGCCCCGCACGTCGACCTGCTCTCGCTCAGCGCGCACAAGTTCGGAGGGCCGAAGGGCGTTGGTGTGCTCATCGAACGGGGTGGGCCGAAGGTCGACCCGCTGATCATCGGTGGTGGACAGGAGCGCGAACGCCGCAGCGGAACGCACAACACCGCCGGCATCGTCGCCGCGGCCGTGGCACTCGACCTCACCGATCGTGACCGCGTCGAGGAGAACACGCGCCTGGCGATCCTTCGCGACGGGCTCGTCGCCGGGTTGCAGGAGCGTCTCGACGGAGTCGTCGAGACCGTGCCGCCCGAGCACAAGGTGGCCGGCTCGGCCCATGTCTGCATCGCCGGAATCGAGTCCGAGGCGCTGCTGTTCCTCCTCGACGAAGCCGGGGTGTGTGCGTCGGCCGCGTCCGCGTGCGCGAGCGGTGCGATGGAGCCGTCGCATGTCCTCGCCGCGATGGGTGTCGACCGGTCGGTGGCACTCGGGGCGCTGCGCCTCACCCTCGGGCACACCACCACTGCTGCCGACGTCGATCGGGCGATCGACGTGGTCGGTTCGTCGGTCGATCAGTTGCGACGCCGGATGGCCTCGGCTCCGATCGCGAGCTCGTCGTGAGCGTCTCGTGAAGGTGATGTGCGCCATGAGCGGCGGTGTCGACTCCTCCGTCGCGGCGTTGCTGCTGCAGCGTGCGGGCCACGAGGTCGTCGGTGTCACGATGAAGCTGTGGGGCGGCGACAGCGACACCGGCTGCTGCTCGGTGTCCGACGTCGACGACGCCCGGCGGGTCGCCCAACAGCTCGGCATCGACCACCTCGTGTTCAACTTCGGCGACGACTTCGACGAACACGTCGTGGCCCTCTACGTCGACGCCCACACCCGCGGCGTCACGCCGAACCCGTGCATCGAGTGCAACCGGTCGGTCAAGTTCGCCCGCCTCGCCGAGCGCGCCGATCTGCTCGGCTTCGATGCGGTCGCCACCGGCCATCACGCCAACATCGGGCAGACCGTCGACGGCCGCTACACGCTCGAGCGAGGCGCTGACTCGGCGAAGGATCAGAGCTACGTGGTGCACATGCTCGACCAGGCGCAGCTCGCCCGCACGATGTTCCCGGTCGGCGGGATGCAGAAGTCCGATCTGCGCGCCCTCGCCGCGTCGATCGACCTGCGCACCGCCACCAAGCCCGACAGCCAGGACGTGTGCTTCATCACCTCCACCGGCGGGCGCACGTCGTTCCTCGGCGAACGGATCCCGTTCCGATCCGGCACGGTCGTCGACACCGACGGCAAGCGGGTCGGCGAGGTCGAGTCGGTCGAGCTGGTCACCGTCGGTCAGCGCAAGGGCATCGGGCTGCCGGGTGGTGGGCCGAAGCGGTATGTCATCGACGTCGACACCGCCTCGGCGACCGTCACCGTCGGCACCGGGGCCGACCTGTTGCGGGATGAACTCGTCGTCGATCGGATGTCGTGGGTCGACGGACCGGTCGACGGAGCCGCGCTCGTGCAGTGCAGCGCCCACGGCCGGGCATTGCCCGCCACGATCACCGTCACCGACGACTCGATCTCGGTGCGCTGGCTCGAGCCGCAACGTCGTATCGCTCCCGGCCAGAGCGTCGTCGCCTACGACCCGACCAATACCCGGGTCCTCGGCGGCGGCATCTGCCGCTGAACGTCGCCGCCCCCACCCGGTCCTCTCGGGTCGGTTCCGCAAGGGCAGGGTCGGTCCGCAGAGACGGGGTCGTCGGTCAGGCGATCGGGAGGCCGCGTGCTCGGGCCGATCGCAGCGCGCGTCCGGGGCGGCTCGGCGCGATCAGGAACGAGCGCAGATGGATCGCCTTCCCGTTCGGTTCGGACGGCGTGAACGCGAACACCGCGGTCACCGACTCGGTGGTCGCGACCTCGACCGCGTAACCGCTGGCCGGTCCGGTCAGGTCCGCTGCCTGCGTGTCGGCGGGAGCGAGCCCGATCGAGGCGACCTGCGCCGTTCGCAGCGGGAAGGTGTCGGCGAGCACGACCGGGTCGTGCACGACGACGCCGGCCGGCACCAGTACGAACCACCGCAGCGACAGCCGGTGCCATCGGGGCCCGAGCACGAGGACGCCCGCAACCGCCAGCGCTGTCAGGAGCGCACCGGCGATCCACGATTCGGCGGCGAGCAGGAACGGACCGGTGATCAGCATCGGCGCCCACACGATCCACGACACCACCGCCGCAGTGCCCGCGCCCACCGGCAGTCGAAGCGGGAATCGCTCCTCGTCGCCGTAGGCCGACGCCTGCACCCACTGACGGCCGAATTCGGCGGACATCACGGCCGCTGCCCCGACGGTCGCGGGTCCGCCGAGCAGCGCCAACTCGACGGCGGTTGCGCCCCCGATTCCGGCACCGGCGGTCGCCACCAGCCCCAACGGCACGACCACGCGAACGATCGTCAGTGACCAGACCGCGGCGATCGCCAGCGCCAGCGCGGCGACGGCCCAGAGTGTCCAGCCGCCGATCGCAGCCGTCCACGCCACGGCCGCACTCCGCCCGTCGACCGCCGACTCGACGGCGGTGCCGCCGATCACCGCAACCACGATCCAGGCGACTCTGGCGACCCACGGCGCGAACCGGGCCAGCCGGTCGATCGATTCGTCGGGAGCTGTCGACATCCCCACAGGTTGCCGCCGAATCGGCCAATCGCGGTCGTGGACGCATGCGCGGTCGTCGACGACGGATCGATCGCGACGTGACGTTTGACCACCTCCGGGCGCTGGAATCGATTCGGACGGAGCCCGCGCAGCGTGGAACGATGCGGAGATCCCAGTTCGGTGTCCGCCGGGCTGGCAAAATGTCGGGGGATCACCGATGGGAGGTGTGTCGTGAGCGAGTCCGAGGTAGGCGTTCGTCCGCTGACCGCTGCCCGCTCCGCGTTCGCCGATGGCGCCACTGCTGGCATCGGCAGCCTCCCGCATCTCGATCCTGCAGCTGCCGCAGCGTTCGCGATCGGCGAATTCGACATCGCGACGATCCCGACGCTGCCCCGCCGCTCGCCCGACGAGTTGATGTTCGGTCAGGCGCTCGCCGGTGTGCAAGGGGTGACGGCCGGTCCCGATGGGGCGATCGCCGTCGATCCGACATCAGTGAAGCCGCTCGCCTCGATCGCCACCGACATCGAGCACGACGCGTTCACCGGCCTGCGAGCCTTCCTCGACCTCGCCGGCAAGGTCAGGCTCGACGGTGCTGCGGTGAAGTGGCAGTTCGTCGGCCCGGTCACGCTCGGCGTCGCGCTCCATCGGGCCGGCCTCGACCGCGAATCGGCGTTCGACCTGGCGCTGTCGACCGTCCGCGACCGTCTCACCGCGCTCTCCGGCGTGGTGAGCGACGCGCTGCCGAACTCGCGTCAGATGGTGGTGCTGGACGAGCCCTGGTTCGCCGAGCTGATGCAGCCCGGCTTCCCGATCCCGCCCGACGAGGCGATCGATCGGATGTCGAGCGCCATGGCGGCACTCCCTGCCACCACGCTCACCGGTGTGCACTGCTGCGCACCGTGCGACGTCGCAACCTTGCTGGCCTCAGGGCCGAATGTCGTGTCGCTGCCGGTCGCTGCGGAGCTGGTCGAGTGGGTCGGCTATCTGACCCGCTTCCTCTCCGACGGCGGTGTCATCGCGTGGGGTGTCATCCCGACCGATGGCCCGGTCCCGTCCACGTCGGAACGGCAGTGGCGAGCGCTGAGCGACCTGTGGTGCAGCCTGGTGCGGCGCGGCTGCGATCCGGTGCTGTTGCGGCGCCAGAGCATCGTCACACCGCACTGCGGGCTGGCCATGCACTCGGGGTCGGTCGCGCGCCGGATCGTCCGGTTGACCGCCGACGTCGGCAAGCGGGTCCAGGACCAGTCGGCCGCCACCCGCTTCGCCCTCGGCGCCTGACCGACCACCGGCGACACGGGCGTCGGGTGTACGTGACCGGCGGGTGGGGCCCACGTCGTAGCCTCGGCCGACGATGACTGCGCATCCTGACGACGACGCCACCACCACTGCCACCACCACTGCCGCTGCCGCGGTGCGCGTCGACGAACTCCGGGCCCAGATCGCCTACCACAACGAGCGCTACTACGCGCTCGACGACCCCGAGGTCAGCGACGCCGACTACGACGCGCTCGTGCGAGAGCTGCGCCAACTCGAAGCCGACCATCCCGACCTCGCCACCGACGACTCGCCGACCGGACTCGTCGGCGGCGCGATCAGCGCCGCGTTCTCGCCGGTCACCCATCGCGTGCCGATGATGAGCCTCGACAACGCGATGGACGCCGACGAGCTGCGTGCGTGGGCGGACCGCGTGGTGAAGGGTCTCGACGGCGCCGAACCGACGTACGTGTGCGAGCTGAAATTCGACGGGCTCGCCATCAGCCTGCGCTACGAGAACGGGCGATTCGTGCAGGCCGCGACCCGTGGCGATGGCAGGGTCGGCGAGGACGTCACCGCCAACGTCGCCACGATCGCCGACGTGCCCGACGAGCTTCCCGGCGGGGCGCCCGAGGTGGTCGAGGTGCGCGGCGAGGTGTACATGACCCGGTCGAGCTTCGAGCAACTGAACGAGCGCGCGGTCGCAGCGGGGGAGAAGACCTTCGTCAACCCGCGCAACTCCGCCGCAGGCAGCCTCCGTCAGAAGGATCCGGCGGTCACGGCCAGCCGGAACCTGTCCTTCTTCAGCTACCAGCTCGGCGAGGTGATCGGTGGCCCCGAGTTCACGAGCCACGTCGCCATGCTCGAGTTCGCGGCCGACCTCGGATTCGCCGTCAACGAACACGTACAGACCTTCGCCACGATCGACGAGGTCGCAGCGCACTGCCTGCACTGGCAGGAGCACCGCCACGACCTCGACTACGAGATCGACGGTGTCGTCATCAAGCTCGACGACACCGCGCAGCGCGAGCGACTCGGGGTCACCTCGCGGGCGCCGCGGTGGGCGATCGCCTACAAGTTCCCACCGGAGGAGCGCACCACGCTGCTCCGCGACATCATGGTCTCGGTCGGTCGCACCGGGCGCGCCACGCCGTTCGCGGTGCTCGAGCCGGTCTTCGTCGGCGGCTCGACGGTGGGCATGGCCACGCTGCACAACCAGGACCAGGTGGCGCTCAAGGACGTCCGCCCCGGCGACACCGTCGTGGTGCGAAAGGCCGGCGACGTGATTCCCGAGGTGGTCGGCCCGGTGCTGTCGCTGCGGCCGAAGGACAGCACGCCGTGGGTGTTCCCGACGACGTGTCCGCGCTGCGGCAACCCGCTCGTGCGTCCGGAGGGTGAATCCGACACTCGCTGCGTCGCTCCCGACTGTCCCGCCCAGCGCGACCAGAAGATCGCCTACTTCGCGTCACGCGGCGGTATGGACATCGAGGGCCTCGGCGAGCAGATGGTCGAGAAGCTCACGGCCGCCGGGCTCGTCCGGGATCCGGCTGATCTGTACTCGTTGACGGTCGACCAGCTCGTCGAACTCGATCGGGTCGGTCCGACCAGCGCCCAGAACCTGGTCGACGAGATCGCGAAGTCGAAGACGCGACCCCTGCCGAAGCTGTTGACCGCGCTCGGCGTACGCCACCTCGGCCCGGCGGCGTCGCTGGCGCTGACGAACGAGTTCCACACGCTCGACGCGATCGTGTCGAAGTCGGTCGAGGAACTCGCCGCGGTCGAGGGCGTCGGCGAGGTGATCGCCACCACGATCGTCAGCTGGTTCGCCCAGGACGCGAACCGGGCCTACATCGATCGACTCCGGGATGCGGGCGTCAGTTTCGGCGACCCGGCGGCGGCCGAGGCGGCAGTGGCGGCTCGGGCGGCGACGCCGCAGACGTTGGAGGGCAAGACCGTCGTCGTGACCGGCACGCTGGCCAACTACAACCGCGAGCAGGCCGAGGAGGCGATCACATCTCGCGGCGGAAAGAGCCCGGGCAGCGTGAGCAAGAAGACGTTCGCGCTGGTGGTCGGCGAGTCGGCCGGTGCCAGCAAGCTCACCAAGGCCGAGACGCTCGGCGTGCCGATCCTCGACGAGGCCGGCTTCGAGCACCTCCTCGCGACCGGAGAACTCCCTGTCAACTGATCCCCCGCCACGCTCAGATGACGTTGAACTCCCAGCGGTAGCTGAGGGCCTGCTCGGGCCCGTCCTCGATCCTCCAGAAGATGACCTGGACTTCGTGGAGCCCCTCGGTGAACGACTCGATCGGTGCGCCTTCGACCGGCTGGAACGAGATCACGCTGTTGCCCGGATCGAACACGGCGGTCGTCGGAAGGTCGATCTGTTGGCCGGGGGCCGGCTGTTCGAACGGATCGACGTCGGACTGCCCGATCACCGTCGTCGGCAACTCGATGCCGTCGATGACCAGGCGGGCCTCGTACCCAGCCTGGAGGTCGACGACGACCCGTTCCTGCTGCAGTACCTGGACCGCGTTCTCGACCGGTTGGATCGACTCGATCGCCTCGGGTCGATCGATCCCGTCGTCGCCGGTGAGCGCCGTGGTGAACCCGAAAATGATCAGGAGCAGGCCGATGGCGATCGCGAGGCTGGCGATCAACAGACCTCGATCGAGTCGCCGTCGGGGCCGGCCGCTCGCAGCCGCATCAGGGGTGCTGTCGGAGGTGCTGTCGGAGGTGTCGTCGTCGACATCGTCGACCATGGTGGCGTCGGGGTCGGTCACGTCTTCCATGATGCCCGCCCTCAACGCGACTTGCTCAGCCGATAGCGTTTCGCCCGCTGTGGACACCGACACACCCGACCCGACCCCCACGGGGGTGGACAGCCTGGTCGGGCGCGTCTTGGACGACCGGTACCGGATCGAGAACGTGGTGACCGCCGGTGCCAACACGGTGATCACCGAGGCCATCGACACCGAGGGCAATCGGCCCGTGACGGTGAAGATCGTGCGTCCGGAACTGGCCGTGACCTCTGCGTTCCGCCAGGCATTCCGTCGGCAGGTCGAAGTCGGCATGTCGCTCAACCATCCCAACATCGTGTCGGTGCTCGGCTGGGGCGAGATGGAATTCGACGCCGAGCCCACCCTGTTCTGGGTCGTCGAGTACCTCGGCGGCGGAAGCCTTCGCGATCTCTTCGACCGTGGGCGACTTCTCGACCCCTCCCAGGCGCTGGTCGTCGGTCTCGAAGCCGCACGGGCCCTCGAGGCTGCGCACGGGCGCGGCATCGTCCACACCGAACTCACACCATCGAAGCTGGTGTTCGGCGAGGACGCCCGCCTGCGGATCGCCGACGTCGCCATGGCGCAACTGCTCGGTGCCGAAGCGTGGAGCGAGCCGGCGACCGTTGCGACCCACGTGGCGCGCTACGCATCCCCCGAACAGGCGCTCGGGCTCGACGTCGACGAGAAGACCGACGTGTACGCACTGTCGCTGTGTCTGATCGAGTCGATCACGGGCAAGGTGCCGTTCGCCGGCGATTCGACCGTGTCGACGCTGGCGGCCCGCGTCGGGAAGCTGATGCCGGTCACCGCAGACATGGGGTCGCTCGCGTCCGTGCTCGAACGAGGTGGCCGCCCCGATTCCGAGGATCGATGGACGGCGGCGGAGTTCGCGAAGGCGCTCGTCTCGGCCGCCGAGACCCTCCCGCGGCCCGAACCGATCCCGGTGCTCGCGACCAGCCTGTTCGCCTCGTCGCTCGCACACCGCGTCGAGCCGGCGGCGTCGGCAGCTCCCGAGGACGAACCGGTTCCAGCACCGGGATCCGAGCCAGCGGCGTCGGAATCGGAGGAGGCCGACGCCGCCTCGGGGCTGCCGGACGCCGCTGCACCCCTGCTGTTGCTGACCGACGTGGCCGACCCGCCGACCGGTGCCGTTCAGGTCGCCTCTGACTCCGACTCCGACTCCGACTCGGTCACCGGTGTCGAGCCCGACAGCGGCGACGGTGCGGCCACCGGTGATCGGACGGGACCGTCGGGGACCGCCGTGATGCCCGTCGTCGTGGCTGCTGACGCCGCATCCGGCTCCGAGGCTCCCACCGTCGAGCTGGCCACGGCACCCGTCGAGCCGCCCGCCTCGGGTGTCCTCTACGACGAGGAGCGACCCAAGCGGCCGTGGGGCAAGTACGCGGCGATCTCGCTGGTCGTGCTCGTCGGCATCGGCCTGCTCAGCTACGCCGGCTGGTTGCTGTTGCGCACCAAGTCGTATGAGGTGCCGGATCTCACCGGCGTCGAGGAGTCGGTCGCGCTCAACGAGATCGCCGGCAACGGTTGGGTCATCGAGACCGAACGCGAGCGCAGCGACGAGGTCCCCGAGATCGACCACGTCGTGCGGACGGTCCCGGTGGCCGGTGAGAAGCTCGACGAGGGCGAGACCTTCGTGATCGTTGTCAGCGACGGCTTCGAACTGCGCACGCTGCCCGACCTGACCGGCATGGCCCTGACCGATGCGGTTGCCACGCTCACGGAGCTCCGTCTCATTCCGGTCGAGGCCCCGGCCGAGTTCTCCGAGGAGGTCCCCGCCGGCTCGGTGATCCGCTGGCAGGTCCAGGGTGATGCGGCACTGACCGCCGGCGCCCAGGTGCTGCCCGACACGGCGATCGTGATCACCGCCTCGCTCGGGCCCGAACCACGCCCCGCTCCGAATCTCGTCAATCTCACCGCGGCCGAGGCAACCGCTGCGCTCGACGCGCTGCAGCTCGTCTCGGCACAGGGCGAGGACGTGTTCAGCAACGACATCGAAGTCGGACGCGTCGTCACCCAGACCCCGGCGCCCGACACCCCCGTCGAGCGCGGCGGCACCGTCACGTTCCAGCTGTCGAAGGGTCCCGACCTCGTCGCCTTCCCGGACCTCACCGGGCTCACCTATCCCGAAGCGCAGACGGTTCTCGCCGGCGCGGGCTACGCCGTCAACAGCTTGCTCGGCACCACGGCGGGTGTCTTCGTGTCGGCGTCGGTCGACGGCACCGAGATCCAGGCCGGTGCAACGTTCCCGCGTGACACCGCGGTCGACCTGATCTTCCTGTAGCGGCTCGCCCCGGTCGGGAATCGACTCGGTCGGCGTCGGATCGCTACGGTTCCGGGACCGTGGCCAGCAACCGCTGGTCACCGGCCGACAAGGAGCCACCATGACCTCACTCGACGGACGAGTCGCGATCATCACCGGTGCCGGACGCGGGATCGGCCGGGAGCACGCGCTGTTGTTCGCCGAAGAAGGCGCCAAGGTCGTCATCAACGACCTCGGCGGAGCAAACGACGGCGAGGGCAGCGATCAGACCCCCGCCGAGGAGGTCGCCGCCGAAATCCGTGCCCTGGGAGGCGATGCGATTGCCAACGCCGACGACGTGGCGAGCTGGGAGGGCGCCCAGCGCCTCGTCAACGCTGCGATCGCCGAGTTCGGCGACCTCGACATCCTCGTCAACAACGCCGGCATCCTGCGAGATCGCGTGATCGTCAACATGACGGAGGCCGAATGGGATGCAGTCATCGCCGTGCACCTCAAGGGCCACTTCGCTCCGACGCGGTGGGCCGCGGCCTACTGGCGCGAGGAGCACAAGGCCGGGCGTGGCAAGCGCCGCAA
>DATKXG010000195.1:0-3856 GCA_035529175.1 Ilumatobacteraceae bacterium
TAGACGGTGTCGACCCATCCGGGTGCGCCGCCGCTGTGGAACCGTGCGGGTCCGGCGCCGAGCGGCGAGGCCATGGCGAGGGCGATCGCGGCCGGCATGCCGCGCTCGGCGACGGGTGACATCGCTCCTCCCACCATCGCCACACCGGTGCGGGCGAGTGCGTCGACGCACCGCTCGACGTAGTCGGGCTCGATCGTGCAGTGCCCGTCGACGCGAACGATCACCTCCCCTGCCGCTGCGGCGATCCCGACGTTCAGCCCGGCCGCCTGCACCCGGTCGGGGTTGTCGAGCACGGTCGCTCCACCGGCAGCGGCCAACGCCCTCGTGGCGTCGTCGGACCGGCCGTCGACGACCAGCACCTCGACGATCTTGGCGTACGTCTGGCCTCGCACCGCCGACAACGTCTGCTCGATGTGCGCCGCCTCTCGATAGGTCGGGATGACGACGGTCACGGTCGGCTGGATCACCGACCGTCACCCCCGACGATCGTGCGGATCGTCCGGCCGGCGATCACCAGGTCGAAACGGAGACTCTGGTGTCCCAGGTAGTAGAAGTCGTATTGAAGCTTCTCGCGGGCATCGGTCTCGTCGCCCGCATAGCCGTACTTGACCTGGGCCCAGCCGGTGAGCCCCGGCCGGACCGAGTGGCGCAGCGCGTAGAACGGGAGCTTCGCTGTCAGCTCGTCGACGTAGCGGGGTTGTTCGGGCCGAGGACCCACGATCGAGAGATCACCCTTGAGCACGTTGATCATCTGTGGCAGCTCATCGAGGTGGGATCGACGCAGCAGGTTCCCGAACGGGGTGATGCGTGTGTCACCGGGTGCGGTCCAGTCGGTGGGTGCGCTGTGGTCGTCGTCCATCGTGCGGAACTTGTAGATCGTGAACTCGCGGTGGTCGCGCCCCACGCGTGTCTGTCGATAGAAGACGGGCCCCCGGTTGGCGATGAGATCGCCCAGCCCGACGAACGGCGTGACGATCACCAGCACCACGACGCCGACGAGACCGGCAACGAGGTCGAAGACTCGCTTGAATCTCCCGTACCTCGCCACATGGAGCTCGCCGATGTCGAAGAACAGCGACGCACGTGCGAGATCCTCGACGGGGACCTTGCCCAGCCACTCGCCCGCGAACGACGGCCGGGTACGGATGCGGACACCGGTCACGTGCAGCGCTGCGGCCTGATCGACGATGCGTTCGTCGAGCAGTGCATCGGGTTCGAAGACCACCACGGTCGCCCCGTGGCGAGCGACGGCTTCTCCGAGCGGCGTACCGTCGGCCTCGACGAGCAGATCCTCGAGCTCCACCGACCCCACGATCGACGCCGGGCGCTCGGGTCGATCGTCGAGTTCGTCACCCAGACTCGACGCCAGCGCGCGACCGCCGACCACGAGCACCCGATCACGCGCCTCGAGTCGAGTCCTGCCGGTCTGCGACAGCTTCGAGCACAGGACCGTCCACGGCACCACCAGTACGGCTGAACCGAAGATGACGTACCGGGGTAGCAGTGCCGTTCCGAGCACCAACTGCATCAGCGACACGCCGAGGGCGCCGACCACTGCGGCTCCGATCGCCGGCCCGATCACCGATCTGAGATCGCGATACGAGTCGGGGAGGCCGAGGCCGTACAGCGCAATGCCGAGCATGAGGCAGTAGGCGATCGCCCACCCGAACCTCGAGGTCTGGACGAAGTCGTAGTCCCCCACGTACTCGCCGTGGATCAACGACAGCCCGAAGACGATGCCGACGACGCCGGCGTAGAGCAGAGCGGTGGCCAGGCGACGCACGGTTCAAGCGTACGTGAGCTCGTCGGACGGCCGGTCCTCGGGCGCTCGATCCGCTCCCCGCCGGATCGTCCACCCGAGCAACCCGGCGAGCACGCCGAACGCCACGGAACCGAGCAACCACACCATGTTCGGCGTGATCGGGATGTCCCACCACCACTCGCGGCCCGCGTCGAGATCGAGTGAGAGGTTCCCGACGCCCGTGACGTACCGCCGGATGGTCGAGTGCAGGGCGACGCTGTGCGCGATCGACATCAGGGCCAACACGCTCGACAGCTGAGCAACGGTGAGGCTGGTGACGCTGGTTGCCCGCCTCCAGTACAACAGCGTGAACCCGAGGATTGGCACGAGCGGGAGGGCGTACCGGGCGGCGACCTCGAAGCCGACCGGGTAGCCGCCGCGCCACAGCAGGAAGTAGGGGATCCCGAGCAGGCCGGCCAACACACAGACCAGGGAGAGTGCCTTTCGTCGATCCAGCCGCGCAAGGCCAAAGAACCCCAGGCCGAAGAACGTCGCCAGCGTCGAGGCCCAGATGATCCGGGGCATGGGCACGTCGAGCATGCCGATCGGCTCGGTACCGAGGTTGGCCGTGAGGAAGAACGGGATCTCGCGCAGGTTGTTCCACAGCAGGCCATCGCTCGACGCGGTCGCAGCACCGTCGACCTGCGTCACGAGTTGGTCGACTCCGACGACTCGACGGTTGAGGATCAGCACCGACACCAGCAGCGCGAGCCCGGCAGCCACGCCGGCACCGACGACCGCCGGCATCCGGTCGCGACCGCGCTGCCAGAGCAATGCGCCAGCCGCGATGACGGCGACGAAGGCGTAGACCCCACCGTCAGCGCGGCTCCCTATGGCAGCGACGAGGGCCACAGCGAGCAAGATGCCGGCAACCACACGCCCCCGGCGATCGTCGGCATGGACGAGTGCGACCACGGCGCACCATGCAGCGGCGGTCGCGGCGACGACGACTCCGCTCGGATTGGTCGAGGTCCACAAGAACAGCGCGCTCGGGATGGACGTCACGAGGAGCATGATCAGGTAGCCGGCCCGGTGTCGGCGGGGCAGCACGTACCAACCCCCCGCCAGGAATCCGACACAGATCGTCCACGACAAGGTGCGGGCGAGCAACGCGGAGTTCACCGGCTCGTCGCCGACGGCGAACCCCATCACGGCGTGGTAGAGCCCCGGGTAGATCCCGTCGTTCGCCAACGCCCGGGCGGTGGCGCCCGATTCGACGACCCCTGGGCAGGCCGCCGAGGTGAACGGGTCGAATGCGAAGCAATGCGCCTCGAACGTGATCTCCACGGGCACCTCCACGAAGTCCTTGCCCGCCGCAAACGCGTCGCCGAGGTTCGTGCATGCGTCGTCGGGAGCGGTCGGGGCGCACCAGATGCTCGCCAGGTGGAAGCTGTCGTCAGGACCCGCACCGACCGGGGATGCCAGCACCCATGCGACCCCCAGGGCCAGGAGCGCCGCACCGATCGCCACGAACATCCCGATTCGTCGTCGCCGCTCGGCGCTGCCGGAGCCGGTCGTCTCCGCATCGTTCGACGGTTCGTCCGACGCCTCCTGGCGCTCGGCGTCGGCCGACTCGCGCTCCGGGTCGGCCACCATCTCGGCGAGTGTAGGGGCGCGACTACCCATCCTGGAGAACGGTGCTGGCAGAATGTTCGGGTGAGCAGCCTCGAGCGATCGTCGATCCTGATCACGGGCGGAACCGGTTCGTTCGGCAAGGCGTTCACCCGATGGGCGCTCGATCATCTCGATCCGACACGACTGGTCATCTTCTCCCGTGACGAACTCAAGCAGTACGAGATGCGCCAGCAGATCGGCGAGGACCCGCGTGTCCGCTGGTTCATCGGCGACGTGCGCGACAGCGGACGGCTCACCCGTGCCCTCGACGGGGTCGAGTACGTCGTGCACGCAGCCGCCCTCAAGCAGGTCGACACCGCCGAATACAACCCGTTCGAGTGCATCGCCACCAACGTCCTCGGTGCCGAGAACGTGATCAACGCATCGATCGACGCCGGAGTCCGCCAGGTGATCGCGCTGTCGACCGACAAGGCATCCAGC
>DATKXG010000196.1:0-13962 GCA_035529175.1 Ilumatobacteraceae bacterium
GATGACGGCCGACTGGGCCCGGATTCCGTACGACGTGCTCGAGACGATGTCGCAGCGCATCATCAACGAGGTGCCGGGCATCAACCGGGTGGCCTACGACATCACGTCGAAGCCTCCCGGCACGATCGAGTGGGAGTGAACTTCGGGGTCGAACCCCGATGTTCACTCGGCGGCTGCCACTCGACGGTGTGACGCGCGACACACGAACATTCGTCAGCCTTTCGCAACACGTTCGTCACATTCGGTAGGGTGGGCCCTCGAACTATGCGGCCCTCCCTCAAGCAGCTCCTGCGCGGACTTCCCGTCGCCCTCGCCGTCACCTTCGCCGTCCCGGTCGCCCTGCCGACCGTTGTCGAAGCGCAGGGCGTCGACCAGCAGCGTCAACGAGTCGAGGACATCGTCGACGAGCTCGAACGGCTCGAGGAGCGCGCCCGCCAGCTCGGCGAGGACTACAACGAAGCGATCGACACCAAGTCCCAGCTCGACGTCGAGATCACCGAGGCCGAGGCTCATATCGCCGAGCAAGAGGCCGAACTGGACCAGCTGCGAGCGAGCCTCGCCGACATGGCGTTGCGGTCGTTCGTCGGCGGTGGATCCGTCCCGCTCGGGCCGCTGTTCGAGGATTCCGAGAACCTGAACGACGCCGTCAAGCGCGACGAGCTCGCCCGCGTGGCGCTGAGCGCCGGTGACATCACGACCGATGAGTTCGACGCACGCGTCGCCGACCTCAATGACGAGAAGGACGAACTCGCTCGAAAGCGAGAGCAGGCCGACCAGATCGCTGCCTCGCTCACCGACGCGCAGGCCGAGACCGAGCGGCTCACCACGGAGTACACCGAGGCCCGTGCCGAGGCCGAGGCCAAGCTCGGCCAGCTGATCGCCCAGGAAGAGCAGCGACGCGCCGAGGAGTCGGCCCGTCGGCTCCGCGAGCAGGCAGCGGCAGCCTCCAGCACCTCGTCCGGCGGTGGCATCTCCACATCCGGCGGCACCTCGACGTCGAGCGGCACCTCCACGTCGAGCGGCGACAGCTCCGGCGGATCGTCGGGCAGCGGCGGCGGCTACTCGGTGCCCGCAGTGTCGTCTCGATCGGGCATTGCCGTGCAGGCAGCGCTCGGCCAGCAGGGCGTGCCGTATCGGTATGCCACCTCCATTCCCGGTGAGGGGTTCGACTGTTCGGGCCTCACTGCCTATGCGTGGGCGCAGGCCGGGGTCGGTCTGCCGCACCAGTCGCGTGCGCAGTACGCCTCGATTCCCCACGTGCCGAAGGAATCAGCGCAGCCCGGCGATCTGATCTTCTTCTACAGCCCGATCAGCCACGTCAGCATCTACCTCGGCAACGGCATGCAGGTCCACGCCCCCAATACCGGCAAGACCGTCACGGTCGCACCGGTCAACTGGGGCAAGGTCGTCGGCGTCGGCCGACCCGGCTGACCCGGCCTCCCGGCTGACCCGTCCACGTCGTGCCAGGCACGAGGTGGACCGCATCATCCGGCTACGGTCGACCCTCGTGCAGGAATCGCTTCACGGCATCGACGTTCCCCGCGTGACGGCATGGCTCGTCGAGAACATCGAAGGCGCAACGGCACCGTTCCGTTTCGATGCCATCGTCGGAGGCCGGTCGAACCTGACCTACACGGTGACCGGAGCCGACGGCACGAAGTACGTGCTGCGACGCCCACCGACGGGTGCGGTACTCGCCACGGCCCACGACATGGCCCGCGAGCACAAGATCATCTCGGGTGTCGGCAAGTCGTCCGTTCCCGTACCGCCGGCGCTCGGGCTCTGCACCGATGACGCGGTCAACGGCGCACCGTTCTACGTGATGGGCTTCGTCGACGGTGTCGTGCTCGACAGCGCCGACAAGGGGGCGCTGCTCAGCGTTGACAACCGGCGGAATGCCGGCTTCGACCTGATCGACGTGCTCGCCGACCTCCACGCCGTCGACGTCGATGCGGTCGGCCTCGGCGACCTCGCCAAGCGCGAGGGGTATGTCGAGCGCCAGGTGAAGCGCTGGAGCACGCAGTGGGAACGATCGAAGACGCGGGAGCTCCCGGCGGTCGAGGAGGTCGCCCGTCGACTCGCCGAGCGGTTCCCCGAGCAGCAGGGTGTCTCGATCGCTCACGGCGACTACCGCTTCGGCAACGTGCTCACCGACGTCGATCGGGGCCGGATCAACGCCGTGCTCGACTGGGAGCTGTGCACGCTCGGCGACCCGCTCGCCGACGTCGGCTACATCGGCGTGTACTGGGCCGATCCCGGCACCGTCCAGTCCCGCCCGAACGACCCGACCGGCATCGAAGGCTTCCCGACGTACGCCGAGTTGCTCGAGCGCTACGCGACCCGGACCGGTCGCGACCTGTCACAGATCGATTACTACCTCGCGTTCGGATCCTTCCGCCTCGCCGTGATCTCCGAGGGCGTCTACGCCCGCTACCTGCACGGGGCGATGGGCGACCAGAGCATCAGTGAGGAACAGCTCAACGCGTTCAAGGTCGGCACCGAGATCCTCGCCGAGTCGGCGCTCGATGCCATGCGGCGTCTCTGAGCTCGATCCGACCTGACAAGATCGAGCCATGAGCACGACGACGGACGTTCTCGATGGATGGGCGGTCGGCGAGTTCAGCGCCGCTGGGCTGACTCGGCCGACGTATCGACGAGGTGAGGGCCCCGGAGTGATTGTGATCCACGAGATCCCGGGCATCACGCCACTCGTCACGAGGTTCGCGAACGAGGTGGTCGATCGCGGCTTCACCGTGATCATGCCGTCGCTGGTCGGCACCCCGGGCAAGGAACCGTCGAACGCGTACGCGATGCAGCAGATGGCCAAGGTCTGCATCGCTCGCGAGTTCACGTCCTTCGCGCTCAACCAGACCTCGCCGATCATCGCGTGGCTCCGAGCGCTCGCTCGCAACCTCCATCAGGAGGTCGGCGGCCCCGGCGTCGGCGCGGTCGGGATGTGTTTCTCCGGTGGCTTCGCGCTCGGGATGATGGTCGACGACATCATGCTGGCGCCCGTGCTGTCGCAGCCGTCGATGCCGCTCCCGATCGGCAAGGCCCGCGGCGCTGACCTCAACCTGTCGCCGGACGACGCGGCCGCCGTCGCCGAGCGAGCAGCCGCCGGTTGTCAGGTGCTCGGTCTGCGGTTCACCGGCGACAAGCTCGTCGGGGATCGGTTCGCGTCGCTGCGCGAACTGCTCGGCGATGCATTCATTGCCGTCGAGCTCCCGAGCAGCAAGTCAACCGATCACTCGGTGCTCACCGAGCAGCGCGACGACGCCAGCGTCGAGCGCGTCCTCGACTTCTTCGTCGAGAAACTCCAGCCCTGACCGCTCGTAGCGCCGTTCACGAGAAGCCGGTCAGAGGGCGGCTTCGGCGTGCTCCTTGGCCCGGCGGTAATCGGCCTTGCCGTTCGGGGCGCGGGGGACGTGGTCGACGAAGATCACCGACTTTGGTGCCTTGTAGCCGGCGAGATCGTTCTTGACCGACGCAATGATGCCGGCGGAGTCGACCGTGGCGCCGTCCTCGAGCGACACGACGGCGGTGACCGCCTGGCCGAACTTCTCGTTCTCGATGCCGACCACGAGGCAGTCGCGCACGCCATCGACGCGCTTGACGGCCTCCTCGACCTCCTCGGGGAACACCTTCTCGCCGCCGGTGTTGATCACCTGGCTGCCGCGGCCCAAGAGGATCAGTGACCCGTCGGCGGCGACCTTGGCGAAGTCACCGGGGAACGAGTAGCGGACCCCGTTGATCACCCGGAACGTCTTGGCCGACTTCTCCTCGTCCTTGTAGTAGCCGATCGGGACGTTGCCGCCGGCTGCCACCATGCCGACCTCGTCCGACCCCGGCTCGACCTCCCGGTCGTCGTCGGTGAAGACCTTGGTCTCTTCCATCTTGGAGAACTTCGCGGTCTCGGTCGGCACGCCCTTCATCGTGATCTGCGTGCCCATCGACCCCTCGGACGAACCGATCGCATCGACCAGCACTGCCTGCTCGATCCGGTCGAGGATCTGCTGCTTGACCTCCGAAGTCCACATGACGCCGGAGGAGATGAACATCCCGATCGACGACGTGTCGTACTTGCCGCCGTCGGGCTTGCCCTCGTCGAGCGCGCGGATGATCGGCTTGGCGAAGCTGTCGCCCACGATCGTCAGTGAGGTCACCTTGTGCTGCTCGACCGTGGACAGCAACTCGTGCGCATCGAGGCTGCGGTTCTCGAGCGTCACGACGTGGCCGCCGGCGAGGTGGGGGATGAACCATCCCAGCCAGCATCCGGTGCCGTGCATCAACGGTGCTGCCGGGATCGACACGAGCGTGCTGCCGTTCTTGGACGCCTCGGCGATGAGCGCGCCGATCTCGCTGGTGTCGTTCGGCGCGGCCAGACCGAGCATCGGCAAACCGAGCATCACGAAGCCGCGGGTCAGGCCGCCCATGTCGTACATCACGCCCTTGGGCATGCCGGTCGTGCCGCCGGTGTAGAGCATGTAGAGGTCGTCCTCGGAGCGCTCGATCCGCTCCATCGGATCGGTGCCGGCGATGACGTCGTCGTAGGCCACGGCGTTCGGCACCTGGCCGGCGCCGCCGTCGTCGACCTCGATCAACAGCTTGAGCTTGGGCAGCCGCTCGGCCACACGGGCGACACGGTCGCCGAGCGACGAGTGGAAAATGATCGCCTCGGAGTCGGAGTTGTCGAGCAGGTACCAGAGCTCGTCGTCGAGATAGCGGTAGTTGACGTTGATCGGCACACCGCGCATCTTGAACACGCCGAACTGGGACTCCATGTACTCGTTGCAGTTGTACATGAAGAGCGCCACCTTGGAGTCCGGACCGAGCCCGGCGGCGGTGAGCGCGCCCGCAACCCGCGCCGCGCGATCGTCGTATTCGGCCCAGGTTCGAGTGACCGACCCGTGGGTCGTTGCAGGAAGGTTCGGAATCGCATCGGCAATCGATTCCCAGACGGTGGCGAAGTGCATCTCCATGGGGGTCACAGTAGCGAGCGGCCTGTGGCGAGAGTCACACGGTGATGATCAGGTTGTCGGACGCCGTCGACCGTCGGGATCCGATTCCCGTCAGTCCGGAGCGTCGTCGACGTCGCGGGGCCGGAATGCCACGGTGCTCGCCATCTCGGGGTACTTGCCGCGGACGCCGGTGACGAAGGCGCGGATCGTCGCAAGATCGGCGTCGACATCGCTTGTCACCTCGATGGTCGGGCCGAAGCCGCCGACCCGTCGTTCGTAGTCGAGATAGATGCAGACGATCGGCACGTCGGCGGCGCGTGCGATCTCGTAGAAGCCCGACTTCCAGTAGGGCCGGGAGCGACGGGTGCCCTCGGGCGGGATGACGAGCACGAAGCGTCGGTCGTCGGCGGCTGCCGCATCGAAGCGCTCGGCGAGCGAACGAACGAGTCCGGTCTTGCTGTCACGTTCGACGCGAACCCCACCGAGGCGTCGCAGCACGGGGCCGGCGGGCCAGCGGAACAGCGTGTCCTTGCCGAGCCACGAGATCGGCAGCTCGTGATTCCAGGCGTGGAGCAGCAGGTACAACAGGTCCCAGTTGGTGGTGTGGGGAGCGGCGATTGCCACGTAGCGGCGCGCCTCTGGTGGCCGACCGTCGGTCTGCCAGCGTGTCAGCCGGAGCCCCCACGCGCCGATGCGCTGCTTCATCGTGGGCCACCGTCGACGTCGATCACTGCGCCGGTGGTGTACGACGAGGCATCGCTCGCCAGATAGAGCGCCGTGCCGACGATCTCGTGTGGTTCGCCTCCGCGCTCGAGTGCGAAGCTCGCCCGAGCCGAGCGCTCGAAGGCGTCGAGGTCCCACGCCTTGGAGATGTCGGTCAGGAATGGCCCCGGTGCGATGCAGTTGACCCTGACCTTCGGGCCGAGCGTGCGAGCGAGGCCGTACGTGAGGTTGTTGATGCCGGCCTTTGCCGCGCCGTAGACGAGCTCGTTCGGGCTCGGACGGTGGGACGCGATCGACGAGACGAAGATGATCGATCCGCCGTCACTGCCGCCGTGGTCGGGACCCGCCATCCGGGCGCCGACCAGTGCTGACAGCCGGAAGGGTCCCTTCAGGTTCACGTCCATCACCTTGTCGTAGAGCTCCTCGGTGATCGCATCGACGCTCGGATAGAGCGGGGACATCCCGGCGTTGTTCACCAAGACGTCGCAGCGACCGAACTCGCGGTACACCTCCTCGTACAGCCGGTCGGCGTCGTCCCAGCGTCCGGCGTGGTAGCCGATCGCAACGGCCCGCCGGCCTCGTCGTTCGACCTCGGCGGCGACCGCCAGGCACGCGTCGACCTTGCGGCTGGCGATCACCACGTCGGCGCCTCGCTCCGCGAACGCGAGCACCATCTCGCGGCCGAGTCCGCGCGATCCACCGGTCACGACCGCCACGCGGCCGGACAAGTCGAACAGGCCGTCGGGGCTCCCCATGACCCGTGAGTGTTGCAGGGTGCGCCGACGGCGGCGACATCGGTGGGCGTCCGGCGGCGGTCGTGGTACGCAGGCCGATGCCACGCCGCGGACGCCGTCTTGGACTTCGCCCAGAACGAGCGCATCTCGATGATCGTTCCGGCCGCCGGAAGGCCTACTTCGACGTCATCACCCAGATCCCGTCCCAGTTCTCGGGCGGGTGAGTTCGCAGCTGCTCGCAGCGCTCGATGTAGATGGCCGACAGCGAGTCGCCTGGATGGGCTTGCAGACATCGTCGGAAGGATCCGATCGCCGCGTCCCATGCCCCGCGGCGGTAGTTGTCGACCCCGTCGCGGAAGTCGTTCACCACGTCCATCAGGTTCGGGAAGGTCTCATTGGTGTGGTAATCGAGCACCTCGTGGATCGCCACGGGTTCGGTCTTTCCCTTCACGACCACCCGGTCGATCTCTCTCGTGCGGTACACGCCGTTGAGCTGCTGATGCGTGAAGTCGCTGATCAGAATGCGCGCGTCGTACTGCTTGCAGGCGCTCTCGAGACGGGCTGCGAGGTTGACCCCGTCGCCGATCATCGTGAAGTCCATGCGCTTCGGTGAACCGATGTTGCCGGCGACCACCGCCCCGGTGTTGACGCCGATTCCCATGTCGATCGTTGGCTTGCCGTCGGCCGACCGGACCGAGTTCCATCCGTGGAGCGAGCGGATCATGGCGATCGCGGTGCGAACGGCTCGGTCCGGGTCGTCACTGTCCGGCGTCGGCAGGCCGAAGGCCGCCATGATCGCGTCGCCGATGAACTTGTCGAGCATGCCCCCCTCGGACTGGATGCAGTCGACCATCAGCGTGAAGTACTCGTTGAGCATGCTGACGGTCGCCTGCGGCCCGAGTTGCTCGGTCAGGGACGTGAAGCCGCGGATGTCGCTGAACAGCAAGCTGACGACGGCACTGGTCCCCCCGAGGATGTCTTCTCCGCTGCGCACGAGCCGATCGGCCAGTGCCGGGTCCATGTACCGCGCCATCGTCGAGCGAACCCGCTTCTCGCTCGAGATGTTCTCGAGCAGGAGGATGGTTCCCTCGTCGCCGGTGTCGATGCGCAACGGCACTCCGGTGACGTTGACGGACACCGCTTCCGCACGCTCGTCGATGCCGCAGTCGATGTCGACGTCCATCAGCAATCGCGACTCGCTCGTCGCCATGACGTCCTCGACCAGTGCCAGAATGCCTGGGTTCTTGCTGAACAAGTCGTGTACCGAGCGGCCGACGATCTCCTGCTCCTGGTATCCGAGTATCTCCGCTCCGGCGGCGTTGCAGGTGACGACCTGACCCTCGTTGTCGAGCGTGACCACGCCGTTGGTCATCGACTCGAGAACGGCGTCGTTGTAATTCTTCACTCGCTGGACATCATCGAACAGCTTTGCGTTCTCGAGCGCGATCGCGACTTGCGCGGTGAAGGCGCGGAGTCGCTGCTCGTCCTCGGCGGTGAACGGGCCACCTCGCTTGTTGAGCGCCTGCGTGGCGCCGATGGTCTCGCCATCCTTGTTGACGAGTGGGACGCACAGGATCGATCGGGTGAAGAAGCCCGTCTGGGCGTCGAATGACGGGTTGAACCGCAGGTCGGCGTACGCGTGCGGGATGTTGATCGTCTCACCACTTGTGAACACCGTGCCGGCGATCCCGACCGAGTCGGGGAAACGGATCTCGTTGACGCCGTCGTTTCCTTCGGCAACGCGTGCGACGAGCTCCGAGGCGCGAGCATCGTGGAGGAACAACGTCGACCGCTCGGCGTCGAGCATCGCTGTTGCTTCGGTCATCACCCGCAACAGCAGTGCGTCGAGGTCGATCTCGGAGGTGATGTCGGCCACGAGATCGACGAACTCCATCTCCTTGGCGGCTTGGACACGGCTTCGCTCGTCGCGCTGGCCGCTCGTGAGCGCCAGCGCGGCCTGCGTGGTCATCGCCTCGAGCAGCTGGAGATCGTCGTCGTCGAAGTGACCGTCGATCCGGTTCAGGACCTGTGCCACCCCGATCAACTCTCCGCGACCGGTGCGGATCGGCGCGCACACGATCTGGCGAGTGTCGTACCCCGTCGTCGCGTCGACCTCGGGGTTGAAGTCGGGGTGGGCGTAGGCATCTTGGACGACGATGCCCTGCCCGGTCTGGAAGACCTTGCCGGCGATGCCCTTGTCGTTGAGCATCCGGATCTCGCGTGGGCCGTGCTCGGTCATCGAGCGTGAGTACAACTCGTTCGTCGTGGTGTCGTTGAGGAACAGCGTCGCCCGCTCGGCGCGCAGGGCGGCCGCCGTCATGGCGACCAGACTGGCGAGGACGTCGTCGAGGCTGTCGAGCGCGGCGGTGGTTCGTGAGACCTCGACGAGCGTCTCGGCCAGATGGAGCCGTTTGGCCTGATCGAGGAGCGCATCGGCGCCGGTGCTCATTCTCGTGATCGAGGTCGGGTCGGTGCTCATCGTCGGTGGTCCTCGGTGGTCGTCTCGAGCCGGCGTCGCAGCTCGGTGATGGTCGCTTGCAGTTCGCGGCGCTCGGTAGCGAATCGCTGTGTCTGCTCGGCGAGGGTCAGGTCATGTCGGCGTTGCAGATCATCGGCATGGTGCCGGGCCGCGACGACCGCCGCACGCAGTTGTTCTGCCTCGACCGCGCCGTCGCGCTCGGCGGCGCGGAGCGTGGCCAAGAGCTCCTCGCGCTGACGGACCATCTCCTCGCGAAGTTCTGTGATCGTGGCGTGCAGCTGGCCGATCTCGTCCTGGCGCGCGGCGTGGGCTCGCTGCTCTCCCGCGGCCGACTGTTCCCAAGCGACTTCGAGCTGCGCCCGTAGAGCGAGCACGTCGCTCTTCATCGCCTCCAGTTCGAGCTCCGTTGTGTCCGCCATGGCAATCCTCCTGAGCCATCATGGTCGCCGACATGCCCCGGCGGGGCCGAATCGGAGAGATACCACTCGAATCACCTGATCGAGGGCACCTTCCAGCTGTCGTCCGCGAGCGGGCCGGTCAGATCGCCAGGGCTGCCCGGCGCGCTTCGAGGACCGCCTCGTGGATCGTGCGTGGTGCCACGGCGTCGCCGATCTGCACGGCTGCATCGATCGGCTCGGTCGGGACGCGGAAGCCGCAATCCACGAGCGCGGCGCACCGGATCGTGCGTCGCTCTCCCGAATAGCGATCTTCGACCTCCACCTCGCCGGGCCGAGCTGTCCGCAGCAGGGTGCGCCGCTCGATCGTGACGCCGGCCTGAGCGAGCCGGGTGTTCGACGGCGCCAGGTCACCCGTTCGTGACAGCTCGTTGCCGGCGATGTTGTCCTGCGTGATCAGCACGGCGCGTTCGCCCAGCTCCTCGGCGAGTGCGACGGCGATCGGGCCACCGATCGGATCGAAGAGCGCGACCGCGCCCTCGTCGGGGAGTGTGGCGTCACCCCGCCGGATGTCGGCGACATCGAGGACCACCGCATCGTCGATCACCTCGTACGGACGTGGACCCGTCGACGACCCGGTCGCCTGGATGACCGTCGTGTGGTCGCCGACCGCCCAGGTGGCGGTCTCCAGACGGACCTCGATGCCGAGTCGTTCGTGCTCTGTGCGCCACCAGTCGACCAGCGCGCCGTTCGGTCCGGCGACCGCAGCGAGCCCGCCGATCCGGTCGGTCTTCTCGATCACGGTCACACGATGGCCCCGGATCGCTGCGACCCTGGCTGCCTCGAGGCCGGCGGGGCCGGTGCCGATCACCACGACGTCGCGCGGATGTGGCGACGGCACGTACCAGTCGGGGTCCTCGGTCTCGCGGCCACTGGTGGGCTCGCCGATGCAGGTGACGATGGGGTTGCGGGCATCGCGCACCTGACAGGTCTGGTTGCAGCGAGTGCACGGGCGGATCCGATCGGGTTCGCCTGCGGTCACCTTGGCGACGAGATCGGGGTCCGCGATCTGCGCCCGGGTCATCTCGACGGCGTCGCACAGCGCCGCGTCGTCGTAGCCGCCGAGCGCCCACTCGGCCTGTCCGACATCGACGATGGAACCCTGCAGGATCACCGGTACGTCGGGATGGACCTGATGGACCGCCATACGGACGTTGCGACACACCTCGATGTTGAACCCGGTCGGTTCGTGGAAGTCGGGCCGGGTCTTCTCGACGGTGTAGATCGATCCGCGGGTCACCACCAGGTAGTCGAGTCCGGCGCCGACGAGCGCCACAGCGATCTCCGGGGCCATCTCGGGCGTGATCCCCGCCCAGGGAGCGAGTTCGTCGCACGACAGACGCAGCCCGACGACCCGGTCGCCCGCCTCGCGACGCGTGGCCTCGATCACCTCGCGGGCCAGGCGCAGACGATCGTGGCCCCACTCGTCGTCGCGATGATTCGTGAGCCCGGACAGGAACTGGCGCACCAGGCTGTGCTGGCCGGCGTTGATCTCGACGCCGTCGAGGCCGGCATCGACGGCCAGCTTGGTGCCCGCGCCGAATCCGTCGACGACTGCGGCGATGTCGTCGGCCTCCATCCACTTCGGAACCTCGCGAGAGTTCACCTCGGGGACCCGTGACGGTGCCCACAGCGGAGCCTGGTTGTAGGCCGACGATCCCTGCCCGCCGGCGTGATCGAGCGACGCGATCACGACCGACCCGTGCGGGTGGCAGGCGCCGGCGATCGCCGACCAGCCGTCGGCACACCGATCGGCGAGCAGCGAGCGTTCGTAGGGCCAGTCCGACGCGTGCACCGAGGCGCCCTCGACGACGATCGTGCCGCAACCGCCGGCGGCCCGGCGTTCGTAGTAGGCCGAGAGCCGTTCGGGGATCGACCGGTCGTCGGCGCCGAGATTGGTCACGTGCGGCCCGAACACGACCCGGTTCGCTGCGGTACGGGAACCGAGGGCGAAGGGCGTCAGCAGCTGCATGTGGTGTCCATTCTCGCGGGAACGATCAATTCTTGCTGAGCGAGTGCTCTTCCCGCCGAATCAGTCGCACGATGTTGCCGATGTGCTTCACCACGATGAGTGCGCACACCCCCGCGACCGCGAACAGTTCCCAACGGGGCTGGTCCATCACGATGATGCCGATCGGCACGAGGCTGACCGCGACGACCGAACCGAGCGCCGCCTTCCCGGTCACCTTCGACACCAGCCACCAGAGCCCGACCGCGAGCGGAGCGAGGATCGGCTGGACGATCAACAGCACGCCGGATCCGGTCGCGACGCCCTTGCCGCCCTTGAATCGGCGGAACACGGGGAACATGTGGCCGACGATGGCGGCTGCTCCGCACCAGTACGCCATCGGTCGACCGTCGAGGGCCAGGCCGAGTCCGGCGGCGAGTGCTCCCTTGCCGGCGTCGAGCACGTACACCCAGATGCCCTTGCGCCAGCCGAGTGCCCGGGTGACGTTCGATGCGCCGGGGTTGCCGGAGCCGACGGTGGAGATGTCGATGCCATTGGCCCGGGCGATCAGAATCGCCGAGGGAAACGTGCCGAGGACGTATGCGATCGGCACCAGCAACAGCACGAGGGACGATCATCGCACGGTCTGGTCGGAAAAGCGCCCGACGTCCGCGATTCGCTCACGTCGGCCCGCTCCCGATGGCGTCCGACTTCTGCCGACCTCGCGGACTCTCGGCGGATCTGGCTTCGACTGCTGCGACCAGATCCGTGCAGCACTGCACGCCGCCGCAGCGGGACGGCTCAGCGACGGCTGAGAGTGACGGGGATCCGTTCGGGCGTTGCGACGCGCACCGGCTTCGAGTGGTCCATCATCGGACGAGGGCGATCGATCGCCGAGGCCGCCAGCATCGCTGCTTCGCCGTGGCCGGCGACGCACTCGGGATCGGGGCCGTCGAGCGGGATCCCGACGAAGAACTTCGCCGCCATGCACCCGCCCTGACAGGCGTCGTAGCTGCCGCACGATGCGCACGCACCTGCAGACTGCGGCTCGCGCAGCTCGGCGAACAGCTCGCTCTGCTTCCACACGTGGGCGAATCCGCCTGCGTCGCGGACCGATCCGGCCTTGAACTCGTCGTGGATCACGAACGGGCAGGCGTAGACGTCACCGATCGGATCGATCAGGCACACGACGCGCCCGGCGCCGCACATGTTCAGCCCGGGCAGTGGTTCTTCACCGAGGGCATTGAGGTGGAAGAACGAATCGCCGGTGAGCACGTTGTCGCCGTGGGCGAGCAGCCACTCGTAGATCTGACGCTGCTGGGCGTTGGTCGGATGCAGGTCGTGCCACGAGTCGGCGCCACGACCCGAGGGGCGCAGGCGAGTGATTCGCAGCTGCGCGCCGAACGAGTCGGCGAGCTTTTTGAACTCGTCGAGCTGGTCGACGTTGTGTCGGGTGACGACCACCGAGATCTTGAACTCGCCGAAGCCAGCGTCGCGCAGGTGGTTCATCGCCCGGATCGCCGTGTCGTACGAGCCCTCGCCGCGCACGGCGTCGTTGGTGACGGCATCGGTTCCGTCGAGGCTGATCTGGATGTCGAGGTAGTCCATCGCCGCGAGTCGGCGGGCCTTGTCGGCGTCGATGAACGCGCCGTTGGTCGAGAACTTCACGCCGATCCCGCGGCTGATCGAGTAGTCGAGCAGCTCGAAGAAGTCGCGCCGGATCATCGGCTCACCCCCGCCGATGTTGATGTAGAACACCTGGAGGTCGTGCAGCTCGTCGAGGACGGCCTTGGCTTCGTCGGTGGTCAGTTCACGAGGGTCGCGTCGGCCGGAGGACGACAGGCAGTGCACGCACTCGAGGTTGCAGGCGTACGTGAGCTCCCAGGTGAGGCAGATCGGGGCGTCGAGGCCGGTCTTCAGTTGCTCAACCAGGTGCGACTTCGTGGCGCTCATGGAGCATCTCCGATTCGGTGAGTGAGGCGAGCGCCCGTTCGAACGACGGCCAGCGGGCGGGATCGATGTCGCAGGCCCGCAACGTGTCGGCGAGCGTGTCGTGGTCGGCCAGTGCCTGGACGACACGCACGACGTCGGGGTGCTTGAGGAAGATCAGCTTGCGGTTGCCGTAGTGGTAGGCGAGCGCACCGAACGGCTCGGGTCGGAGGGCGACCTGCTGATCGAGTTCGAGATGGTGGTCGAGCAGTGACACCGGCGTCGACGTCAGTAGACGCCGCACATCCCGTCGATCGAGATCTCCTCGACGAGCAATTCGTCGTCGAGCAGGTCGTCGGAGAGTGCGGTCGTGGTCTCGTCGGCGTCAGCGACGGTGGTGTCGTCCATGGCGCCGAGACTACCCGCCCTCACCGAACCGGGCCATCCCGCCGACATCGTTACCTCCAGCGATGAGCGAAACGCCGCTATCGGGTCGCTTCGCTCATCGCTGGGAGGGGGAGGTCGACGAACTCGAATGCTGCGACGGCCCCGATGACGATGACGGCGGGGGAATGCACGTCGGCGTCACCGAGATCTGCGAGGGTCCACCGGCCGACCACCTGAGCCTCGGTGGTGGCCGACTCGACGACCGCGACGGGCGTTGTCGCGGCGAGGCCGCCGGCGATCAGTTCGGCGGCGATCGTGGCGCGCTGTGACACGCCCATGAGGACGACGA
>DATKXG010000197.1:0-2620 GCA_035529175.1 Ilumatobacteraceae bacterium
GTGCCGTACTGGGCGGTTTCTGTGGTTGGGATTCACCGCGATTATCGGCGGGTTTTCGCTCTCAGGATCTGATCTCGTTGGTTTGACCCTCTGTCGGGAGGACGGGTCGCTCGGCAAGGCGTCTCGATCCGTGTTCGAGCATCGATGACCTACGAGAGCGGCACTCGATCTTCAGTGACAGGGAGAACAAGCGAATTACCAGCCCGCATTGCGGGCGATGGTCAGGGTTGATGGTCGATGTCCATGTCGCTGCTGGCGGCCGACGTCGCCGCGGCATTGTCGGTTGTCAGCAGGAGGTCGTACTGACCAATCTCGAAAGTCTGGACAGAAGCCTGGATGCGTGCGAGACGCAACACCTTGTCGGAGGAAGCCAGTGAGATCGCAGCATCAGCCATCGCCACACCACCCACGTGGTGGGCACGCATCAACTCGAGCCACATGCGACCCTGCTCGGCGCCTGTCGCGAGCGCCAAGTCCCGCATCTGAGCGTCGGTTGCGTAGCCGTGCATGTTGGCGACCGGAATCTCCATGCCGCCGTGCATCCAGCCCATGACCATCTCGGGCGATGCGGTTGATTCGCCCCAGTCGGCCAACCACGCCCGCATCATGCCGACCTCGATCGATTGATTCTGCAGCACTTCGCTGGCGGCGGCCTGCACCGCGTCGCCGGTGTCTCGCCCGATCACACGCTGACACATGGCGAGTGCTTGCAGATGGTGCACCGTCATGTCGGTGCAAAAGCCGACGTCGGCTGACGTTGGCGCGTCGCGTGCTGTGACCCGTTGACCAGCAGCGCCGACAGCCAAACCGACCGCCCCAGTCGTTGCGCCGAAGAGGAACTGCCGACGTCCTGGCATCAGTCCCCCTCGGGAGCCGGTCCGCGAGCATCGCCTTGGCCAGCCACGTCGTCGCTCGCCGGCGGGCCACCGCGTCCTCCGCCTTCTCCCGCTGGGGGTTCACCGCGTCCACCGCCTCCTCCCGCTGGGGGTTCGGCGAGTTCGACGCTGCCCGTGTAGCAACCCAACACGTACGGGAAGGTGTCGGTTGTGTAGTAGGCGTAGTTGCCGTCAGCGTCGGTCAGACCGTTGCACTCGTCAAGATCTCCGGAGCCTTCGACATAGCTGTGGGCGGCCCATGTGTCCGTGGCGAACAGCGAGTCATCGGTGAGTTGCCACGACGACGTGTACTGGTCGGCACCTGTGTAGATCGGGTACCCGTCGAAGGCGTAACCGACGAGTTGCGGCCCCGCTGCGACCTCGGCGGGGGTGAACAAGCAGTCGGTGTCCTCGCTGGTGCCGATGTAGTGGATGTGGAAGTCGGTCGGGCCGCGATGGCTGCCGCACGCGCTGAGCAGGCCTTCCGCTGACAGCACGTCACCGCCGGTTCCTTCGGTCGGGCCATAGATCGGCACGCCACCCAGTGTGACGGCGACCGCCCCCAGGAGCGGGACATCGGTCGTCGCTTCGGCGACGGTCGGAGCAGCGGGGATCGTGTACTCGAGTTCCAACGCGTTCGGGCTGCCGGGCGATGTCCCGATGTAGGTGTAGTCGGGGATGCCATTCGAAGTGATGACGATGGAGTCGCCATCGCACACCGCACTCGATTCCGGTTCCGCGAGGTCGGCGTTCGCTGAGCCACGAGTCGTGAACAGTGCTGCCACGTCGTCGCACGATCCCGCAGTCTCGGGTTCAGCGGTCTCGGTCGCCGGTGAGTCAGCCGACGTGTCGCTCGCGGCCGTCTCGGGAGCGATCGGGTCGTCCGCCGGCGCTGTCGTCACCTCCACCGAAGCATTGGTGCCGTTCTGAGACTCGTCGCCAGTGCCGTCGGAGGACGCACACGAGGCGAGGACGAGGAGGACGGGGGCGATCGTCATAATGCGCGTCTTGTTCATGGATCGAACAGTGGCAGTCAGACATATGAGTTTCTGCGCGTTCGCGTAAGAAAAACCGAAGGATCGATCGTCAAGTCGACCGTCTCCTCCGGTCTTCACGTTGCGGTGGCTCGGATCATGAAGACCGGACCGCTCACTCAAGTTCCGACCGTTGCAGCACCCCCGCCGACGCGGTCCGCCTCGCACAATCTGAGCGGGGTCCACCGATCCGATGTGCCGATCTTTCTCGGGTCGCGGGCCTGAGTGGCGATGTTGATATGCGTGGATGAATGTCCGCATTGATAGGCAAACCTGGTGGAGCGGCGGAGTTCGACCTGGGGTCGAGTGCGATCAGCACGCTGTCATACGCCTCCGTGACGTAGGCCGAGACGCTCGGCGCCTACGGCTGCTCGCCGCCGACGCGACCAAACGCGATTGCAGAATCAACGCCTACAAGTGAGTTCGGAATCAATGAGTTCGGAACAATCATCGCAGTCAACGTGTGCGACTCAACCGCTCAATCTGGGTCGTTCTGCCCGACTTGGTCTAGATCTGACCGCCCGGGCATACGCCGAAGCGTGCCGTGTCGCCAGTTGGCTACGGCTGCGTGCGTTCCCAGGTTTTGGCGATCTTGGCCAGCGCTGTTGCATCGCTCACGAAGAACTCCACGTAGCCGCACGAGGTGCAGATGACGTTGTCCATGGCCACCGAGGCGGGCTTTCCCTTGCCTAACGGGAGTGCGTTCATCCC
>DATKXG010000198.1:0-3078 GCA_035529175.1 Ilumatobacteraceae bacterium
GTCGCAGCGCTGAGCGCCCATCTTCCGAACCCCGGCTCGTACCGCGCCATCGACATCGCCGGCGTTCCGGTCCTCACGGTGCGCCAGGCCGACGGCGGCGTGCGGGCGTTCGTCAACGCGTGCCGCCACCGTGGGGCGCTCGTCGTCGGAGAGGGCTGCGGCGAGACACGCCGCTTCACGTGTCCGTACCACGCCTGGAGCTACGACAACACCGGTGCCCTCGTCGGGATCTCGGGCCGCCAGAAGTTTGGTGACCTCGACACCGAGACACGCGGCCTCGCGGAACTTCCGTGCGAGGAACGCAGCGGCATGGTCTTCGCCGTGCTCCGGCCCGGAGCCCCACTCGATCTCGACGCCTGGCTCGGCAGCTACGCCACAGCACTCGACGCGCTCGGCCTCGCCGACATGGAACTGCTCGACGAGCGATCCCTCATCGGGCCGAACTGGAAGATCGCGTTCGACGGCTACGTCGACGGCTACCACCTCGACATCCTGCATCGCGACACGCTCGGCGTCGACGTGATGGGCAACGTGATGACCTGGGATGCGTGGGGCCCGCACCAGCGTGTCGCGTTCGCACGCCGCATCACACACGAACTCCGCGACATCCCGCCCGACGACTGGGCGCCTGCGAAGTACGTCGGCTTCGTGCACACGGTGTTCCCGCACGTGTCGGTCGCCGGCAACGGCGGCCGTGGCGCGATGGTCAGCCAGCTGATCCCGGGACCGACCCCCGACCGGTCGCGGACCATCCAGACCCACGTGATCGCGAAGAACGCCTCCGAGAAGGAGCGCGCCGCAACCCTCGAGCGAGCCGACTTCCTCGAATGGGTGGTGAACGAGGAGGACTACAAGACCGGCCTCGGCATCCAGTCGGCACTGGCATCGGGAGCGAACACGGAGTTCGTCTTCGGACGCAACGAACCCGGCAATCAGATGTTCCACCGCTGGGTCGACGACCTGATCCACTCGACCCCCGTGGCCGACCCCGCCACCCCCATGCCCACCAGCAAGGAGACCTGATGGCTCGCATCGACGTTCCCGACGGCGACGGCCTCGAAGCAAGGCGGATCTGGGAGCTCGCCCCCGACCTCGGCAAGGCGATGGGCGCCATGGGCGAGGCCGTGTACGTGCAGACGAGCCTTCCGGTGCGCGAGCGCGAGGTCGCCCGGATGCGCATCGCTCAGCTCAACGAGTGCCACGTTTGACTGAACACCAGAGCTGCATCGGCGATGCAGCAGGGATTGACCGACGAGCTCTACCAGCACGTCCACCAGTACTACGACCACCCGGACTTCACGCCGAGAGAGCGTCTCGCGGCCGAGTTCGCCGAACAGTTCGCCATCGACCATCGCGGCATCGACGACGCGATGTGGGCACGGATGGCCGAACACTTCAGTGACCGCGAGCTCCTCGACCTGACGATCACGTGCGGTTTCTGCGTCGGGATGGGTCGGGCATACCAGGTGCTGGACATCGCCGTCGACTTCGACGTTCTGTGGAGCCGGGAGCCCCCCACCGATCCCTGACCCTGCCCTTCCGGACCCGACCCCGAACGACGGGGGTCACTTGTCGATGGTGGACCACCACTCCGCGATGACGGCGGCGAAGCGATCGGTGTAGTCGACGGTGAGCTGGTCGGCGTCGGGGAGCGGCGGCTGCATCCTCGTCGGGCTCAGTGCACTGGCGCCCGGCACCGGATCGACCCATTCGAGGCGCAGACTCTCGATCATCCGGCCGAGTTGCGGTGACGCGGACTCGTGGTGATCACTTGTCTGGTGGGCGATGAAGGCACGGTGATCGTCGAACGACAACAGCGTGTAGTAGGTCCGCGGTTCCGAGCCTCTCCAGTACTCGTAGTGGCGCACAGCCGTCTCGGTGGAGTGAGTCCCCTCGTAGAGCGTTCGGGCCAGGGCCTCGAACTCGGCCTCGGCGCCGGGGCGGACGGTGATGTGGGCGAGGATCGTTGCCATCGACCGAGGCTACGAGCCACTCTTCGACCCTGACGACGCGGAGCGTTCAGGCCCGTTGCGCCCCGACCCAGCGCTGCGATGAGCCAACCGCCCGAATAGCGACACTTCGCTCATCGCAGACGGGTTCGTGACGGATGTCGCGGCCGAGCGTCGGCAGCCCGGCCCGGCGTTCAGGCTCGTTCGGGGTAGCCGCCGGCGGGCAACGCACTGATCGGGCCCTGCAGGATCATCCCACCGTCGACGTACAAGCACTCGCCGGTGATGTACGCAGCTGCCGGCGATGCGAGGAACACCGTTGCGTTCGCGACGTCGCTCGGGCGGCCCGGATACGGCAGCGGCACACCCGACATGTCGTTACCCACACCCTCGTCGTAGGTCGCTTCCCATCCGTCGGTTCGGAATGCCCCGGGAGCTACGCAGTTGACCCGCACCTTCGGACCCCATTCGAACGCGAGCGTCCGGCTCAGCTCGACGACACCCGCTCGCGCCGCCGAACTGTGGGCGATGCCGGGCATCCCGCGGCCGACCAACGCGACGATCTGCACGATGGTGCCGCCTCCCCCGTCGAGCATCTGGTCGCCGAACACCTGCGTCATTGTCCAGGTGCCGTTGAGGTTCAGGTCGATGACGCTGCGCCAGCCGTTGGGGCTGAAGTCGCGCGCCTTCTGCGGGAACTGCCCGCCGGCGTTGTTGACCAGGATGTCGATCCGGTGGCGTCCGGCGAGTGCCTCCACGCTGTCACGGTCACGGATGTCGACGACGTCGACCTCGACCGGATTTCCGGTCAGCGCCGTGATCTCCGCGGCGGCGGCATCGAGAGGTTCGCGCCGCCGCGCCGCGATGACGACCGACGCGCCGGCCTCCGACAACCCTTCGGCGATCGCTCGTCCGAGACCAGTGCCGCCGCCGGTGACGAGGGCGGTTCGACCCGCGAGGAGATCAGGAGCGAACAGGCTCGTCACACCTCGTCCAGCACGGCCTCACCCAGATAGCTGGCTTCGAGCACATGGCGGTTCGCGGACAGCTCGGCGGCAGAGCCCTCGAGGACCATCTCACCGTGGTTCAGCACGTAGCCGCGATCGGCGACCTCGAGTGCCATGTGGAC
>DATKXG010000199.1:0-16940 GCA_035529175.1 Ilumatobacteraceae bacterium
TCGCGGGCCAGCGCCGACAGCAGCGAGTAGCACTCGAGCATGAACTGGTCGGGATCACCGAGCATCGGGAGTTGGTAGAAGTGGTCCATCACCAGAACGGTGTCGAAGCCCGACGTGTCGGCCTCCTTCGCTTGATAGGCGACGGCGTCGAAGAGGTCGCCCGGACCCACACCGGGATAGGTGAAGTTGGGGATTTGGTAGCCGAGTCGGGTCATCGACCGATCAGACCACGCAGACCTGGTGGAGTCAAACCTGGGTGCCGGGGCATCGGCGCAGTTCGCCCGACGTCGTAGGCTCGCTGCCACGATGAGTCAGGGCTGGGAATCGAGGCAGCAGCGCACGCGAGCGGAGATCCTGCACGCGGTCGGCGAGATCATCGCCGCCGACGGCCTCGACGGGCTGACGATGCGCAAGCTTGCCGATCGCGCAGGCGTGGCCGTCGCGACGCTCTACAACCAGTTCGCCGATCGTGACGGTGTCCTGGTCGCGTTCGTCAGCAGCGGCCTCGACCAACTCGAGTTCGAACTCGACGAACAGCCGGCAGCCGATCCGATCGACGGCACCCGTGTGTTGTTCACCGCACTCGACGAGACCATCGATGCCCGCCGGCACGTCTGGCGGCCGGTGCTCGCGACGCTGCGCTCGGTGCCGAACTCCCCACGCATGGGCGCCGTCGGCGAGCGCATCGTCGCGGCGATCGAGGCCGATCTCGCCAAGGCGCTCGCCGCCGGCCTGCTCGTCGCCGACTGCAAGGTCGACCGGCTCGCCTGGCACATCTTCGTGTCGTGGATGCGCGGGCTCGAGCGGTGGGCGCATGGAACCATCGACTGGGATCTGTACCGATCGAGCTCGCGGACCGCGATCGAGATCGCCCTCGCGGCCGTCCTCGTCGAACCACTGCGAACCGAGGCGCTGCGACGCGCCGGCGTGCTCTGATCGATGCGGGTCGTCGCCTCTCATCGACATCGTGGCCACTCGCCGCTCGCCGAGATCGAATCGTCGGGGCTCCAGCCGCCGTTCGAACATCCCGGTCGCGCCGATGCGATCCACGACACGCTCCGCGCCGACGATCGATTCGAACTCGTCGAGCCCGACGCGTGGGGGACCGATCCGATCTCGGCAGTTCACGACCCGGGGCTCGTCGAGTTCCTCGAACGCGCCTGGTCCGATTACCAGATTCGCCACCCCGGCACCCACGACGTCGTTCCCGACGTGTTCGCCATGCCCGGGCTCCTCGACGGGATCGGACCGTTTCCTGCCCGTTCGCTGGTCGACCACGAACTGGGCCGGTGGTGCTACGAGACCACGACCCCGATCACCGAGGGCACCTTCGATGCGGCACGGTCCGCCGTCGACATCGCTCTGAGCGCGACGACGTCGGTGCTCGCAGGTGAACGAGTGGCGTACGGGCTGTGCCGCCCGCCGGGCCACCACGCGCCGACGGCGCTCTACGGCGGCTACTGCTTCTTCAACAATGCGGCGGTCGCCGCGCACCACGTGGCGGCGACGACCGGATCGAAGGTCACCGTGCTCGACGTGGACTACCACCACGGCAACGGCACTCAGCAGATCTTCTACCGGCGCGACGACGTGCAGTACGTGTCGCTCCACGGCGATCCGGCCCGGGCGTATCCGTACCTGTCGGGATTCGCCGATGAGACCGGTGCTGGCAGGGGCGCAGGGTCGAATCGCAACGTGCCGCTGGCGGCGGGCACCGACGACGACGCGTACCTCGTTGCGCTCGGATCAGCGTGCGAGGCGATCGGCACATTCGGCCCGAGCATCGTGATCGTGTCGCTCGGCGTCGACACGTTCCACAACGACCCGATTTCCGATTTGGCCGTCACCACCGAGGGATTCCGTGCGCAAGGCGAGCTCGTCGCCCGGCTCGCCCTGCCGACGGTCGTGCTGCAGGAGGGTGGCTACGACGTCGCCGCCATCGGCGACAACGTCCGGGCGTTCCTCCTCGGGATTACATCACGGGTCAGACCCGTGATGTAATCCGACGTCGTCAGGTCACGAGCCATTCGGCGCCGTCGGGGGTGTCGCGGACCTCGATGCCGGCGCCGGCGAGTCCGTCGCGGATCGCGTCCGACACGGCGAACGCCTTCTCCGATCGAGCGACCACTCGTGCGGCGAGTGCGGCCTCGACGACCGGACCGAGCACCTCGCGCACGTCGCGCACGCCTTCGGTGGCCGCTGCGCCGAGACGGACGATCATCGATCTCAGCGCGGCGCGGGCCTGATCGACGTCGTCGGATTGCAGGGTGTCGCGCGACCACTCGACGATCGCCGACTCGAGCCGCAGGATCGCGGCGACGGAACCATCGGCGTCACGGTCGGCGAGTGCCGCATCGAACTGGGTTTCGTGGAGCTTCGCGGCGTCGGCGAGGGAGGTGATTGCCGCGTTCGATGCTGCTCCTCTCTCTTTGCCGCTCTCACTTGGGCCAGGGGTCTGACCGAGGTCAGACCCCGGTGCGCGGGAGTCGGAGAGATGGGTCGACTGGCCTGCGCTGGTCGGGGCCATCGCGGGGGAGCGGAGGGTGTCGATGGGGATGGTCTGGCCGGACTCGATGCGGAACGACTGGCCGGCGCGTCGGATGGTGACCGCTCCCTTGCCGACGATCTCGGCGGTGTCGGCGTCGAGGTCCATCACGACGCCGGTGTGCTCGTCGATGCCGAGGACGAAGCATCCCTCGGGCAGTTCGGGCTCGAGCATCGCGAGGCGTCGCTCGCCGAGGTAGCAGAACCGGGTGTCGTGGTTGCCGCCCTCGGCGTTGTCGTAGTGCGGGATGACGGCGACGTCGAGGCCGACCTCGGCGAGCACGTCGAGGCCCTCCAGCCAGTAGGGGTCGACGCCCACCTTGTACACCTCGTAGACCGGGACGGTGACCCTGCCCAGCGTGAGCGCAGCGGCAGACGAGAACACGACGGCGCCACCAGAACGCAGCTTCTCGCCGATCGCATTCGGGACCGCTGTGTTCCGCCACTGTTCGAGCGCGAATGTCGGGCTGCCCGGCCCGGCGAACACCCAATCGGCCGATCGCACCTTGGCGACGCCGCGCTCGACGGCGACGGTGTCGCCGCTGTCGGTCCGGGTCAGACCGGCCGCCTCGACTCGACGACTCACCGCATCGCGGAAGTACTCGATCGCCTTCGACGCCAGGATCGGCGCGTTCTCCTGGAACCCGAACGGCGTGTCGAGCAGCACGGCGTCGACGTCGGGTCCGAGCCGCTCGAAGATCGCCCGATGGGGGGCATTCATGGTCGGAGCGGTCTCACCCGAGCCCATGATGGCGAGGATGCGAGGCTTCGTCCGCGGGGTGGTCATGAGGTCTCCGTGAAGAACGTGGTTTCGGTCGCGGCTCGTCGGAGCAGGTCGCCGACGGCGTCGGGCTGTTGGGCGTGGACGTCGTGGTGCGCCGGGCTGAACCACACCGCACGCCCGCGGGGGAGCGATGCGATTGCGTGGTCGACCGCTTCATGCTTCGAGGCGCTCCACGCGACGTCTCCCGTGTCGGCGCCGATCAGCAGGGTGGGAACGCCGATCTCCGGGTAGCGGCTCGACGGCTGGTGCTCCCAGAGTCCACGCAACACCGTGAGGTGTCGTTCGAACGTGAGCCACGGAGCGATCGTGCCGTCGTCGCGGACCTCGAAGTTGGCGAGCGTGCCCTGTCGGCCGGCCTCGGGCCAGTCACTCGCTGACGCCTCGAGCCACCGGGTGATGTCGGCGACCGGCGTGCCGGCCAGGCGCGGCGGAGCGAGCGCAGCGGCGGCGTCGTCCCAGTCGGGAAAGCGGCCGGCGAGGTCGATGAAACCACCGTCGACGCAGGCGATCATCGACACCGCATCGGGGTGCGACCACGCGAGTTCGAGCACCACGTTGCCGCCCCACGACTGGCCGGCAACCGCCGGCCGCTTCCATCCGAGCATGTCGATCAGCAGACGAAGGTCGTCGGCGACGGTGGTCATGTCGTAGCCGCCGTCGGGCTTCGACGAGCGTCCGTGGCCGCGCTGATCGATCGCCACCACCGAGTGCCCCTGTCGTGCGAGGTGTTCGGCAACGCCGTCCCACAGCCGGGCATTGGACGCGAGCCCGTGGACGAGCAGAAACGGGACGTGATCCTCCTCGGGCGACGTCGATGCTGGCTCCCAGTGGATGGCGTGGAGTTCGACTCCCGACTCCAGGACGTACCACTCGTGGCGTGGTTCGATGCCGGGCCCGTCGGCGGTCACCGGCTCGCGCTCGCGATCCGCTCGATCAGGGTCAGCAGTTCGAGTGTCTGGGTCATCGGTCGTGGCCAGGGTTCCTCGCCTCGGACGGCCCGGGCGAATGCGTCGACCATACCCAGGTACGGATCGGACGCCTCCACCGCCGTCGTCGACACGCGACCATCGGCTCCGGCGACGAGGAAGCTCGTGGCCCGATGGCCGCCGGTGTGGGCGTCGCCGTCGACGATCATCGACGCCGCATCGCCGATCGCCTCGATGCGTTGCTCCTCGGGATCGACGAACGAGCATCGGATCCGGGCCTCGCGCCCGTCGATCCACGAGAGGGTCGCCTCGGTGCGGGCGTCGACACCCGTCGCGTTCCACAGCGCTGTCGCGTCGATCGTGTCGGGATCGGCGCCCCACAGTTCGACGATCGGTCCGAGGCAGTAGATCCCGACGTCGAGCAGCGCTCCGCCGCCCTGCTCGGGCGACCACCGGTAGTTGTCGTGTGCGTCGGCCCCGATCGTGAACGTGAACGACGCATCGACGTCGAGCACCGAGCCCAGGCCGCCGCTCCGAGCGACGTCGAGTGCCGCGCGCCAGCGGGCGTCGAACGGTGTCATCCACGCTTCGGCCAGCAGCACGCCGGCCGCGTCGCACGCTGCTGCCATGGCCTCGGCGTCGGCGACGGTGGAGGCGATCGGCTTCTCGCACAGCACGTGTTTGCCGGCGTCCGCGGCGCGTTCGACCCATTCGCGGTGCATCCCGTTCGGCAGCGGGATGTAGACCGCCTCCACGTCGGGATGGCCGAGCACGTCGTCGTAGGTCCCGGCGGCCAGGTGGTCCCAGGGCTCGGGGACCGGACCGCTCAGTGAGGAGACGGCGACGAGCCGGGTCAGCTCGGACGCAAAGATCGCCGGCATGACGGCCCGGGTGGCGACCATCGATCGAGCGCCGATCACGCCCACGCCCACGCGGGCGTCCGGCTCGGACATCAACCGATCTCGATCAGCTCGCCGCCGTTGGCGCCGGACCGCTGGCCTGCTTCGAGCACGGCGACGACGTCGCGTGACTCCTCGGGACGCACCGCCAACGGCTCGCCGAGCAGCAGATGGTCGGCGAGGTTGCGGTGGAAGCCCCACCCGGGGCTGGGCGCAGGTGCCACGTTGGACGTGCGGATGCCGAGCGTGCCGTCGTAGGTGGCCACGGTCAGGTCGACGGGTGCCTCCGCGTGGTGGGACACGTCGGCGACGTGGCCGCGTCCGGGCACGATGTAGTCGGTGACCAGCGGTCGGTAGTGGCCCTCGATCGTGCCGCGCGTGCCTTCGACGTGGAACTTCGGACGACGGATGGCGCACACGTCGCTCTGGCGGAACGTTGCCTCGCGACCGTCGTCCCACTGCATCCACAGCGAGAGCTGGTCCGCGTTCGTGGTGTCGTGCCAGACACGGGTGTGGGCGCTGCAGAGGATTCGTGCGGGCGGCGATCCGTAGAGCTGCAGGATCCAGTCGACGTGGTGCGAGCCCCAGTCGTAGATCGCCCCGCCGGAGATCGACTCCTCCGAGTGCCACGCCCGGCACGGATGTTCGAAGCCACCGACGAACGTCTCGGTGTTGAACACCTCACCGATGTCGCCGTTGTCGACCAGGTGTCGTAGGGCGAGCCAGTCGCGGTCCCACCGACGGCTCTGGTGCACGGTGGCGACGCGATCGTGCTCCGCGGCGGTGGCGATGATGGCGTCGGCGTCGGCGCGGCGCAGGCACATCGGCTTCTCGATCACGACGTGCTTGCCCGCCCGCAGCAGGGCCAGGGCGAGTTCGGCATGCAGGACCGGCGGTGTGGCGATGATCGCGATGTCGACCGACGGATCGTCACCGAGCGACTCGGCTGAGTCGTGGGCAACGAGATCGGGAAAGTCGGCGCGGGCCGCCACGAGCCGGCCGGCCACGGAGTCGGCGGCGGCGACGAGCGCGAGCCCGTCGGTCTCGGTGGCAGCGAGGCCGTGCAGGTACCCCATGGCGCCGAACGGTCCGTAGCCGACGACGCCGACGCCGAGGTCGGTGGCTCGGATGGGTTCGGTCGGCGCGAGCAGGCGCGCGACGAACACCGACAGGGTGGGATGTCGGCGCAGCGCTTCGAGGTCGGCGATGCCCGTCGTGATGATCCGGCCGGCACCGAGCCGGCGGACGGTGATCGTCGGATGGTGGGTGAACCGCACGCTGGTGGTCGCTGCGACCTCGATGCCGCCGTCGATCGGGGCCAGGGTGCGCAACGCCGCCGTGATCGGAACCTCGCGGTCGAGGCGGCTCGCGGCGGGGTCGTCGGCGAGCGTGATGAACCATTCGGTGGTCGGCAGCTCGGCGCCCACTGCGACACCCGCGATCGCTGCTGCGATCGCATCGCCGGGCTCGATCGCGAGCAGCACGCTGCGCCCGGATTCGGCAGCGCGCTCCAGATCGGCAGCGCGGTCGTCGTCGAGAGGTCCGGTGACGAGGACGGCGTCGTTCCAAGGGATGGCAACCATCCGGACGACCCTACTCAGCGTTTCCGATGAGCGCCTGACAGTGCTCGAAATCCTGCGATCTGGGTGAACTTCGAGCTCGACTGTATCTGCGACCAGGTCGCAACTAAGGTGATCGATCATGTCCTCGATTCACCCGGTGCGCCGGGTACTGGCCGGTGCTGCAGTCCTTGTCGTCGTTGCCGCGGCATGCGGGAGCGACGAGTCCCCGTCCGAGTCGGGTTCCGAGGCTGCCTCCGAGTTCCAGGTGGTCACGACCGTGGCGCCGATCACGTCGATCGCCGCGAATGTGATCGGCGACTGTGCGGAGATCACCGGCATCGTCCCCGAGGGCACGAACTCGCACACGTTCGAACCGCCGCCCTCGGCTGCGGAGCTGATGACCACCGCCGACGTGGTCTTCATCAACGGGCTGCAGCTGGAGGAGCCGACCAAGGCGCTCGCCGAGGCCAACGTCGCCGACGGCGTGCAGATCATCGAGCTCGGCGACGTGACCATCAGCCCCGAGCAGTACAAGTACGACTTCTCGTTCCCCGAGGACGGCGGCAAACCGAACCCGCACCTGTGGACCGACCCCACCCTGGTCAAGGTGTACGCCGAGATCATCCGCGACACGATGGTCGCCGAGGTGCCGGAGTGCACCGATCAGCTGAACGCCAACTACGACCAGTTCGTCGTCCTCGTCGACGAGTTCGATGCCGCCATCCGTGAGGCGTTCGACACGGTCCCCGAGGAACAGCGCAAGCTCGTCACGTACCACGACGCCTACGCCTACTTCGCGGACACCTACGGGTGGAACGTGATCGGCGCGGTCCAGCCCGCCGACTTCGGCGACCCGACGCCTGCCGACGTGGTGAACCTGATCGAGCAGATCGAAGCCGAGCAGGTGCCGGCGATCTTCGGCTCGGAGGTGTTCCCGTCACCGATCCTCGAGCAGATCGCCCAGGAGACCGGCGCCGTGTACGTCGACGATCTGCGTGACGACGACCTCCCCGATGAGCCGGGCGACACCGACCACTCGTGGCTCGGCCTGATGAAGTTCAACTTCATCACGATGACCGAAGCCCTCGGTGGCGACGCCAGCGCGCTGCGGGACTTCGTGGTCCGCAACGTCGCCCGAGACAACGCCGAGTATCCCCAATGACGGCGTCGGTGTCGTGTCCGTGACGAGTACCTCCGAGCTCGACGGAGCGCTGATCGTCGTCGACGACCTCACGGTCAACTACGGCGGCGGGGCGCCCGTGCTGATCGACGTCGACCTCACGATCGAACCGGGCGATCTCGTCGGCATCGTCGGCCCGTCCGGCTCGGGCAAGTCGACGCTGCTCAAGGCGATGCTCGGCACGGTCGCGCCGGTGTCGGGCAGGGTGCGCCGCTCGCCGGGGCTGGCGGTCGGCCTGGTTCCGCAGGTGGAGACGATCGACTGGAACTTCCCGGTCACGGTCGCCGAGTGCGTCGGTATGGCGCGGGCGCGTGGCCTTCGCATGCCGTGGATGTCTCGCTCCGAGCGTGCCGAGATCGCCGACGTGTTGGACCGGCTCGGGATGCACGGTCTCGGTGGTCGCCACATCCGCGAGCTGTCCGGCGGCCAACAGCAGCGGGTGTTCCTCGCTCGAGCGCTCTTCACCAACGCGCAGGTGATCTTCCTCGACGAACCGACGTCGGGCCTCGACGTGCGCACGCGCCACGACGTGTTGCACCTGCTCGACGACCTCAATGCTGACGGGCTCACGATCGTGCTGACCACCCACGACCTCAACGGCATCGCCGCGCACCTGCCGACGGTGGTGTGCCTGAACCGTTCGGTCATCGGCGCGGGACGGCCCGATCAGGTGCTGGTGCCCGACGTGCTCGAACGGACCTACGGCTCACCGATGGAAGTGCTCGAGCACGGCGGAATGCGGGTGGTCGTCGATTCGCCGATCCAGGGCAACGTCACACCGCTGCGACGGATCGCAGGCGGGGGAGGGGCGTCGGCATGAGTTGGGACGAACTACTGCGACCGTTCGAGTTCGAGTTCTTCCGCAACGGCATCTACGTCGCCACGATCGCCGGCGCGCTGTGCGGGTTCGTCGGGTGCTACGTGGTGCTGCGCAACATGAGCTACATCGGCCACGGCCTCTCGCACTCGATTTTCGGTGGGTACGCCGTCGCCGGGCTCGCCGGCGTCAACCTGTTCCTCGGTGCCGGGATCTGGGGCGTGGTCACGGCGCTCGCGGTCGGCGGGATCGTGAGGCGCCGCCCGATCGGCTCCGACGCGGCGATCGGGGTGGTGACGACGGCCTCGTTCGCGCTCGGACTCGCCTTGGTACAGCTCTACGGATCGCCTGGCCGCAACGCCGATGCTCTCCTGTTCGGCAACGTGCTCGGCGTCACCACGTCCGACGTCTGGTTGATCGTCGGTGTGGCGTTGGCGACGGCGGCGATCGTCTTCTTCTTCTACCGTCAGCTGCTGTTCACCACCTTCGACACGCAGGTCGCCGCAGCCACCGGTGTACGAACCGCCTGGATCGACGCCCTGTTGATGATCGTGCTGTCGGCGACGGTGCTGGCGACGATGAACGTGATGGGCGTCACCCTGATCGCCGCGACACTCGTCGTGCCTGCCGTGGTCGCTCGCATGCTGACCGACAGTTTCGGCAAGATGCTCGCGCTCTCAGCGGTGATCGGCGCGGCCAGTGGCTTCGTCGGGATGAACGCCAGCTATCACCTCGACGTCGCGTCGGGGCCGACGATCGTGTTGACGTCGGCCTGCTTCTTCATCGTCGCCTATGTGTTCGGCGGCCGATTCCGCCGTCGCGCCGGCACCGTCGCCCACGCTCACTGACGTCGAGCGTCTGCGCACGGGGGTACCTGCAATCAGGCGGTCGGCGGAGTCGACCATGCTGCGTCTGCTGCTGGGGTAGGGTCGAGTGACCGGGTTCGATCTCGTGGGGGGTTCGGTGACGACGTGGATGGGTGCACTGGTTGCGTTCGGCGTGGTCGCTGCGTCGTGCGGTGGGGACGGCCTTGTAGAGCCGGGGGCCGTGGTCGCGCCCGTCTCGACCGTCTCGACCGGTGACGACTCGGGCGCCGACGACGGATCGGAGGGTGACGGCGGTGAAGCCGGTGACCAGGCGATCGAGGGTCCCGTGTCGGTCGGCCCGGCGGCGATGGACACGATTCAGATCGGGTCGCAGGTGTGGCAACGCACGCTGCCGATGACCACCGGCCAGTGTTTCGTCCAGAACATCGAAGGCATGCCACCGTTCGCCGTCGCCTGGGGAACGCTCGATGGTGACGATGACGTCAGGTTCACCGCCGGACAGAACCAGGACGGCATGTTCAACGCCGAGGTCGAAGAAGACGATGCCTTCTTCTGGATGGCTGGACCGCGGTCGACCGGTCCGGACGACCTGGTGGTCGAACTCGACTTCGACGCGCTGACCATCACGGGTGAGGGCACGTTCACGAACTTCTACACGGGTGAATCCGCGCCTGGCGCGTTCGCCTTCCAGTGCGAGGACGACGGTACCGGAACCTGACGTGATGCTCCCGAGGCCGATCCTCGGGAGGGCGGTCAGGCGGCCTGGAGGGCGGCCATCACCCCAGCCCAGCGGTCGGGGTCGCTCGCGTACGGCGCATAGAAGCTGATGCGCTGGATGACGTCGCCGTAGCGCTGAGAGAGCTCCGGTGCGATGTCCTCCGGGGCGCCGACGACGGCGAACGTGTTGAGGATCTCGTCGTCGATCAACGTGCCCATCTTGGCCCACTCGCCCTGCTTCGAGAGTGCGTTGAGCTCGTCCTGGAGCCCGCCCCAGCCGTGGATCTCCAACACGTTGCGGTATGCCGGCGTCGAGCCGTAGAAGGCGATCTGCTGTCGGGTGCCGGTGGCTGCGGCCTCGAGCTCCTCGTCGTTGTTGCCGGTGACGACGAACGACGGGCCCATGATCTCGAAGCCCTCCATGGTCTTGCCGGCCTTGGCGCGCCCCCGCTCGAGTGCCGGAATGGTGACCTCGCGCAGGTACTTCTCTGTGGTGAAGCCGTGGCACAAGAAGCCGTCGCAGACCTCGCCGGCGACCTCGGTCATCAGCTCGCCGACCCCGGCGAGGAACACCTTCGGGGGACCGAAGCCCTCGAGGTCGGACGCAGGTGGCGTGAAGAACGGCGTCATCAGAGTGTGCGTGTAGAACTCGCCGCGGAAGTCGAGCTTCTCACCGGTGAGCCACGTGTTCCAGATCGCCCGCATCGCGAGCACCATCTCACGCATCCGGGCAGCAGGGTGGCTCCACTCCATCGAGAACCGCTTGGTGATGTGCGGCTTGATCTGGCTGCCGAGGCCGAGGATGAAACGGCCCTGCGAATACGCCTGGAGATCCCACGCCGTGTTGGCGAGGGTCATGGGGCTGCGGGCGAACGCCACGGCGATCGACGTGCCGATCTCGAGCCGCTCGGTGTGCTCCGCGGCCAGGAGGAGCGGGAGGAACGGGTCGTGTGACGTCTCAGCGGTCCACGCACCCGAATACCCGGCCGCTTCGACCTCCTGTGCGTTCTTCGCAACGCTGTGCAGATCCATCCCGATGTTGCCGTCGACCTTCATGGAGCCCGACCGTAGCCGGAACCGACATGGGTTCCCCGAGCCCAGGTCTCGCGGAACAACCTTGGTTCCCGGAGACCCGGGCGCGGGGAACCGAGATTGATTGCGGGCTCAGTCCTGGTCGCGGAGGAAGGCCTGGATCTCGTCGGCGAGTTCGTCGCCGGAGCGCATCTCCATCGCCGGTCCGGGGGTCGTCTCCCCGTCGATCGACGCGTCGTACAGCTCCTCGAGCTGTCGCAACATGCCGAGATGCTCGACGTTGCCGTCGATGCTTGCGTCGATGCGCTTGCGCTGTGGCCCGACCTCGGACCGCAGGTCGGCAGCCGCCACCTCGATGCCTGTCACCTCGGTGAGCCCGTCGAGGAGCGCGACCGACGCGGCTGGATACGGCATGGCGACGACGTAGTGCGGTACCTGCACCCAGATGCCGAGCGCCGGGATCCGCCGGGCGTGGAGCGCGTGCTCGAGCGCGGCCGCCATGCCGGCTGGCACGTCGACCGAACTCCGCGCGAACGTGACGTTCGCGAGCACCTCGGTCGACGGCGACGAGCACGACAGGCGCGGCGAGCGGGTGTGCGGTGCCGCGAACGGATAGGCGCCGAACGCGATCATCTTGGTGACGCCGAGCTCGACTGAGATGTCGCTGATCGCGCGAGCGAAACGGTGCCATGCCATGTCGGGCTCCGGTCCGCTCAGCACGAGCACGTCGCGACCCGAGGACGAACGGCCGGCGCGCAGTTCGATCGTCGACCACACCAGATCGGTGTTGATGCCGTCACGGAGTTCCATCACCGGGCGCCGAGCGCGGAAGTCGATGAAGGTGTCGTCGTCGAAGCGCAGGATCGGGCTCGTCTCGCATTCTCTCGACAGCGCGGCGGCCGCGGCAGCGGCAGCGCCCGCAGCGTCGATCCACCCGGTGAGCATGACGACGAGCACGGGCTCGTGCAGCATCGGCTCGTCGACCAGCCACTCGAACGCGCCGTCGGGATCGATCATGCCAGCGCGTCCAGATACTTCTCGGCGGTCGCAGCGGCCTGTTCGACCTGGAGCTTGAACGGCGCGAGCTCCTCGGGAGGGCGATCGCCGAGGGCGCCGCCGAGATAGCGCGAATACACGCCCTCGATGATGCATGCCAGCTTCCAGAAGGCGAACGCCACGTAGAAGTCGAGCTGCGAGAGGTCGCGACCGGAGACCTCGGCGTAGCGCTCGGCGAGTTGGTGCCGGTCCCAGAACCCGGGCGCGGAGGTCGACGTGCCGCTCCAGGCACCGGCAGCGTCGTTCGGGCCGTTCCAGTACACCTGGAGGAGCCCGACGTCGGCGAGCGGATCGCCGAGCGTGCAGATCTCCCAGTCGAGCACGGCGATGACGTTGCCCTCGTTGTCGACCATCGAGTTGTCGAGGCGGTAGTCGCCGTGAACGAGGCGTGCCGGGCCCTGCTCGGGGATGCGCGCCAGGAGGCCCTCGTACACCCGGTCGACCGCGGCCAACTCGCGCGTCTTGCCCTGGTTCCACTGGCCGTACCACCGCTTGAGCTGACGTTCGATGTAGCCCTCGTGGCGTCCGAGTTGGTCCAGGCCGACCGCCTCGAGATCGACGGCGTGGATGGCCGCCATCGTGTCGACGAGCGATCGACTCGCGTTGGCCCGGGCGCTCTCGGACAGCGTGCGTTCGGCGGTCTCGCGGTCGCGCAGCACGTGACCGTCGACGAAGCGCATCACGTAGAACGGTGAGCCGTTGACGCTCAGGTCGTCACAGAAACCCTCGACCGGAGGAACGGGAACGGCGGTGCCCTGCAGTGCCGACAGGATGCGGTGCTCGCGACCCATGTCGTGGGCGCTGGCGAGGACATGGCCGAGCGGCGGCCGGCGCAGCACGAGCGCCGGCCCGCTCTCGCCGGTGACCCGGAAGGTGAGGTTCGAATGGCCGCCGGCGATCACGTCGAACCGGAACGGGCCGACCGCGCCGGCGACGTTCGATTCGAGCCAGGCCGTGACCGGTCCGACGTCGATCCCTGGTGTGCCGTTCATGTCGTCACGCATCCAGTCATGTGCGTTCGAGGGTAGCCAGGCGGCTGCCCTCGGTCGCCATCATGCAGCGCCGGTAGCGTGACGGTCATGGCAGCAATCGACGTCACCGACGCCACGTTCCAAGCAGAAGTCATCGACAAGTCCCAGGAGGTCGCGGTCGTCGTCGACCTGTGGGCGCCCTGGTGCGGACCGTGCAAGACCCTGGGGCCGATCATCGAAAAGGTGATCGACGCCACCGACGGCAAGGTCGTGCTGGCCAAGGTCAACGTCGACGAGAACCCCGGCATCGCCCAAGCCTTCCAGGCGCAGTCGATCCCCGCCGTGTACGCCCTCAGGGACGGCGCGGTCGTCGACGGGTTCGTCGGGGCATACCCGGAACACGAGGTGCAGCGCTTCGTCGACGCGTTGCAGCCCACCGAGGAGCAGACCGCGGTCAAGGAACTGATCGACGCCGGCGACGAGGGCAGCCTGCGCATCGCGCTGTCGATGGAGCCGGCGAACGAGGACGCCATCGTCGCCCTCGCCGAGTTGTTGATCGCCGATGGGAACAACGACGAGGCGTTGGCGCTGCTCGGGCGGATTCCGGAGTCCGATCGCACTCGACACGTCGCGGCCTTGGCGCGCGTCGGCGTCACGCCCGACGACGATTACGACGAGCAGCTCACCGCGCTGCTCGACCAGGTGAAGACCGACGACGAAGCTCGCCAGAAGTACGTCGACCTGCTCGAGCTGATGGGGCCGAACGACCCCCGCACCGCGGACTATCGCCGCCAGCTCACCTCGCGTCTGTACTGACCCGCGCCGACCCGCGCCGGAAGAACGCAGCGAGCTGCGACTGGAACTCGGCGACCACCTCGGCGTAGCGGGAGCGCAGCGTCGCGCCGGCGACATCGGGCGCGAGCTCGGCGGGGAGTTGTGGTTCCACCCGGAGGAACTGTTGAGCGCCGGCGAGCGCGACGAACGCGTCGGCGAGTGCGCGGTCGACGCCCGACTCGAGTTGGGTCGCTGCGTGGGCGAGAGCGTTGCGGTGGATCTCGGAACGGCGCTGGAGATCGCCGAGGTCCCACAGCCGGGCGACGAGATCTGATGCGTTTGCGGTGATCAGCGGGCCCCTGGTGATCACCACGTCGGGCAGGTCGGTGGCGATCGCGATGTTGGCCGGACGGAGCCAGAGGTCGGGGCGCAGCTCGCCGAGCCGGGAGCCGGTTGCGCGGTTGCGGAACTCGCGGCGTTCCGTCATCGTGCGGCGGTCCGACACCACGGCAACCGTCCACCAGGAGCCGTCCCACTTGCTGGGCGGGTGGTGTCGCCCTGCGTCCTGCTGTGCTTGACGCTCGACGAGTCGCCCTGCGAGGCGATAAATCCCGTCGTCGTTGACGAGGTCGCCCGCCGCGACCATCCGGGACAGCGCAGTGCGCACGGTGCCGTCCGCGAGCTCGAACAGCGTCGTGAACTCGAGGATGCGGCCGACGGGCATCTGCGGGGGATGTGTACCGAGCAGCACCGAGAGCACGATCGAGCGCGTGTTCAACGGTTCGAGCGAGGTGGCCCGCGGGCCTGTGATGGCACGAAGATTGTTCGCCACGATCATTGAGTGTAACATCATCGGATGACCTCGATCCTGGAGTCACCCGAGCGGACGGTGCCGCTCGTGCCGGGTTCGATGGTGCCCGATCCGTCGGTGCTGCCCGATGTCCTGCCGACCGACCGTCTCAACGAGCGGGCGAAGCCGAAGCCGCCGCTGCGCGACGAGTTCCGGCACTTCTCGAACGCGCGCAACGCCATCACCGTGCTCGGTGCGCTCGTCCAGTCGTTCGGCGTGGTGATCGCCGCCGCGTGGATCAACACGTGGTGGTCGTACCTCCTTGCGTTCGTGCTGATGGCGCGCGGGCACGTGTGCCTCAACATCCTCGCCCACGAGGCAGCGCACCGGCTGCTGTTCACGAACCGGCGGATGAACGACGGCGTCGGCCGGTGGCTGCTCGCCTATCCGACGTACCAGGCGATGCTGGCGTATCGGCGAGTCCACTTCGCGCACCATCGCGACGAGATGGGCCCCGACGAGCCCGATCTCGCGCTGTACGCCGGGTATCCGATCCCACGTGACTCGTGGCGCCGCAAGCTCCGCCGAGACGCCACCGGCAACAGCGCCTACAAGAACTTCACGGGGCTCTGGTATTCGCTGCGCCACGGGCGGGTCGAGGCCCGGTACATCGTCGCGACGCAGGTTGTGATGCTCGGTGCCTCGATCGCGTTCATGCGGCCACTTGCCTACGTGGTGTGGATCCTGTCGTGGTCGACGCTCTGGAAGGTGTCGAACCGCCTGCGTGCGATCGCCGAACACGGCGGGATGGTCCGCTCGAGGGATCGGCGTCTCACGACCCACGTGATCCGACAGAGCCGCCTCGCCCGGTACTGGATGGTGCCGTACAACACCGGCTGGCACCTCGCGCACCACGTCGACATGGGTGTGCCGTGGCGCAATCTGCCGCGGCTCCACGCCGAGCTCGTTCGATCAGGCTGGGTCACCGAGGCCATCGAGTACCCGAGCTACCGGGCCTTCTGGCGCGCCGCGTCCTCCGGCGCCCCACGCTGACCTCGCCAGCGATGAGCGAAGCGACCGGATAGCGGCTTTTCGCTCATCGCAGGGAGAACGTGGTCGGGCGAGGCGAGGTCATCGGTAGCGTTCGCGGCACCGACTCCCTCCTGTGGTGTTGCGCGATGTGCACCGTTTCGAGGAGGTCCAACCATGGAGCCGCTGTCGAGGCCGACACCGCCCCGCTCGCCCGCGGAGCGCCTCCGTACCTGGGCCGTGTGGTTCGGGGTCGGGAGGCTCGTCGCCGCCTCGGTGGCGACGATCGTGGTGTGTGCCGGCGCCGTGTGGCTGGTGGGGACGCCACCGCCGGCGACCGAAGCATCGCTTCCTCGGGCGACCGCGACGATCATCGCGACCGGCTCCAGCGTGGCGGCCGACAACACCGAGCCCGTCGTCGCAGTGCCGAGCACCGAGCCGGTCCTCCTGATCCACGTGGCCGGTGCGGTCGTCGAACCGGGCGTCTACCGGCTGGTCGGGGACGCTCGGGTGCGCGATGCGATTGCCGCCGCCGGTGGCCCGACAGCGACGGCCAACTGGAATGCGCTCAACCTCGCCGCACCGATCTCCGATGGGGTGAAGGTCTACGTGCCGAACGTGGGCGAGGAGCTGCCGCCGTCGCTGACCGTGCCGCCCGCGGATCCGGCCGGTTCGATCCCGACCGGCCCGATCGACGTCAACGCTGCCACCACCGACGAACTCGAATCGCTCCCGGGTGTCGGGCCAGCGACGGCAACCGCCATCGTGACCGAACGCGAACGCAACGGACCGTTCCTCGACGTCGACGACCTCGATCGGGTGCCGGGAATCGGGCCGGCGAAGATCGAGGCGCTCCGAGAGTTGGTGACGACGTGAGCGCGTCGGTCAGAACAGCGAGTCGGAGATCGACAAGGCGGCGACGACCAGGGCGATCGCGGCGCCTGCCCAGATGCCGGCGCACATCCACGCGTAGTGACGCCAGAAGTCCGGCCAGGTCGCCATCGGATTGCGCGTCGCCCGGCGCGCTGCGAG
>DATKXG010000200.1:0-5778 GCA_035529175.1 Ilumatobacteraceae bacterium
CCGACAGCGCCGACGCCGGCGGCATCTGGTTCGACGGCAATGGCGTGTACGACCTCGACGGCCAGTTCTTCGTCGACCTCCCGACGCTCTACGGCGACGACAACTGGCAGATGTACGACGAAGACGGCAACATCCTCGTGACCGAAACCGCCGAGGAGTTCGAGGCGGCGGCCCGCCCTGACGTCGATCCGTCGTTGCAGAACCACTGCGTCGAGGGAGCACTCGAGTGGTTGGAGAACGGCGAGCCGATCACCACCACGGTGCTGATCCCCGTCGAGCCCGTCGCCGCCGACACCGCATCTGCACCGCAGGGCAACCAGGGAGTGACGCTCGACGGCGTGGTGATCGCCGCCTCGGCCCCCGTCGACGCGATCCTCGGCGCCTACACGATCGCCTCGTTCGACGATTGTGGAGCCCACTTCAACCCGTTCGAGGGATACCACATGCACGGCGCGGTCGGATGCTCCGAGTCGGGCGAGGCATCGGAGGGCGACACCCCGATGTTCGGCTACGCGCTCGACGGCTACCCGATCCACAGCCCGTTCGCCGACGACGACCTCGCGGCTGCCGATCTCGACGAGTGCAACGGCCACACCACCGAGGCCGACGGCTACCACTACCACGCCAACAACGCCGCCGAGAATCAGGTGGTCGAGTGCCTGATCGGCCAGACCGTCGCCGGTGCCGTCGGTGCGGCCGGCGGTCCTCCAGCCGGTGGACCCGGCGGCCCGCCACCGGGTGACGGCTGAGCCACTGACCGAGACCACCGAGGAACCACCATGAGCACCACCACACGACGCGCCATCGCACTTCTCGCTCCGATCGCGCTCACCATCGCCGCCTGCGGCTCATCCGACGACTCGACGACCGACCCGACGACATCGTCCGAGGCCGCCACCGCACCGACCGGGTCGACTGACTCGACCGATTCGGGTTCGACCGCGGTCGATGCTTCAGCCGGCGTCTCCGTCGACGGTGATCTGGCGTCGCTCTTCGCGGACGGAGCACTCACCTCCGAGCCGGCGATCGTCGACTGCACACTCGAGAACGGCAGCGAGACCACCTGCTACCAGCTCGAGGTCGCAAGCCTTCCCGACACCGTCGACACCGACGGCCCGTACTGCCCGGAGACCGTCGACGATGTGGGCGGTATCTGGGTCTGGGACGGCGACGATCCCGGGCTCTACGCCCTCGACTCCGACTTCTGGGCCTTGATGGATGCCCAGGGATACGAGTTCGCCGACGCAGACGGCAACATCTCGGTCACCGACCCGGGTGGTGGTGCGGTGGACTCGTCCGGCACCGCGAATTCGTGTCTCGAAGCAACCGCCGACGGCTCGTACCACCTCCAGGTCCTGCTGCCGACGACGCCCGAACTGCTCGACGAGCCGACCTCACTGTCGACGATCTCCCAGATCGGCATCGCCCTCGACGGGGTGACGATCTTCGGCGACGCGCCGTCGGTCGCCGACCGTGGCGGTCTGCCCGCGCTCGATGCCTGCGGTGGGCACATCGATCCGTCCGGCTACTACCACTGGCACTTCGGCGCCGAATCGATCCAGACCAACCTGGACGAGGCGGGAGCTGCGGTGACGTGCGAGATCGAGCAGGACGTCGAAGCCCTGGTCGGCTTCGCCTTCGACGGCTACGCGATCTACGGACCCGAGGAGGATCGGGCGATCCCGTCCGATCTCGACGAGTGTTCGGGCCACGTGTCGGTTACCGCCGAGTTCGGCGAGGTGTACCACTACCACCTCACCTACGACTCGCCGAACCTTCCGACCTGCCGGGTCGGTGCCGCAGCGGTCGCCACGCTGTCGAGCCCGGACAACGCCAACGTCGCCCTCCCGAACGGTGAGGGCGCCGGCGGCGGACCTGGTGGCGGACCCGGCGGCCCGCCGCCCGGTGGATGAGATGGCGATCGTTGTGACTTCCACACAGGTGGGTGCGAGGCCACGGCACCGCCGCGCCACGCTGCTGGTGCTGCTCGCCACGCTCCTGGTGTTGCTCGTCGGCGCGGCACCGGCGTCGGCGCACGACTCGACCGACGGCAGCACCGTCGTGACGATCGACGACCGCCGGGTGATCGTGGGAGCTTCGGTCGCATTCGACGAGCTCGGCTACGTCGACACCTCGGGCGACGGCCTGATCGACGCAAACGAGCTCGCCGAGCAGGAGGCCACCGTCGCGCCGGAACTCGTCGCGACGGTCCGCGAGCGGGTCCGGCTGTCGGTCGACGGCGAACCGGTCGAGATCATCGGCGCCGGTGTACAGGCGCCGAGCGAGGTCGGCGCCAACGACGCCGGCGTCTCTTCGTTCGTGATGCTGGTGCTCGCATCGGGTCCTCACGACGGTGACGTCGCGAACGTCGAACTCGAGTGGAGCCTCGACGGACCGTCGAACATCGTGGTGCTGTCGCATCCCGACGGCGCGGTCACCGGCCAACTCGGCGACGACGGGTCGATCTCGTTCTCGCTCGACGGGTGGTCGAGTGCCATGTCGTTCTTCGAACTTGGCATCGACCACATCCGCTTCGGGCCGGACCATCTCTTGTTCCTGCTCGTGCTCACCTTGGCGGTCGTCGGAACGTCGGTGTCGCGCACGACGACTCGACGCACGGTCGAGTTGGTCACCGCGTTCACCGTCGGTCACGCCATCAGCCTCGGCCTCGCCTACTTCGAGCTGATCTCGATCCCGGCATGGGTGGTCGAACCGGCGATCTCGCTGTCGATCGTGGCCGCCGCCGTCCTCGCCCTGCGCGGTCGCTCGAGTGACGCCCGACCGTGGATCGCCGGCCTCATCGGCCTCGTCCACGGACTGGGCTTCGCATCGAGCCTCGGCAGCCTCGGCGTCGTCACCTCGCAACGGGTCACGGCGCTCGCTGCGTTCAACTTCGGCATCGACATCGCCCAGACGGCATTCGTGCTGCTCGTCATCGGCGCACTGTGGCTCAGCACGCAGCTCCTCGACCGGCGCGTGGTCTGGGTCCGTTCCTCGGTCGCGGCCGGCGCCGCGCTGTTCGGCATCGCCTGGACGGTGTCCCGACTCGCTGAGATCCCGCTGTGAGCAATCGCTCGACCATCGACACGACTGGAGACGACATGACACGAAGCCACAGGATGAGGCCCACTCGACGACCGATCGCCGTGGCGGCGCTTGTGGCCGCGCTCGCCCTGTCCTCGTGCGGAAACGACGCCACGCCCGATACCGCGGAGACGCCAACGACTGCCCCGAGCGCGACGGACCCGGCCACGGCTCCCAGCGACGAACCGACCGTTGAAGCGCCGGGGCTCGGAGACATCGACCTCGCTACGTTCTTCGACGGTGCTCTCGCCACCGAGCCGGTGACGACTGACTGCACCCTCGCCGACGGCACCGACACCCAGTGCTACGAACTGACCGTCGCCGGATTCCCCGCCAACCGTGACGCCATCGGACCCTGGTGCCCCGCAACCACATCCGACGACGTGGCCGGGATCTGGTTCGACGGCGACGCCGTCTACGACATCGACGGCGAGTTCATCTCGGACCTCGCCGACATCTACGACGACCCCACCTGGAAGCTCTACGACGAGGACGGCAACGTGCTGTCGACCGACACGTCGGAGAAGTTCAACGACCTCGTCACCGGCGGCCCCCAAGCCGATCCCGACGCCGGGCCGGTGAACCTGTGCGTCTATGGCGAGATCGAGTGGGCCGACGGCGGTGGCCCCATCGCCGCGACCGTCGAGATCCCCATCACCCCGATCCGCGCCGACACAGCGAGCAGCGCCCCGAGCACGCTTGGCGTCACCCTCGATGGCGTCCTCATCGAGAACAGCGCACCGGTCGACCTCATCCTGGGCAACTACACCATCGGCGCCTTCGATCCCTGCGGCGGCCACGTCAACCCGCAGGAGGGCTACCACATGCACGCCACGACCGGCTGTTCCAACTCCACCGACGACATTCCCGCCGGCGAGACCGCGCTGTTCGGTTACGCACTCGACGGTTACGCGATCCACGCCCCCTACGACGACGCCGAAGCCGACGCCGGTCTCGACGACTGCAACGGGCACGAGACGCCCGAACTCGGCTACCACTACCACGCCAACCAGGTCGAGGAGAACGCCGTGCTGACCTGCTTCACCGGCCTCGTTGTCGAAGTGGCGAGCGCAGGACCCGGCGGTGGTGGACCTCCGCCCGGCGGACCGGGAGCGCCGCCGGCCGACTCTGATCCCTCCGGTTGATGACCGAGGTGGGTTGAATGGTCGGCGTGATCACGGGCGCATCACCCAGTCGCATCCTCGTCGTCGAGGACGAGCCGGCCATCAGCGACGTCGTCTCGATGGCGCTTCGCCACCAGGGCCATGTGATCACCACGGCCGACCACGGCCGACGCGGCCGCGACCTCGCGCTCACCGGCGACTTCGACCTGGTCGTGCTCGACGTCATGCTGCCAGGTGTCGACGGCTACGAAATCTGCCGTGACCTCCGTGCCGCGGGATCGACGACGCCGGTGTTGTTCCTGACGGCGCGTGATGCACCCGACGACAGGATCGAGGGGTTCGTCACCGGCGGCGACGACTACCTCACCAAGCCGTTCAGCGTCGATGAGTTGGTGCTGCGGGCGTCCGCCATCCTGCGACGGACGGGCCGTGAAGCACCATCTGACCGCCTCGTCGTCGCCGACCTGAGCCTCGACCCCGCGGCCCACGAGGTTCGTCGCTCCGGTGAACGGATCGAGTTGTCGCCAACCGAGTTCCGTCTGCTGCACTACCTGATGCTCAACACCGGGACGGTCGTGTCGAAGGCACAGATCCTGGTGAACGCATGGGACCACGACTTCGATGGGGGCGACAACGTGGTCGAGCTCTACATCGGCTATCTCCGACGCAAGATCGACGATGGCCACCGACCGTTGATTCACACGCGTCGCGGCGTCGGCTACGTCGTGCGTGACGAGGTCGGCCAATGAGACGACCGCCGCTGCGGTGGCTGATGCTGGTTCCGACGCTGCTGACGGTCACGATCGGATTCGGCGCGTTCGCGGTCTACATCGACAACGTCGAGCGATCCAATCTGATCGCCGACATCGACGACGAATTGGCCCGAGCGGAACGCGGAGCCGAGCCCCGCGCCCCCGGCGACGCCGGAGGCCCCCCGGTCGAGGAAGCTGTTGCCGCTACCGACCCGGTCGACGACGTGGCACCACCGGTGCAGGTCGTCGTGTCGGGCGGCGGCGAACTGCTCACTCCACCGGGGGAGAGTCCGTTCAGCGACGAGACGCTGCGTGAGATCTCGGTTCGCAGCGGAACGCTGACCGTCGACGACCCCCGCTACCGCGTGCTCGTGACGCCGTTGGACGATGGCGCGGTGGTCGTCACCGCGCTGCCCCTGGACCGTTTCGACGAATCGATCAACGATTTCCGGCAGACGCTGCTCGGCGGCGGGGCGGTGATCCTGGTGCTCGTGGCGGGCATGATCTGGCTCCTCACCACGCTTGCGGTACGGCCCGTCACCCGAATGGCCACCACAGCGACGCGGATCGCGGGCGGCGAACTGCAACGCGACGTCGATGCGCCCGCCGGGTCGCTCGAGACCGCCGAACTCGCCCAAGCTCTCGATCTCATGTTGGTGCGCCTGCGCGGCACGATCGACGACAGTGAACGCGCTGCACTGTCGGCGAGCGAGGCGCGAGACGCCATGCGGCGATTCCTCGCCGACGTGTCCCACGAACTCCGCACCCCACTCACCGCACTCAAGGGATACAGCGACCTGTACGCCGGCGGGATGCTC
>DATKXG010000201.1:0-26254 GCA_035529175.1 Ilumatobacteraceae bacterium
GCCTTCTTCTTCGCCGGGGCCTTCTTGGCAGGGGCCTTCTTCTGCGCTGCGGAAACGTCGGCCTTGACGCGTTCGGTGATCTTCTGCGCGAGTTCTTCGAAGCGATCCTCGAGTTCGTCGAAACGCTCCGAGAGCCAATTCATCTGCTTGGAGACCTCGCGTTGCACGTCCGTGCTGACCCGGTCGGAGGTCTCGCGTCCTCGCTCCATGAGCGTCTGGACGGCCTTCTCGGCGTCCGCCCGCCGGACCTCACCCGCTTTGACGAGCGCCTTCACGATCGACTCCGCCTGCCGGCGCGACGTGTCGGAGAACTCGGTACCTGCATCGACGAGACGTTGAACTGTCGTATTTGCCATGACCACAGGCTACTCGGATCGTTCGATCACCTCAGCAGACCAGCCGCCGGGCGACCTCGGCGAGATCGGCGACGTCGAGATCCACCGTCGTTGCCTCGTCGATCTCGGCCGCGGGGCTGCTCACCCCCGACCGGACGAGCGCGAATCGACAGCCCAGCAACGCCGCGAACCGTCCGTCGGTCTCCGGCCGGTCGCCCACCATGAGCACCCGGTCGGGATGGAAGGCGTCGTGACGTTCGGCCAGCATCGACTCCACCAGGGTCGCCAGCGGCAGGTGCGGTTTTCCGGCGATCACGGGATCGACTCCCGACGCCAACGCAACTGCCGCCAGGATCGACCCGCCGCCGGGCAGCAGGCCATCGGGCGTCGGGTAGGTGCTGTCGGTGTTGGTACCGATCAGCCGTGCGCACCGTCGCGCCGCCTCGGCGGCGACGGCCAGCCGGGCGTAGTCGAAGTCGCGGTGCAGGCCCACCACGACCGCGTCGACGGCCTCGCTGAGCGGCTCGCCGGAATTGACCACCACATCGGCTCCCGCCCGCTGGAGTGCCTCGACGACTCCGGGCCCGGCCGCAACGAGCACGCGCGTTCCTGGCGTGACCAACGCGGTGACCGCCATGGCCGAACTCACGACATCACCGTCTGCTGCGATACCGACCTCCGCCAGGGCCTGCTCGTGTTGGGCCGACGTCGCGGCGGAATTGTTGGTGACGAAGATCACCCGGCGCCCACTCCGACGGAGTTCGGCCACGGCCTCGACCGAGCCTGCGATCGGCTGGTGGGCGAGCCAGACCACACCGTCGAGGTCGCACAGCACCGTGTCGATCCCCTGGGTCCAGTCCTCCACGTCGTCGATCGTTGCAGTCGCAGCCCCGCTCCGTGACATCCTGTCGTCGTGCCACGTTTCACGCCGTTCCCCGCCCTGCGCTACTCCGTTCCCGAGATCGACGATCTGATCGCGCCGCCCTACGACGTCTTGTCGGCGGCGGACCTCGACGAGCTCGTCGGTCGTAGCCCGTGGAACATCACCCACGTCGACGTCCCGCGTGAATCGGACGGTCCCGATCGCTACGCGGCCGCCGCCGCCACCTTGAACAGCTGGATCGACGCCGGTGTGATGGCCTACGACGACACGCCGTCGTTCACGATCTACCGGATGAGGTTCACCGATGCATCGGGAACCGCACGCGACATCGCCGGGGTGCTGGGCGGTCTCGAGGTCGTCGACGAGGGCGCGGGCGGCGTCCTGCCCCACGAACGGGTCACCCCGAAAGCGTCCACGGACCGGCTGGACCTCACCCGGGCGACGAGGGCGAACCTGTCGCCCGTGTGGGGACTCTCGCTCGCCGCCGGTCTCACCGCACTGTTGACCGAGCCCGGCGAACCCGTGGCGTCGGTCACAGTGGATGGCGTCGACCACATCGTCGAGCGGGTCTCAGACCCCGAGCGGATCCGCGCCATCGCCGACAAGATCGGCTCCGACGACGTCCTGATCGCCGACGGACACCATCGCTACGGGATCAGCCGCACGTACCGCGACGAGGTACGCGCCGCCAACGGCGACCAGCCGAACCCTGCCGACGAGACCCTTGCGTTCGTCAACGAACTCGTGGCGGACCAGCTCTCGGTCGAGGCGATCCACCGCCTGTACCACGACGTCTCCGTCGACGAGTTGGTTGCGGCGCTCGACACCTGCTTCGAGCGCATCGACGCCGGTCGACCTGACGCCTCGACGCTCGCCACGATGGACACCGAGGGCCTGTTGTGCCTGGTGACCGGCGACGGAGTCGCCCAGTGGTTGCGTCCCCGCCCTGGCGTGTTCGACAACGTCCGCTCGCTCGACGGCGCGTGGCTCGAGCACGCGCTCGCGGAGGTCGCACACTCGGTCACCTACCAGCACGGGGTCGATCACGTCGTCGATGCCGTCACGTCGGGGGGTGCGACTGCGGCCGTGCTGATCCGCCCGGTCAGCGTCGCCGAGATCGAACGAACCGCACGCGAGGGCGTGTTGATGCCGCCGAAGTCGACGTTCTTCACCCCGAAGCTGCGCACCGGTCTGGTGGTCCGCAGCCTGGTGTGACCAAACGGCTTCAGGCGGCCAGGTCGAGCACCCGATCGGCTGCCGCGCGGAGCGCGGTGCCGACCCGCTTGTGTTGGCGCATCGGCACCACGGCGTCGGCGACGACCTCGGTGCGGCTCTGGGTGACGCCGCCGACGCGGAAGAACCGGCGACGGACCGTGCCGACGACCAACACCGAGGAGCCGCCGGCAAGTACCCCGAGCTGCGACGTCGTCGGGTCGTTCCAGGCGATCGGTACCGACACGGTGAGCTGACGGCCGCCGGACTCCGATGTCGCGACGACGTCGAACTGGGCGACGACACCGCCGCCGGGCAGCTCGCGTATGGTCGGCTCGGCTCGTACAGATCCACGGATGACGGCGATATTGCCGAGAACCGTTTCGTCGTGGTCGTTCATGTCCTGCTCCCTTTGCGATGATGACTGCTGGGGAGGAGTCGGTCACCCATCACCATAGAGAGGCCCTGTCACAGAGATGAGCAACAACTCCGAGCAACGCCCGCTGCGATGGGGTATCGCGGCGACCGGCAAGATCGCAGCAAGCATGTGCCAGGCGCTGCAGAGCCTGCCCGACGCCGACATCGTGGCGGTCGGCTCGCGCACACGGGAGGCCTCCGAGGCCTTCGCACGGAGGTTCTCGATCCCCCACGCCCACGGCTCCTACGACGCCTTGTGGGCCGACGACGACGTCGACGTCGTCTACATCGCGTCACCCCACAGCCACCACCATGCGATGACGATCGCCGCACTCGACGCCGGTCGGCACGTCCTGTGCGAGAAGGCCTTCGCCGTCAACGCAGCCCAGGCACGCGAGATGGTCGAGGCGGCCGCCCGAAACGATCGGTTCCTGATGGAGGCGATGTGGACCTGGTTCATCCCCGCGGTGGTCGACATCCGCCAACGGGTACTCGACGGCGAGATCGGCGAGCTCAAGGTGGTCGAGGCGAACTTCGGCATCGCCGTCGGAGATCCCGACGGACGTCATCGACGCATCGACCTGGCGGGTGGAGCGATGCTCGACGTCGGCATCTATCCGATCACGTTCGCCCGATACCTCGCCGGCGACCCGGTCGAGGCGAAGGTCAGCGGCATCCTCGGCGACACCGGCGTGGACGCGACGGTCGGCGGCGTGGTCACGTACGCGAGCGGCGCGCTCGGGGTCTTCCACACGTCGCTCGACATGGTGACCAGCCTGGGAGCATCGGTGTTCGGCACGCTCGGACGTATCGACGTCGACGCCCCGTTCTGGTTCCCGAGCGGATTCACCGTCCGGCTCACCGGCGAGGAACCTGTGCACGTGGACATGCCCAACCAGGGACTTGCGCACGAGGCCGCGCATGCGATGGAGCGGATCCGCGCCGGTCATCGCGAGAGCGACGTGATCCCGCTCGCGACCACCGTGTCGACGATGGAGCTGCTCGACGACATCCGCGCACAGCTGGGCGTCGTCTACCCCGAGGAACGATGAGCGAAGTGGCGCGATCCGGGCGGTTCGCTCATCGCGGAAGGAAGGGTGGACGCGTCAGGTGGCGGGCGGGAGGACCTTGAGACCGAGTTCGGCGAGCGCCTTGGGGTCGCCGGGGATCGGCGAATTGGTCATGGGGTCCTGGCCGGACTGGGTCTTCGGGAAGGCGATCACCTCGCGGATGTTCTCCTCCCCCGCCAAGATCGCCACCAGCCGGTCGAGGCCGAACGCGAATCCGCCGTGCGGTGGAGCGCCGTAGTCGAACGGGTTGAGGAAGAATCCGAACTTGCGCTCGGCTTCCTCGTCGGAGATCCCGAGCGCCTTGAACACACGCCGCTGCAGTTCCGGCTCGTGGATTCGAATCGAACCCGAGCCGAGCTCCCACCCGTTGAGCACGAGGTCGTACGCGATCGATCGCACCGCAAGCGGGTCGGTCTCGATCTTGTCGAGGTCGTCGGGGTGCGGCGTGGTGAACGGGTGGTGACCCGGCTTCGGACGGCCCGACTCCTTGTCGACGCCCACGAACAGCGGGAACTCCACGACCCACACGTAGCGGTACGGCCCCTCGTGCACGGGTGGACGGCCGATGTCGTTGCGCAACGTGCCGAGCACCTCGCAGGTGGTCATCCACTCGTCGGCGACGATCAGGATCAGGTCGCCGTCGTCGGCGGCCATCGTCGAGCGGACCGCTGCCGCCTCGACGTCCGACAGGAACTTCGCGACCGGTGAGTCGAATCCGTCGGCTGTCACCTTGAGCCACACCAGACCCTTGGCGCCGAGCGACTTGGCGCGATCGGTCAGCTTGTCGAGCTGGTTGCGGCCGTAGTCACCGGCGGCGCCCGGGACGCGGATTCCCTTGATCGAAGCGGCGCCGGCGAACGCCTTGAATTCGGTTGCTGCGAACAACGGCGTCAGCTCGACGAGCTCGAGACCGAAGCGGAGGTCGGGCTTGTCGATGCCGTAGCGGTCCATCGCCTCGTGCCAGGTGATCCGCTCGATCGGCTGCGGACGCTCGCCCGTCGCCGCCTCGGCGGCGTCGAGCACGGCTTCACTGACGGCGTCGAGGACGTCGTCCTGGGTGACGAAACTCATCTCCATGTCGAGCTGCATGAACTCGTACTGGCGATCGGCGCGGAGATCCTCATCTCGCAGGCAACGCGCCATCTGGTAGTAGCGGTCGACACCGCCGACCATCAACAGCTGCTTGAAGAGCTGCGGCGACTGCGGCAGCGCATAGAACGAGCCGGGCTCCTTGCGCGACGGCACGAGGAACTCACGAGCGCCCTCCGGGGTCGACGGCACCAGCATCGGCGTCTCGACCTCGACGAATCCCTGGCGCTCCATGCCAGCGCGAACCGCCGCGTTGATCGCAGCACGAACGCGCAGGTTCTTCTGCATGCGCTCGCGGCGCAGGTCGAGGTAGCGGTGCTGGAGACGGATGTTCTCGTCGACGTCGTCGGCGCGGGCGTCGATCGGGAACGGCGGTGGGTCGGCCTTGCGGAGCACCTCGACCTGGCACTCCCCCAGCTCGATGCGGCCAGTCGGCAGGTTCTCGTTGACGGTGCCCTCGGGACGCTCACGAACCACGCCGGTGACCCGCAGGACGTACTCGCTGCGGACGTCGACGTCGTCGTTGATCACGCACTGCACGATGCCCGAGTGGTCGCGCAGGTCGACGAACGCGAGGTGCTCGCCGTGCTCGCGCCGGCGACCGACCCAGCCGCAGACGCTGACGGTCTGGCCGATGTGGTCGGGCCGAAGCTCGCCACACAGGTGCGAACGCATCGAGGTGGCTTGCGAGGAGGTGGTGGAGGGGTCGGTCATGTGGGAATCAATTCTGTGGTGGGTGTGAGGCGAGGTGGGACGAGATGTCGGAACGGGCGATGGCGACCTGTTCGCCGTCACCGTGCATCGGTTTCACGACGACGGTGCCCGCGGCGAGTTCGTCGTCGCCGATGATCAGGGCGAATCGGGCAGCGCTGCGGTTGGCGAGCTTCATCTGGGCCTTCATCGACCGGTTGTCGTAGCCCCGGTCGACCGCGAAACCGGCCGCACGGAGCTCCGCGGTGAGGGCGACCGCTTCGAGCCCGCCGGTGACGTCGACGACGAACGCATCGAGCACCACCGGGTCGGCGGCGAACACGCTCTCGTCGTCACAGGCCAGCAGCGTGCGATCGACCCCGAGCGCGAACCCGACGCCGGGTGTCGCCGGGCCGCCGAGCGCCTCGACCAGGCCGTCGTAGCGGCCACCGCCACCCAGCGCGTTCTGCGCAGAGTCGAGGGTGCCGCCCTGGAACTCGAAGATCGTGCGACGGTAGTAGTCGAGGCCGCGCACGAGTTTCGGCTCGATCGTGAACGGGATGTCGAGAGCGCGCAGACCAGCGAGCACCGCGGCGAAGTGAGAGGCGGCGTCATCGCTGTGGAACTCCGCGATCTGCGGTGCCGCCTCGATGTGTGTGCGATCCCCGTCGCGCTTGGAGTCGAGCACACGCAGCGGGTTGCGCTCCAGCGTGGCGCGCGACTGCTCGCTCAGTTCATCGCCGGCCGCCACGAAGTGCTCGCGTAGCGCCTCGACGTACCTGGCCCGGTCGTCGGGTTCGCCGAGGCTGTTGACGAGCAACGTCACCTGGCGCAGGCCCAGCGCCCGGTAGAACTCCCATGCGAGGGCGATCACCTCGACGTCGAGGTTCGGGTCGTCGGCACCCAGCACCTCGACGCCGACCTGGTCGAACTGGCGATAGCGCCCGCGCTGGGGCTTCTCGTACCGGAAGTTCGAACCGGAGTAGAACACCTTCCAGGGCGTGGTCGGCCGATGCTCGGCGAAGGCACGACAGACGCTCGCCGTCATTTCGGGGCGGAGTGCGATGTGACGCTCACCCTTGTCGACGAAGTCGTACATCTCCTTGGTGACCACGTCCGTGGCGTCGCCGATCCGGGTGAACACCCCCAGATCCTCGAGCAGCGGCGTGATCAGCTGTCCGTACCCGGCCCGTTCGACCACGTCGGCGAACACGTCGGTGAACCGGCGCCATCGACCGCTCTCTGGCGGCAGGATGTCCCGCATGCCGGGACTGGTCTGGAACGCTGGCACGGCCGGTCAGGCTACCGGCGTGGCCGCTCCGGGGATCAGGCGATATGCGTCGTAGACCGAATCGACGCCCTTGATGGTGCGGATCACCGCATCGAGGTAGCTCGGATTGGCGAACTCGAACTCGAAGCGCATCTTGGCGACGCGGTCGGAACCGGTGACGGTCTGGCAGGACAGGATGTTCACATGGTGATCGGCGAGCGCGTTGGTCACGTCGCGCAGCAGGCGTGAACGATCCAGCGCGACGACCTCGACACCGGCGACGAAGGTACGCCCCGGCCGTTCATCGCGGTCCCACTCGACCTCGATCATCCGGGTTGCCTGTTCGGCGGTGAGCGAAGATGCGTTGGCGCAGTCGGAGCGGTGCACGCTCACGCCGCGACCCCGCGTGACGAACCCGATGATCGAGTCGCCGGGCACCGGGGTGCAACAGTTCGCGAGGCGCACGAGCACGTCGTCGAGGCCCTCGACGTGGATGCCGACCGGCGTGTCGTAGCCGTCGCGGCGCTCGCGACGCGGCGTCGAGACCGTTGCGGAGAGCTGCTCGCCGGCATCGCCGTGGATCAGGCGCGCGAGGCGTTGCGCCACCGACTTCGCGGACACGTGGTGTTCGCCGATGGCCGCCAGCAGTGCGTCGAGGTCGACGTAGCTGAGTTCCCCGACGACCTTGCCGAGTTCCGGCGACTTCCACACCTGCTGGACCGGCAACCGTTCGCGGCGCAGCTCGGCGGTCAGGTCGTCGCGGCCGGCCTCGACCATGTCGACGCGCCGCTCGCGGCTGAACCACTGACGGATCTTGTTGCGCGCCCGGGGCGACACCACGAACGACAACCAGTCCTGCGACGGGCCCGCGGTCTCGACCTTCGAGGTGAAGATCTCGACGTTGTCACCGCTCGCCAGCACGTGGTCGAGCGACACGAGCCGGCCGTTGACCTTGGCGCCGATGCACGCGTGCCCGACCTCGGTGTGCACCGCGTATGCGAAGTCGACGGTGGTCGAGCCGACCGGGAGGGTGATCACGCGGCCCTTCGGGGTGAACACGAACACCTCGTCCTGCTCGAGGTCGGTCTTCAGACTCTGCATGAACTGGGCGGGATCGGACAGCTCTTCCTGCCAGTCGATGATCCGGCTCAGCCAGTCGATCTCGGCGGGCAGCTCGCTGCCCTCCTTGTACGCCCAGTGCGCGGCGACGCCCCACTCGGCGCGTTGGTGCATCTCGACGGTCCGGATCTGCACTTCGATCGGCTTGCCCGCCGGACCGATCACCGTGGTGTGCAAGCTCTGGTACAGGTTGAACTTGGGCATCGCGATGTAGTCCTTGAAGCGCCCCACGACGGGACGCCACCGGCCGTGTATCGAGCCGAGCGCGGCGTAGCAGTCCTTCATCGAGTCGACGACCACACGGATGGCGATCAGATCGAAGATCTCGTCGAACTCGCGCCCCTTGACGACCATCTTCTCGTAGATGCTCCACAGGTGCTTGCCGCGCCCCGTGACCTCGGCCTTGATTCCCAGTTCGTCGAGGCGGGCACGCACCTCGGCGAGCGTCTTGGCCAGGTACAGGTCGCGTTCGGGCGTGCGACTGGACACGAGATGATCGAGTTCGGCGAACCGCTTCGGGTGCAGCGCCGCGAAGGCCAGGTCCTCGAGCTGTTGCTTCATTTCCTGCATGCCGAGGCGATGCGCCAACGGTGCGTAGATGTCCAGGGTCTCCTGGGCGATGCGCTGCTGCTTCTCGAGCGGCATGGCGGCGATCGTGCGCATGTTGTGCAGCCGGTCGGCGAGCTTGATGACCAGCACCCGCAGGTCCTTGGCCATCGCGACCAGCATCTTGCGCATGCTGGCGGCCTGTTGCTCCTCGCGCGAGTCGAACCGGATGCGTTCGAGCTTGGTGACACCGTCGACGATCGCTGCGACCTCGGCGCCGAAGTCCCGCTCGACGTCGGCCACGGTGATCTCGGTGTCCTCGACCGCATCGTGCAACAGGGCGGCGGTGACCGAGATCTCGTCGAGGCCGATGTCGGCCACGATCTGCGCAACCGCCAGCGGATGGTTGATGTAGCTCTCGCCGCTGGAGCGCATCTGCGACTGGTGCGCGTCGGCAGCCACCCGGTAGGCACGGCTGATCGTCGACACGGGCGACTTCGGGTGACGACGCCGATAGGACGCGAGCAGCGGCGTCAGCTCGGAGTTGGCGGCCTCGACAGGTTGGCGCCGCCACGGGAGCACACGGTCGACGGTCCCCATCGTGCTCCTCAGTAGTGCAGGAGCGCCTTCACCGGGCGCTCCCCCAGATGCTTGCGGCCGCCGAGTTCGTCGAGTTCGATCACGAAGCCGAGCCCGGCGATCACACCGCCCAACGTCTCGACGAGACGGGCGGTCGCTGCGGCGGTCCCCCCAGTGGCCAGCACGTCGTCGATGATCAGGATCCGTTCGCCGGGATGGATGGCGTCACGATGAATCTCGAGCTTGTCGGAGCCGTACTCGAGCTCGTACTCCTCTCGCACGACGGCCCACGGCAGCTTGCCCGGCTTGCGCACCGGCACGAGACCGGCGCCGATGTGGTAGGCGACCGCCGATGCGAAGATGAAGCCACGGGCCTCGACACCCACGACCCGGTCGACGGACGAACCTGCGAAGTCGGCGACGAGACCGTCGACGGCTGCGGCGAACGTGGTGGCGTCGCCCAGCAGCGGCGTGATGTCGCGGAACGTCACGCCATCGGTCGGGTAGTCCTGGATCTCACGCACGAAACTGCGCAACGCCCGATGGTCGTCGCGAGGTTCGGCTGTGGAGTCGCCTGCCATGGTCGGAGGTTACCGTCGCCGAGCCGACTCGACGATGACCAGATCGGAACGGATCAGCGACGCTTCTTCTTGCGCGGCCGGGGAGGATGCGACAGCAGGCGATCGGCCTGCGCTGGAGCCGACGAGCTGGGAGCGCCTGCGGCGACCGGCTCGAGTGGACGGTCGCCGTCCGACGCATCGCCGCTGTCGCCGTGCGGCGTGTCCTCCGGGATCCGGCCAGTGACGCCGGCACCCATGACCGCCGCGCGGAGTTCGTCGCCTACCAGGCGCTTGCGCCGCGACGGAGGCAACGACTTGATCTTGAGGTAGGCGAGCAACGGTGTCGCGATGAAGATCGACGAGTACACACCCGAGATCATGCCGATCAGCAGCGCCAGCGCGAACTCACGCAGCGCCACCGCGCCCATCACTCCCGAGCCGATGATCAGCAACGAGATCACAGGGAGGATCGACGAGAAGCTGGTCAGCAGCGACCGGACCATCACCTGGTTCATGGAGATGTTGGCGATGTCCTCGTAGGGCATCTTGGTGCTGGCGTATCGGCCCTCGTTCTCCTCGACCCGGTCGAACACCACGATCGTGTCGTAGAGCGAGTAGCCGAGGATCGTCAGGAAGGCGATCACGGTGGCCGGGGTGACCTCGAACTGGAAGACCGAGTACACCCCGACGGCCACGACGACGTCGTTGACCATCGCAGCGATGGCAGCGAGCGCCATGCGCCACTCGAATCTCACCGAGATGAACACGGCGACGACGAGCAGGAAGATGACCAGCGCGCGCACGGCCTTCTCGGTGATCTCGGCACCCCACGTCGAACTGGTGAACGAGAAGCTGATCTCGTCGACGGTGACACCGGCGGCCTCGGCGAAGTCGGCGGTGACCGCCTCGGCCTTGTCGCGTGGGAGTTCCTCCACCTGGACGGTGACGACGTCGGAGGTCTCCGAGCTGCGCAGCTGGATGCGGGCGCCGGCGGTGGAGACGTCGTTGGCGCTCAGCACGTCCGTGGCTTCGTCGACGCCGAACGTTTCGCTCGCGGGAATGTCCCAGGCATCGCCACCTTCGAAGTCGAGACCCAGGTTCAGTCCCTGGGTGAGCAACGAACCGATGGTGACGATCACCGCGACGACCGCGAGGACGAGACCGATCTTGCGCTTGCCGTAGAAGTCGATGGCGGTCTGGCCACGGAAGACGCGTCCGAGCCCGGACGCCGAGACGCTCGTGTCGAGGGTCATGCCGTGGCCACCTTCATGCCGAGCACCGTCTCCCGTTTGGCCATCCGCTTACTGCGAGCGAGCAGCAACACCGCCGGCCGGGTGAAGAAGTAGCAGACGAGCAGGTCGCAGATCGTGGTGAGGCCGAGGTACAGCGCGAAACCGCGCACCGAACCCACGCTCAGCGAGAAGAGGATTCCCGCCGCGATCAGCGAGACGACGTCGGCCGACCAGATGGTCCGCCAGGTCATCTTGAAGCTCCGCGGCGCCGCGTTCTTGATCGTGCGCCCGTTGCGGAGCTCGTCCTTGATGCGCTCGAAGAACACGACGTAGCTGTCGACGGTGACGCCGATGGCCACGATGATGCCGGTGACGCCGGCGAGGCTGAGCGCGTAGTTGGTCCAGCCCGAGACGAACGACGCCATCGAGAACACCATGCCGGCCCAGACGGTGATGCCACCGACGATGACGAGCGCGAGCCACTGGTAGTAGACGATCAGGAACACCAGCACGAGCGCGAGGCCGACCAGCCCGGCGACGATGGCTGCCTGCAGCGAGTCCGAGCCCGCCGACGGCGACACGGTCCGGGCCTCCTGGGCCTCGACCTCGACCGGGAACGCTCCACGGTTGAGCACCGAGGCGAGCTCCTCGGCCTCGGACTGCGTGAAGTTGCCGGTGATCGAGACCGAATCCGTGAAGTTCGGCTCGTTGACACTCGGCGCCGACTGCACCACGCTGTCGAGCACGATCGCCAGACGCTGCGTGGGGCACGTGGGGGCCCGGTTGAAGCACTGGCTGGCAAGGTTGTTCCAGGTGTCGCGACCCTCGCCGCCGCGCAGGTCGACGGAGACGCCCCAGCCCTGCGTGGGGTCGAGCGTCGGTTCGGCGCTGCCGCGCTCGAAGACCTCGCCGGTTCCCTGGACGGGGCCGAGGCACTCGGCTCCCCCGTCTCGGGTCGGCAGGACCACAGCGCCCGGATCGACGAATTGGGTCGGCACCGGCTCGTTGACGGCACCGGGCGGGATGGTCTCCGCCGGAACCGTGTCACCGGGAACGGAGTCCGCGGGGGGCGCGACGGGGCGCCGGATGCCCTGCGGTTCGGTACCCGACGTGGTGTCGGTCGGGACGTCGCTCGGACTGCCGATCACCGGTCCGGTGGGTGTCGTGTCGATCGGCTGGCAGCTCCCGGGATTCAGCACGGGCCTGAGTTCGACGACACCGGAGACGTCGACCGCACTCAACGCCTCCTGCTGGTCACGGACACCCGGGAGGTCGACGACGATCGTCTCGCCCTGCACTCGGACGTCGGGTTCGGCAATTCCTTGTCGTTCGAGCTCGGAGCGGATCTGGTCGCGGATGACGGTGAGTTCCTCCTCGGTCGCCGGTTCGGTCGGCGCCAGGATCACCGACACGCCGCCCTGCAGGTCGAGACCGAGGATCGGGGTGTTGTCGGTCGCGATGTTGTAGCCCAACGTGATGAGCACGATCAGCACGACGCCGATCAGCGAGGTCCAGAGTCGACGCGTCATGTGGACGGCTCAGTCGTCGGCGTCGGTGTCAGCGTCGGCGTCAGCGTTCGCTGGCACCGTCTCGCTCGAGTCCGCCGAGTCGGCGGCATCGTCGCCGCCATCGTCGGCGGTCGACGCCTTGCCGGAGATCGCCGCGCGGGCGATGCGGATCTGGACGTCGTCGTCGATCTCGAGCCAGAAGCGGCTGTCGCCGTCCTCGCCGGTGATGATGCCGTAGACGCCCGAGGTGGTGATCACTTCGTCGCCGACCTGGATCGAGCGCTGCAGCTCCTGCTGCTCGCGCATCCGCCGCCGCTGCGGTCGGATCATGAAGAAGTACATGGCGAACGGGATCAACAGCAGGATCCCGAGCTGGATGATGGCGCCGCTGCCGCCGCCGGACGACGACTCCTGGGCGATCAGCGAGGTGATGAGTTGCGAGGACATGACGGCGAGCGATCCTACCGGCGATCCGTCGCTCGTGCCGGTCATCTCGCCAAGACGGTCGGTCCCGCTGTCGTCATCCCCAGACGTCGAGCACCGATCGACGCAGCGACTCGAAGGTCCCGGCGGTGATCGCCGAGCGCATCGAGTTCATCAGCGCGATCGTCCAGGCCACGTTGTGGATCGACAGCAGGCGCGACGCCGTCGGCTCTCCCACCTGGAGCAGGTGACGGATGTAGCCACGGCTGTGGCGTGCACAGACTTCGCACGGGCACGTCGCATCGAGCGGTTCGTCGAGTTCGGCGTTGCGAGCCGCCTTGGCCTGGAACCGACCCGTCGACGTCAGCGCCGTTCCGTGCCGGCCGAGCCGGGTCTGCATCACGCAGTCGAACTGGTCCACGCCCAGGGCAACCGCTTCGACGAGCGACGCCGGGTCACCGACGCCCATCAGGTACCGGGGACGATCGGTCGGGAGGTGTTCGAGTGCCGCTGCGAGGGCAGGGAGCATCTCCTCGCGGGTCTCGCCCACCGACAGACCACCGATGCCGTAGCCGTCGAAGCCGATCTCGACGATCTGCTGGGCGCTCTCACGCCGCATCGCCTCGCTGGTACCGCCCTGCACGATGCCGAAGAGCGACTGGTCCACACGGGTGTGGGCGGCTCGGGCACGCTCGGCCCACGCGGTCGTCCGTTCGAGGGCCGTCCGGATCACTTCGGGCGGGCTCGGCAGTGGGGGGCAGACGTCGAGCACCATCATGATGTCGGCACCCAGACGCTGCTGGACGTCGACGGCGATCTCTGGCGTGAAGCGATGGGTGGAACCGTCGTAGGTGCTCTTGAAGGTCACTCCGTCGTCGTCGACCTTCGGGTCGAGCGAGAAGACCTGAAATCCGCCGGAGTCGGTGAGCGTGAGGCCGTCCCATCCGGCGAACCTGCCGAGGCCGCCGAACCGTTCGACGAGGTCGGCCCCGGGACGCAACATCAGGTGATAGGTGTTGCCCAGCACGATCTGCGCACCGATGCGTCCGTAGTCGTCGGCGCTGAGGTACTTGATCGCGCCACGCGTGCCCACCGGCATGAACAGCGGTGTGGTGTAGGTCCCGCGGGCGGTCGTCGCACTGCCCGCGCGTGCGGCCCCGTCGATCGCGTCGACCTGGAACTCGGCGGGGAACATCGCGGCGACAGTATCGGCGATCAGCCGGCGTGGCGGTCCAACAGCATGGCGTCACCGAAGGACAAGAAGCGGTAGTCAGCGCCGAGTGCGGTCTCGTACAGCGAGCGCCAGCGGGGTCCGACGAACGCGTCGACCATCATCAGCAGCGTGGTCTTGGGGAGGTGGAAGTTGGTCATCATCACGTCGACGAGCTGCCAGTCGAAGCCCCGGTGGATGAAGAGGTCGGTGCGGCCGGACAGCTCGCCCGAGCGGGCGGCCGACTCGAGTGCACGGACCGCCGTGGTCCCGACGGCGACCACGCGCTCGGCAGTGCGGCAGGCCGCCATCGTCTCGGGCGGTACCCGGTAGCGCTCCGTATGCATCGGGTGTTCGAGCGGATCGTCGGTGCTGATCGGCTGGAACGTGTCGAGCCCGACCACGAGTTCGACCGTCGCGGTGCCGATCCCCCGCTCGGCCAGGCGATCGAACAGCTCCGGCGTGAAGTGCAGACCCGCAGTGGGCGCGGCTGCCGATCCCGGCTCGCGGGCGAACACGGTCTGATACCGCTCGGGATCACCCAGACGCTCTGAGATGTAGGGCGGCAGCGGCGTCTCGCCGTGACGATCGAGCAGCACCACCGGGTCGTCGTCGCCGACGAGTTCGACCCAGAACGTGTCGCCGGCCGGGGTCCGCTCCCCCATCCGCACCAGCGCAACGTCACCGGACAGCAGCACCTCGCCGACGGCGAGCTTGCCGCCGGGCCGCACGAGGGCCTCCCACGTCCGCCGGTCGTGATCCCACGGTTCGAGCAACAGCACCTCCGCGGCTCCACCGGTGGCGCGGTGCAGGCGCAACCGCGCCGGGATCACCCGGGTCTCGTTGAGGACCAGGAGATCCCCCTCCCGCAGGAGTTCCGGCAGGTCGCGCACCGAGCGGTGTTCGGGCGGTTCACTTCCCCGATCGACGAGCAGCTTGGCGGCGTCGCGGGGTTCGAGCGGTGTCTGGGCGATCCGCTCGCCCGGCAACTCGTAGTCGAAGTCGGCGATCTGCACGGCGAGAGACTACGAGTGTCACATCAGGCCCGGCACCGTGTGACAGTTCAGTCGAAGAGGCTGGCGTTGCTCGAACGGCGCGGGGGCGTCAGGCCGAGGTGCTCGTAGGCGGCATCGAGCACGACGCGACCACGCGGGGTGCGAGCGATCATGCCCTGGGTGATCAGGAACGGCTCGTAGACGTCTTCCACGGTCTCGGGCTGCTCGCCGACGCTGATCGCCACCGTCGACAGGCCGACCGGACCTCCGTTGAACTGGGTGCACAGCGCGGCCAGGATTGCTCGGTCGACCTTGTCGAGGCCGCGGTCGTCGACACCGAACAGCGCCAGGCCCTCGCGGGCCACCGCCGCGTCGATCGTTCCGTCCCCGCGCACCTCGGCGAAGTCACGGACCCGGCGCAACAGCCGGTTGGCGATGCGGGGAGTTCCCCGCGACCGGCGGGCGATCTCCCAGGCGCCGTCACGGTCGATCTGCACGTCGAGGATCCCGGCCGCGCGCTCGACGATCGCGCGCAGCTCGTCGTCGTCGTAGTAGTCCAGCCGGGCGACGAGGCCGAAGCGGTCGCGCAGCGGTCCGGTGATCATGCCGGTGCGGGTGGTGGCGCCGACGAGGGTGAACGGCGGCATCGTCAGGCGGATACTCGACGCGGCGGGCCCCTTTCCGACCACGATGTCGAGCTGGAAGTCCTCCATCGCCGGGTAGAGGATCTCCTCGACGGCCCGCGACAGCCGGTGGATCTCGTCGATGAACAGCACGTCGCCGTCATCGAGCTTCGTCAGGATCGCAGCCAGGTCGCCGGCACGTTCCAGTGCCGGGCCCGACGTGACGTGCAGGTGCACGCCCATCTCGGTGGCTACGATGCCCGCCAGCGTGGTCTTGCCGAGGCCGGGTGGGCCGGCGAACAGCAGGTGATCGACGGGCTGCTCGCGTTTGCGGGCCGCCTCGAGGACGATGCGCAGGTGCTCCTTGAGCTCGCGCTGGCCGACGAACTCGTCGAGCGCTCGGGGCCGGAGGCCGGCCTCGAGCTCGACCTCGGATGCGATCACGTCGTCGTCGGTGCCACCGATGCCGGGGTCGAGGAACTCGTCACGCACGGCGCGCTCCCAACGATTTCAACGCATCTCGCAGCAGCGTGGCGGAATCGGCGTCGGAGCGCAGCTCGCGCAGCACGTCGCGGATCTCGTCGGTGCCGTAGCCGAGGCCGGCCAGCGCGTCCCGCACGTCGGCGACGACCGAGGCCGATCCGCTGGTGCCGGCGCCGTCGAGCACCGGCACCGAGAGCCGGTCGCGCAACTCGACGATCAGGCGCTCGGCGGTCTTCTTCCCCACTCCGGGCACGAGTGTCAGCGCGGCGACGTCGTTGTTCGAGACCACGTCGAACAGCGCGGCGGGCGGGTGCGTTGCCAGGACGGCCATGGCGAGCGCCGGGCCGACGCCGTTCGTCTTGATCAGCACCTGGAACGTCTGACGCTCGTCGCGTGACGTGAACCCGAACAGCGTCTGGGCGTCCTCGCGGATGTGGTGGTGGACGTAGAGGAACACCGGCGTGCCGGGTTCCAGCTCGGCGAGCACCCGGGTCGACACGGCGACGAGGTAGCCGACGCCGCCGACCTCCAGCAGGACCGTGCCGTCGACATTGCGTTCGAGCACCGAGCCGCGCAGCGAGCCGATCATGCGCTGCGCTCCGCGGTTCGGGCCAGGGGGGACATCGCCAGGTGGCAGAGCGCCAGCGCGGCAGCATCGGCGGCGTCGGCGGGCTTCGGCAGCGTGGTGAGTCCGAGGCGGGCCTGGACCATCTTCTGGACCTGGGCCTTGTCGGCAGCACCCCAGCCTGCGACGGCGTCCTTCACCTGGTTCGGCGTGTACTGGATGACCTCGCAGCCCGCCAGCGCAGCCTCGGCGAGGGCGAGTCCACTCGCCTGGCCGACGCTCATCGCGGTGCGGACGTTCACCTGGAAGAACACCTGCTCGACCGCGACCACGTCGGGGCGGAACTCGGCGATCAACGCGGTGAACTCGAGCCGCAGCGCGGCGAGCCGCTGCGGTAGCGGGTCGGTGCGCGGCGTGGTGATGACGCCGAGCGAGATCGCGACCGCCTTGGACGGCCCCCGCGATTCGACCACCGCGTACCCGCATCGGGTGAGACCGGGGTCGATCCCGAGCACCCGGCACGACCGCATCGGCGACCGGGACGAGACACTGTTGGCGAACACAAGTTCGTACCTTAGTTCGCCGCTCGGATCAACTGGTGATCTTCTCCAATTCGCCGATCAACTCGTCGACCGGCCGGAACGTGAGCCCGGCGATCGCACGGTGTGCGTAGCGCACGATCCCCTCGCCGTCGACGATGAACACACTGCGACGCGGGAAGCCGATCGGCCCGAGCGTGCCGTACAACCCGGCGACGGCCTTCTCGGTGTCGGCCAGCAGTGGGAACTCGAAACCGTGCTTGCCGGCGAATGCGTCGTGACTGCTGACGTCCTGCGCCGAAATCCCGATCACCTGGGCGTTCATCTCGGCGAACTGGCCGAGGTCGTCGTTGTAGGTGTTGAGCTGTTTGGTGCACACCGGCGTGTCGTCGCCCGGATAGAAGACGAGCACGACGGGCTGACCGCGGAACTCGGCCAACGAGTAGTCGCGTCCGCCGGTGCCGGGCAGCGTGAAGTCGGGAGCGCTGTCGCCGACGCCGAGGCTCACGACGCAGCCACTTCCATCAGCTCGTCGCTCATGTCGAAGTTCGAGAACACGTCCTGCACGTCGTCGTTGTCCTCGAGCGCTTCGAGGATGCGAAGGATCGCCTTGGCGTCGGAGGTCTCGGTGACGGGCACCAGGTTGTCGGCCACCATCGGCGAATCGGCCGAGATCACCTCGATGCCGGCCTCGTCGATCGCCGCCTTGACGTCGTAGACGACCGACGGGTCGGTCATCACCCGGAACGCGGAGCCCTCGGCGATGACGTCGTCGGCGCCCGCCTCGATGGCGGCCATCATGATCGTGTCCTCGTCGACGCCGTCACCGGTGATGATCACGCCACGCCGCTGGAACTGCCAGCCCACGGCGCCGGGTTCGGCCATCGACCCGCCGAGCTTGGAGAAGATGTTGCGGATCTCGGCGCCCGTGCGGTTGCGGTTGTCGGTGAGCACGTCGATCATCAGCGCCACGCCGCCCGGGGCGTAGCCCTCGTACATGATGCTCTCGTAGGTACCACCGTCGTCGTCACCGGTCCCCCGCTTGATCGCACGGTCGATCGCGTCGTTGGTCATGCGCGCCGCTTTGGCCTTCTGAACGGCGGTGCGCAGCGTCGGGTTCGAGTCGACATCGCCGCCGCTCTTGGCCGACACCTCGATCTGGCGGGCGAGCTTGGCGAAGAGCTTGCCGCGCGCCTTGTCGGCGGCGCCCTTCTTGTGCTTGATCGTTGCCCATTTGGAATGGCCGGACATGCGTGCTCCGTTGGCGTTCTGGACGTGCGTCAGCCGGCGAGCGAGTCGAGGAACAGCTCGTGCAGACGTGCGTCGTCGGTGAGTTCTGGATGGAACGCTGCCACGGTACAGCGCGCGCCGCGCACGAGGACAGGCACGCCGTCGTGACGGGCGAGCACGTCGACGTCGGGCCCGACCCGCTCGACGAGCGGCGCCCGGATGAACACGGCGTGGAAGGGCTCGGCGAGTTCGTCGACGTCGAGATCGGCCTCGAAGCTGTCGAGCTGACGCCCGTAGCCGTTGCGGCGAACGGTGAGGTCGATCAGGTCGAACCCGCGCTGGTCGGGCCGTCCGTCGAGGACGTCGGTGGCACACAGGATCATCCCGGCGCACGTGCCGAACACCGCCAACCCGTCGATCAGTCGCCCCTTCAGTTCGTCGAACAGCCCGCTGGTGGTCAGCAGCCTCGACATCGTGGTGCTCTCGCCACCGGGCAGCACGATGGCGTCGAGCCCGTCGAGATCGGCGGGCGTGCGCACCAACGGTGCGGTGGCGCCGAGTTGTTCGAGTCGCTGACGATGCAGATCGAAGGCGCCCTGCAGTGCGAGGACGCCGACGGTCAGGCCGGCCCCAGGGGTGCCGGGGTCACCAGCCCCGATCGGCATATCGCTGGTTGATCTCGTCCATCTCGATGCCGGTCATCGGTGCGCCGAGCCCACGGCTGACCTTGGCGAGGATGTCGGGGTCGTTGAAGTGCGTGGTCGCCTCGACGATCGCCTTGGCCCGCGGCGAGGGATCCTCCGACTTGAAGATGCCCGAGCCGACGAACACGGCCTCGGCACCGAGCTGCATCGCCAGCGCCGCATCGGCAGGCGTCGCGAGACCGCCAGCGCAGAACAGCGGAACCTGGAGCTTGCCGGTCTCGGCGATCTCCTGGACGAGCGGCAGCGGGGCCTGGAGCTGCTTGGCCCACTGGAACAGTTCGGCCTCGTCGGCCTGGGTGATCTTGCGCAGGTCGCCCAGGATGTTGCGCAGGTGACGGACCGCCTCGACGACGTTGCCCGTGCCCGCCTCGCCCTTCGAGCGGATCATCGCAGCACCTTCGGAGATGCGACGCAGCGCCTCACCGAGGTTGGTCGCGCCGCACACGAACGGCACGTCGAACGCGAACTTGTCGATGTGGTGGGTCTCGTCGGCGGGCGTGAGCACCTCGGACTCGTCGACGAAGTCGACGCCGAGCGCCTGCAGGATCTGCGCCTCGACGAAGTGACCGATGCGCGCCTTGGCCATCACCGGGATCGACACCGCAGCCTGGATGCCCTCGATCATCTCCGGGTCGCTCATGCGAGCCACGCCGCCGTCGCGACGGATGTCGGCGGGAACCCGTTCGAGCGCCATGACGGCCACTGCTCCGGCATCCTCGGCAACCTTCGCCTGGCCGGGCGTGACGACGTCCATGATGACGCCGCCCTTCATCATCTCGGCGAGTCCTCGCTTGACAGGGAACGTTCCGGTGTGACCAGTCATCGCGCCATCGTACTTTCGTTCTGGGCGATCCACTGCGGCCGGCTCAGGGTGCGGGTGGTGCCGACGGCAACACCTCGACGGCGCCCGTCAGGACGTCGCCGATGTCGGCCAGTTCGATCCAGGTGTTGCCCGGGGCGAATGCGACCGGCTCGCCGTCGGCATCGAAGTACTCGATCGGGAAGAGCGAGAACTCGCGCTTCCAGCTGCCCTCGATGAACTTCCCACCGGAGAAGAAGTACGCGGGTCCCTCGCCGATCGTCTGGGCCTCGGGGCTGCGTCGATCGGCAGGGCTCGGGGCGTACTCGACGCCGAGGACGATCACGTTGGTGGCGCGAATGCGACCGAAGAGGGTGTCGTCGTGATCACGCCCGCGCTGCGAGCGGTCGAACTTCTCGAACTCGGGGTTCCACGTCCATTCGATCTGCTCGGAACCCACGCGGGCCGTGACGCCGGAGGTCTCCTCGCCGCCGAACTCACCGTCGTCCTCGAGGTACCTGAGCTGGGCGGGCGGCGGCCCGGGCTGGTCCTCGGGGGTCTGGATCCAGATGTCGTCCGTGCTCGTGTACAGGTTGTGCGGGGCTCGTCCCGGGCCGCGGTAGTACCCGGACACGGTGCTCGGGCCCATGTTGAACAGTTGCGACTCGTTGATCGCCCGCGTCACGTTGGGGTTGCCGCCGCTCCACACGAACAACGGGTAGTTGAACGAGGTGAAGAGGTTGATGTCCTGGGTACGACCGGAACGGATGGGACCGATCGGGTCGGAGCTCTGCGAGTGGAAGACGGCGGCGAATCGCGTCGTGCGTCCCTCGACGATCTCTTCGAACACGATGTCGGCGACGGCGAGGCCGCTGTGGTTCGGAACGGCTGCCGCGTTGTTGTCGATCTTCGCGACCAGCGCCGGGCGCTGCAGGATCTCGTCCTCGCTCTCGAGCGGCTCGCCGGTCAGTGGCTGACGGATGGTTGCCGGCACCGTCGTCGAGGTCGTCGATGTCGAGCTGCTACTCGTCGTCGTCGGGCGCGCCGTCGTCGTCGGCGCCGCGGTGGTCGACGGCGCGGTCGAGTCGGCGGACTCGTCGCCCCCACCGCCGCACGCAACGGCGACGAGGGACAGAGCCGCGAGGGCGGCGATGGGTCGGAGGTGCTTCATCAGAGTTCTCTCAGGAGTGCGATTCGCTCGTCGAGCGGGGGGTGGGTGTCGAATAGTCGGTGGATGCCGCCCAGCTTGCCGTCGTCGCCGACGCCACTCATGGGCTGCTCGATCCACAAGTGTGCCGTAGCGGTGGACGCGGAATGCGTCACCGTCGTGTCGTCCTTGAGCTTTTCGAGTGCCGAGATCAGCCCGGGCGGATACCGGGTGAGCTGACAAGCGCTCACGTCGGCCAGCGTTTCGCGGCTCCTCGAGATCGTCGCCTGCATGATCTTGGCGATGATCGGCGCAACGACCAGCAGCACGATTCCCGCGTAGGCGAAGGGGTTGTTGCCGTCGGGCTGGTCGCCGCGACGCGCCACTCGCCCACCGTTCCACCACATCATGCGGATGGCGAGGTCGGCCATCAGGGCAACCGCGCCGACCATCACGACCGCGAGTGTCGAGACCAGGATGTCGTAGTTGCGGATGTGGCTGAGTTCGTGGGCGACGACGCCCTCGAGTTCGACGCGGTTCAGTTTCTCCAGCAGGCCGGTGGTGACGGCGATCGCAGCGTGGTTCGGGTTCCGGCCGGTCGCGAACGCATTGGGCGCGGGGTCGTCGATGATGTAGACGCCCGGTTTGGGGAGGCCACCCGCGATGCAGAGTCCCTCGACGAGATTGTGCAAGCGCTGGTACTCCTCGAGCGGCGCCGGTCGGGCACGGCTGACCGCCAGCGCGATCTTGTCGGCGCGCCAGTACGAAGCGAACGCAATGACTCCGCTGAACGCGAGGGCGACGAGCGTGAACACGAGTCCGTTACCGACGATGGCGCCGATCGCGGCGCCGACGAGCGCGACGACGAGGACGAATCCGGCCACCAGCAGCATGCTGCGCCGCTTGTTCGATCTGATCAGTTCAAACATCGGTGCAGGTCAGAACTCGACCGTCGGAGCGACTCGGGCCTGATCCTCGGCCTCGAAGTACTCCTTGGGTTCGAAGTTGAACGTCTTGGCGATGATCACCGTCGGGAACGACTCGAGTTTGTTGTCGTAGGTGAGCACGCTGTCGTTGTAGAACTGGCGGGCGTAGGCGACGCGACCCTCGGTGGCGGTCAGTTCCTCCTGCAGAGCGAGGAAGTTCTGGTTGGCCTTGAGATCCGGGTAGGCCTCGCCGAGGGCGAAGAGCTGGCGCAGCGCTCCCGACAGCACGTTGTCGGCTTCGGCCTGCGCGGCGGGCGTGTCGGGGGCTGCGATCGCAGAATTCCGAGCAGCGATCACGGCTTCGAGGGTCTCGCGCTCGTGGGCCGCATACCCCTTGACGGTTTCGACGAGGTTGGGGATGAGGTCGATCCGGCGCTTGAGCTGAACGTCGATCTGCGACCAGGCGTTCTCGATCTGGTTCTTCGACCGAACCAGCCCGTTGTAGGCGACGATCACATACCCCACCAGGATCACCACGATGATGATCACGATGATGAGAGGAATCATTCGGGCAAGTCTACGGGGGCACCGCAGGTCAACCGGAGGATGGGCAGATCGACCGGTAGATCTCGAGATACCTGTCGGTGAGGGAGGTCATCGCGAACTCTTCGGCACGAGCGTCGCCGGTACGTCGCAACCGCTCGGCGAGTTCGGAGTCGGTGGCGACCCGTCGCAGCGCGTCGGCGAGCGCATCGACGTCGCCTGGCTCGACCAGCAGCGCATCGACGTCGTCGGTCGCCACGTTTCGGTACCCGTCGAGCGAACTGGCGACCACGGTCGTGCCCGCCGCCATCGCCTCGATGAGCACCACCCCGAACGATTCACCTCGTAACGAGGGCGCGCAGAAGACGTCGGCGGATCGCAGCCGCGCGAACTTCTCCTCGTCGGTCACCCTGCCGAGCCAGTGGAATCGATCGTCATCGGTCGTCGCTTCGGTCAGCTCGGCGGTGTCGGGTCCGTCGCTGCCGATCCACACGTCCACGTCGAGATCGCCTCGAACGACCGCGTCGACGAGCACGCGAAGTCCCTTGCGTTCCTCGTGGCGACCGCAGAAGAAGATCGTCGGCCGCACCCGCGTCCCCGTCGATTCGCTCTGCCACGGCGCGACCGACCGGATCTCGTCGAGTTCCACCCCGTTGAAGAGCACCTCGTACTCGCCACCCAGGTGGCTGCGCACCAGTGCGAGCGCATCTTTGGACACCACGACCTTGTGATCGATCCGACGGATCAGCCTGGTCAGTGCCGGTCCGAGAATCCGATAGCTCGCCGAGGTACCGGCCGCGTGGAACGTGCCCACCGTGGGGGCCGAATGCATCATCAACGCGGTCGACGTCGGACCCGGTGCCAACGGCTCGTGCAGGTGGATCACGTCGAACTGCTCGTCGGCGAGCACCCGCAGCGTCCGCAGTGCCGCTGAGGGGTCCGGCGCGAGCGGGGCGATCGAACCGTTGGCCGACAGGGGCAGCGAATCACCCAGGGGCGTCACGAACGGCTCGGGCGGTGGCCCGTCGCACGGTCCGAGCACTCGCGCCTCATGGCCTCGTCGGCGGAGTTCGCGCGCCAGGCCGAGCACCTGGGCCTGAACGCCTCCGGGCACCGTGAGACTGTAGGGACAGACGATGCCGATCCTCATGTGGTGGCTCTCATGTAACGACGAGGGCTGACGGCACCCCGAGGCACCGGTCGAGCTCGTCGGCTTCGAGTGGACCCGACAGCAGGTAGCCCTGCCCGACGTCGCAGCCGAGCGCCTTGAGCATGTGCAACTGTGCGGGTCGTTCGATCCCTTCGGCCACCGAGGTGACCTCGAGCCCTGCTGTCAGTTGCAGGATCAACTTGGCCAGCGACATGCCGTGAGGGTGCTCGTCGAGTTCGTCGATGAACTGATGGTCGATCTTGACGATGTCGACCGGGAACCGCTGCAGATAGGACATCGAGCAGTAGCCGGTTCCGAAGTCATCGATTGCTATCAGTACACCAAGTTCACGCAGTGAGGCAAGGTTGTCCGATGCCGACTCGATCTCGGCGACGAACGTCGTCTCGGTGATCTCCAGCACCAACCGGCCCGCATCGAGTTGGTGTTCCTCCAGCGAATCGCGCACCCACTCGACGAATTCGGGAGACCGGATCTGCAGAGCCGACACGTTGACGCTCACCCGCTGCGGCCCCCTCGACTGCCAATGCGCCGCCGCCTTGATGCTCTGGTCGACCACCCACTTGCCGATCGGCACGATGAGTCCGGCACGCTCGGCGATGGGGATGAACTCCACCGGAGCGATCGCCCCCCGGGTCGGGTGCTCCCAGCGGAGCAGCGCCTCTGCGCCGACCACGCGCTGCGTTCGCAGGTCCACCATCGGCTGGAAGACGAGTCGGAGCTGATCGTGCTCGATCGCCGAGCCGAGGTCGCTGCGGAACTCGAGGTGACGTGTCGCGGTCAGGCGCATCGCGGGATCGAAGATCTTGATCTGGCTCTTGCCGGCGCGCTTGGCCTCGTACATCGCGATGTCGGCGTCGCGCAGCAGCCCGGCAGTGGACATGCCGGGAGTCGAGACCGCCACGCCGACGCTCGCGAGCACCGTGAGGTCGTAGCCGGCCAGCGCCACGGGCTGGCGGAGCGCCTCGAGCAGTCCCTCGGCCACATCGAGCGCGCGGTCGACGCCACCACGGTCCTCGAGCAGCAGTGCGAACTCGTCACCACCCAGCCGCGCCGGCGTGTCGCCCGGTCCGGCCGCCAAGCGGATGCGGTCGGCAATCGAGCGCAACATCTGGTCGCCCACGCTGTGTCCGAGTGCATCGTTCACCGACTTGAAGTCGTCGAGGTCGACGAAGAGGACGACGACGGGGTCGTCGTCGGGGCGAGCAACTTTCAGTGCATGCTCCATCCGATCGAGGAACAGCGCCCGGTTCGCCAGACCGGTCAGCTCGTCGTGGTAGGCGCGGTGGCTGAGCTGCCGTTCGAGGTTGCGTTGCTCGGTGACGTCACGGAAGGTGGCAACGAGGCCGTCGACGGCATCGCCGCCGAGCAGGTTGGCGATCGTGGCCTCCATGCGACGACGTTGGCCGTCGACACGCACGAGACTCGCCTCGAACTTGACCATCTCGCCGTGCGGGAGCGCCGCAGCCTTGCGCAGCTCGCTCGCTGCCGCATCGTGATCATCGCTCGCGACCAGATCGACCAGCGACCTCCCCGCCCAGTCGTTGGGCCGATGCCCGAGCGTGCTGGCGAGCCCCGGGCTCGCGTAGTTGATCACGCCGTTGGCGCCGACGAGCAGCACGACGTCACTGGAGTGTTCGACCATCGCGGCCAACCGATCCTGGCCCTTGCGTTCGGTGAGCCGCCGCACCATGGCCACCAGACGCCACATCCGCGTCAGCGCAAGCACGACCACGACCACGGCGGAGACGGCAGCGATCGTGCGGGTCGCGCGGGTGCCGAGACCCGTCAGGTTCAGCGTCAGCAACACGGTCAGCGGTGTCAGCGCGGCGACGCTCAGCCACACCACCCGACCGAAACCGAGCATCGGGGCGGTCTCCGTCGGCCGGTTGCGGTGCGTCATCGTCGGGTCGAGCGCTGCCGCACCGAGGACCAGCGGCGGCGCGATCGACAACCCGGCGACCAGCCCTCCCGCCCCCATCGACCCGTTGAGCTCGGCGATGCCCCGCGCCACGTCCGAGATCAGGAGCAGCCCGACCCCCGTTGCCATCAGGACCGTTGCGGGGATCCGGAACCTGTTCTGTGCTGCCGTTCGGAACGCGATCGCCAGGGCGAGCGCATCGACCATCGGAACGAGCACCGCCCACACCCGGTCGCCGAACGCCAGGCCGCGGTCGGCCAGATAAGGCTCGACCACGGCGAGCCATACACCGAGACCCACGGCGACGCCGACGATGGTGGTCTCGATCGGTCCCGACGAGTCGTCGTCGGGCGCCGAGTCCCGCCCCGACATGGCGAGTGCGATCACGAGCAGGCTTGCCGACACGAGGTGCAGCGCGTCGCCCACCGACGGGAACGTCGCCGACCCGCCGAAGTAGAGGCGCGCCCA
>DATKXG010000202.1:0-2416 GCA_035529175.1 Ilumatobacteraceae bacterium
GATGCCGATCTCGCGACGTTGGGCTTCGACGATGCGGTTGATCAGGTTGAACGCGGCGAGCGCGGCGGCGAAGAGCACGAGCGCCGACAGGGCGTTCCAGAACCGCTGGTCGTTGTCGATGTCCTCGTAGAGCACCCGGACTGCGTCGGCGTCCTCGCGGGTCGAGACGGTCGCGCCGACGCCGAGTTCGGAGATCGCCGCGTCGAGCTGCGCCGCGACGCTGTCCCGGTCGGCGCCGTCGACCAGGGTGATCACGGCGTCGTTGACCATGCCCTCCTGGCCGCTGATGTCATGGACGGCAGCGAGTGGGAGATAGACGATCGCCAACTCGCCGGCGGCGAAGATCGTTCCTTCCGGGCCTTCGTAGAAGAAGTCCTCCGGCGCGACGCCGAGCCCGGTGTAGGTGACCTCGCGACCTCCCGAAACGAGGATCGTGCCCTCCGGCGGCAGGCCGTGCTGGTCGGCGAACTTGGCTTCGAGCACCGCGCTGCGACCGGCCGGGTCGGCCGACGGCGCCGTGCCGTCGCGGATCCAGACGTCGTCGACCGGCTGCGCCGACCCGAACGTCATGCCGACGAGCCGGGCCGGCACCAGCACCGAATCGGCGGTCAGGGCACCGGTGTCGACCTGGCTGTCCACGACGAGCCGTTCGGCTGCGGCGCTCACCGAACCGGCGTCGTCGATCGACGCGATCGCCCCGAGGAGTTCGTCCTGCTCGATGAAGGTTCCGGGGCTCAGCGTGAGGCGGAGGTCGTGCATCTCCAGCGCTGAGAAGCTGGCATCGTTGGACTGCCGTCGCCACTGGCCGGTGCTGCCGAGGCCGGCGTACACGCCGGTTCCGATCGCCAGGACGAACGCGATCGCGATCACGGCGACCCAGTGCGCCCGGAAATCGCGCCACGACCACCGCAGCCACCAGCTCATCCATCGGCTCGGGGGTTGTGCGGCGTTCACCACTGCAGATCACCGATGTCGGCCTTGCCGCCCGGCGGCGGGCCGTCGGACACGATCTTGCCGCTCGACAACTCGATCACCCGGTCGGCAACACGGGCGATCTCACGGTTGTGGGTGACGACGAGCACGGTCATCCCGGCACGGGCCTGCTCCTCGAGTACACCGAGGATCTGCACACCCGTGCGGAAGTCGAGCTCGCCGGTGGGCTCGTCGGCGAGCAGGATCGGGTTGCCGGTCGCCAATGCTCGGGCGATCGCGACGCGTTGCTGCTCGCCGCCGGACAGCTGGTGCGGGAAGTGGCGCTGACGATCTTGGAGGCCGACCTGGGCCAGTGCCTGCTGAGCCCGCTCGGCCGGGTCGGAGGCACGCGCCGCATCCGCACCGAATCGAACATTCTCGAGCGCGGTGAGCGCCGGGAAGAGATTGAACGTCTGGAAGATGAAGCTCACCCGGTGCCGGCGGAGCGCCGATCGGTCGGCCTGCGATGCACCGGTGACATCGACGCCGGCGACCCGAACCGATCCCGACGTCGGCGTGTCCAGCGCGCCGATCATGTTCAGTAGCGTCGTCTTACCGCACCCCGACGGACCGACGATCGCGACGAACGCGGCCTCGTCCACGTGCAGGTTGATGTCGTCGAGGGCGGTGACGTCGACCTCGCCGACCCGGTATCGCTTGGTGAGGTCGTCGAGGTCGATTCGCGTTCCCTCGTGACCCACCCGCGCATCGACCGAACCGATTTCGACGTCCTGGCTCATGAGTCCACGGTCCGTCGACGTCACGTCGGTGTCAAGGGAAGAACGTCCCCCGATCTGCCCCCGATCTGCCCCGGTCTGGCCCTCTGCGATGAGCGAACCACCCGGATCGCGTCGTTTGGCTCATCGCTGGGTCGGGTTGGGTGTCTGCGATGAGTGAACCGCCCGGATGGCGTCACTTGGCTCATCGCTGGGTCGGGGACACGTTCAGCCGGGGCTGCCGACGTCGACGTCGTAGGCCTCGTAGAGCAGGTCGGCGCCCAGCTGACGATGGCGCACGACCGCCGTCAGCAGCTCGAGCGCCTGCTCTCGAATGGCGGCGTTCTCATCGTCGGACCGCTCTGACGGTACGTGTTCGAGCCGATCCATCAACCGTCCGGCGTCGGCCGCGATCGTCACGTGCTGTTCCGAGAGCCGGTCGATCCGGTCGGACAGCCGGGGCGCTCGCTCCCGGAGCTGCTCGATCGTGCCACCGGGCGACTCGGTCTCGGTCACGTGCTCGCCGAAGGTCGCGAGCAGCGCGGACACTGCGTTGCCGAGCCCCTCGGGCCAGCGAGCGCTCGCCACGGGTGATGACAGCGCCGCCTCGAGCGCCGAACATGTCCCGACCAGTGCTGCTCGCCGCTCTCGAATCTCGCCGAGATCGTTCATCGTCGTGCCCCCTTCTTGCCGACGGTCACGATGACTGCGGCTGCGTGGTCCTGACG
>DATKXG010000203.1:0-5531 GCA_035529175.1 Ilumatobacteraceae bacterium
CCCTCGAACGGCGCCGCTCGACCGCCTGCTGCCGGTTCGCATCGAGACCGACGGCGTGGCGGTCGATCACCTCGCGCAGGTCGTCGCGTTCGAGCCCGACCGGCGACGCGGCGACGGCCCGGGTACGAGATGTGCCTGGCAAATCGTGTACGCCCGCGGTGATCCGGGCGAACTCCTCGCCGATCGCGATCGTGTCGCCCCGACCGATCGCGAGCGAATCGACCACGCCGGAGACGGGGGCGACCAGTTCGTGGTGCATCTTCATCGACTCGACGAGCGCCAGGACGTCGCCGCCCGCCACCGACGTCCCGATCTCGACGAACACCGCAACGATGGTCCCCTGCAGCTCGGCGGTCACGCTGACGTCGTTGGCCATGGCCCTGGTCTAGTCAGTTGGCCCGGTCGGGTGAGCGTTGGAACGTGGTGATCGACTGTTCGCCCATCACGAGCTCGGCGGCGACAGCGGCGAAGAGCGCCGGCACGATGAAGCCGGGCTGGCCAGTGGCCTCGGCGACGAACATCACCGCGGCGAGCGGCACCCGATAACCCGCGCCGAGGAATGCGGCGATGCCCAGCAGCACGTACAGCGTGGGATCGAGCGGGTTGACGATGTCGCCGACGCCTCGTCCGACGATCGCGCCGGCGACCACCAACGGCACGAACAGTCCACCCACTCCACCGCCGGCGAGCGTGGTCGCCGTGGCGAGACATCGCAGGGCGAAAACGACCGCCAGCAGCCACAGTGCGTGTTCCTCCGACAGCCATCGGATCACCTCGTACCCGGTTCCGATCGTCAGGCTTTCGCCAGTGAGGAGACGGCTGATCACGAACAGCACGACCAAGGTGATGCTCGCGCCGAACACACGCAGAGCGACGGGGCGGTACGTGACCGCCTTCGCAGAGCGGATCAGACGAGAGAAGGCGCGTGCACCGATCGCACAGCAGATCCCGATGAGCACCGCGCCGGCGAGGTCGCGGTACTGGAACGACGCACTCCGCTCGTTCTGGAACACGAAGATCGGATCGGTGTTGCTCAGCGCCACGAACACCAGGTAGCCCGATGCACTCGCCACCAGCGCCGGCAGGAGCATCCGCCGCGCCATCTGGTCACGGAACGGCACCTCGAGCGCGAAGATCGCTCCGGTGGCCGGCGCCTTGAAGATCGCCGCCACACCGGCTGCTGCGCCCGCGACGAGCAAGGTGCGGTGATCGACGCCACGGAACGCCGACGGGAGTCGACGCTGGATCATCGCGCCGAGCGCCGATCCGCCGTACATCGACGGACCCTCGAGTCCCATCGCCCCGCCGGAGCCGAGCGTCGTGACCGAGGCGGCCATGCGCCCGACGAACGCCCGAAGCCGCAACGGGTACTCCGGATCGTGGAACGCCCGGAGGTACTCGTCCGATGTGGCCGACGACGCACCATTGCCGACGGTCTTCAGCAGGATCGCCGAGAGCATCAGTCCGATTCCCGGCGCGATCGCGCCGACCCAGAGCGGTCCGTGCACGATCCGCTCGTAGACGACCTCGACCACGATGTACTCGAAGAACCGGACGAACAGCCCGGTGAGCGCGCCCGTGATCGCTGCCAGGAGCACGACCTCGCGGGAACGTCGCACCAGGTCACGGAACTCGCCGGTGCGGATCTCGAAGCTGGACGGGCGCCACCGCACGTTCACCCGGCTGCTCCACACGATGGCTCAGTGTAGGCACGACCTGCGTCGGCGACCGGATCGCCGCGTACGCTGCCGCCCATGGCACGAGTCGTCGTCACGGGTGGAGCAGGCTTTCTCGGATCACACCTGTGTCGGGCGTTGCTCGAACGCGGTGACGAGGTCGTGGCCATGGACAACCTCGTCACGGGCTCGGTCGACAACATCGAGGAGCTGTTCGGCGCCGGCTTCACCTTCGTCGAACACGATGTCAGCAACTACGTGTGGGTCCCCGGCCACGTCGACGCCGTGATGCACCTGGCGAGCCCTGCGAGCCCGGCCGACTTCGAACGGATCCCGATCCAGATCCTCAAGGTCGGCGGACTCGGAACGCACAACACGCTCGGCCTGGCGCTGGCCAAGGGTGCCCGGTTCTTCCTGGCGTCGACGTCGGAGGTGTACGGCGATCCGCTCGTGCACCCGCAGCCCGAGGAATACTGGGGCAACGTCAACCCGATCGGCCCTCGTGGCGTGTACGACGAGGCCAAGCGCTACGCCGAGGCGATGACGATGGCGTACCACCGCCACCACGGCGTCGACGTTCGTATCGTGCGCATCTTCAACACGTACGGACCGCGCATGCGTCCCGACGACGGCCGTGCGGTGTCGAACTTCCTCGTCCAGGCGCTGCGCGGCGAGCCGATCACGATCTTCGGCGACGGATCCCAGACCCGGTCGTTCACCTACGTCGACGACGAGATCCGCGGATTCCTGGCACTGCTCGACTCCGAGCAGACCGGCCCGATCAACATCGGCAACGACAACGAGTTCACGATCGCTCAGCTCGCCGAACTGATCGTCGAGGTCACCGGATCGTCGTCCGAACTCGTGTACCTTCCGCTGCCGGTCGACGACCCGATGCAGCGCAAGCCGGATCTGACCAAGGCACGCACACTGCTCGGCTGGGAGCCCACGGTGCAGCTGCGCGAGGGCATCGAACGCACCGCCGAGTACTTCGCGTCACGCCTCGGCTGAGGCACCGACGCTGCCGGGTTCAGCTCCGACCGACGCCGTCGTAGCCGAGGCCGGCTTCGCGGACGAGCACCGGGTCGAGCAGGTTGCGCGTGTCGACCACGGTGACGGGGCGCGCAACGCGAGCTGCGAGCCCAGCGAGATCGACCTTGGCGAAGTCCGGCCACTCGGTGAACACCGCGAGCACGTCTGCACCGTCGGCGACGTCGAGCGCGTCGGTCACCAGGTCGATGCCGTCGAGCACGACGGTCTGGTGCGGCGTCAGTTCGCCGACCGTCGTCGGGTCGTAGGCCCGCACGGCTGCGCCGAGCGCGCGCAGCTCGGCGATGATCGCCAGCGCGGGCGACTCCCGGAGGTCGTCGGTGCCGGCCTTGAACGTGAGGCCGAGTGCTCCGACGGTCACACCGTCGAGGTCGCCGTCGGGGCGGCCGACGGCGTACCGGATCTTGGCGACCATCCGCTCGAGTTGTTCGTCGTTGACGTCGATGACGCCGCGCATCATCGTGAAGTTGTACCCGTGGTCCTCGGCGATCTTGACGAGCGCACGCGAGTCCTTCGGGAAGCAGCTCCCACCCCAGCCGGGACCGGGTCGCAGGAACTGGCTGCCGATGCGCTGGTCGGATCCGATCCCGTCGACGACCGCGGCCACGTCGGCGCCGACCGCCTCGCACATCGCCGCGACGGCGTTGACGAAGCTGATCTTCATGGCCAGGAAGCCGTTCGCGGCGTACTTGATCGTCTCCGCCGACGCGGGATCGGTGATCAGGATCGGCGTGTCGATCGTGGCGTACAGCTCCGCAACGCGCTCCGCAGCGCCTCGATCGGCGCTGCCGATCACCACGCGATCGGGGTGCAGGAAGTCGTGGACCGCGGTGCCCTCACGCAGGAACTCGGGGTTCGACACGACGAAGACGTCGTCTCGCTGTAGCACCCGCTCGACGGCCAGCGTCGAGCCGACCGGAACGGTCGACTTGTTGACCACGACGGCGCCCGGCTTCAGCACGGGGGCGATCTGGGCGGCCGCGGCCTGGATGTAGCTCAGATCGGCGCTGCCGTCGTCGCCCTGCGGTGTCGGCACGCACAGGAACACGATGTCGGCATCTTCGGCGGCGGATTCGGCGCCCAGGACGAACTCCAGGAGGCCAGCCGCTCGGGCATCGTTGACGATGGTCTCGAGACCCTCCTCGACGATGGGGATGTGCCCATGGTTGAGCAGGTCGACCTTGCGCTGGTCGATGTCGCCGCACACGACGTGATGGCCGAGGTGGGCGAAACAGGCGCCCGTGGTCAGGCCGACGTAGCCGGTTCCGACGACACCGAGACGGATGGGTTTCGACATCCGATCGAGGCTATCGGCCCGTGGTCACGAGATCGGGAACACGTCGTCTCAACTTGACGTCAAGATCGCGCCGAGCAGTGGGCCTGCATCCCGTGTGGACGTCGGATCGTTGGGTACCGTCGCAGTCGTGGACCCAGAACTGCAAGACGCGTGCGGGACCGACCCGGGTTGGATCTGCGAGACGGTGTTCGATCTCACCGACGGCAATCGATTCCTCTCCTCGATCGCCGAGTGGCTGGTCACGATGGTCGTCATCTTCGTCGTTGCCTTCGTCGCCGCACACCTCGCACGGCGGTACCTCGGACACATGGTGGCTCGAGTGATCGCCCCCGACCGGGCGTCGGCTGCGCGCCACATCCAGAAGCTGGGCGACCGAGCGACCGCGCTGGTCGCCGAGCCGATCGGCATCACCGAAGATTACCCGCGACGCCAGGCTCGGCTGCACTCGATCTCCCTCGTCGTCGGCAGCACCGCGTCGGTTCTCATCTGGACCATCGCGGTGCTCACGGCCCTCGGCGAGACCGGCGTCAACCTCGGACCGCTGATCGCCGGCGCGGGCATCGCCGGTGTGGCGCTCGGCTTCGGGGCACAGAGCCTCGTGAAGGACTGCATCGCCGGGCTGTTCATGTTGCTCGAGGACCAGTATGGCGTCGGAGACGTCGTCGACCTCGACGAAGCGAGCGGTGTCGTGGAGAAGATCTCGTTGCGCACGACCGTCCTTCGAGGCGTCGACGGCACCGTGTGGCACGTGCCGAACGGCGAGGTGAGCCGAGTGGGCAACAAGTCGCAGCTGTGGTCCGTGGCGCTCGTCGACGTCGACGTTGCGTATGACAGCGACCTCGCTGCGGCCCGGCAGGTGATCTTGGACTGTGCGACCGAACTCATCGAGAGCGAGGAGTGGTCCGAGGTGGTCATCGACCCTCCTCAACTCCTCGGCGTCGAAGCGCTCGGGGCCGACGGCATCACCATCAGAGTCACGATCAAGGTCCAGCCCGGAGCACAGTGGGGACTGCAACGGGCGCTGCGCGAGGCGCTCAAGGCGGCGCTGGACGTGGCCGGAATCGAGATTCCATTCCCGCAGCGCACGATCTGGGTGCGACGCGACGCTGGCACCGACACGGGCACCGACGCGGCGAGCAGCTCGAGGGACGATCCCTTCGAAGCCTCATCGTGATGCCATGATGACGCCCATGACGTTGGGCGTGGTCGGCATCCTCGCGCCGGCATTCACGGCGGGCTGGCTGTGGCTCGGCGCGCTCTTCGTCGTCGCTGGCTGGCTCACCTTCGTGCGCACCCGTGACCGGCTGCTGCCACCGCGCCCGGAGGCGGACGAGGTCGCAGGCGCGCTGCGCTCGGACACGCCCGCCGTGGTCAACATGCTGACCAACGACGCCACGGTGACGGCGGCGGGATTCCGGGCCACGATGATCGACCTGGCCGCTCGGGGCTGGCTTCGCATCCTCCCACCCGAAGACGACCTCGAGGAACTGGCCCGTGTCCGGCCGGCC
>DATKXG010000204.1:0-4980 GCA_035529175.1 Ilumatobacteraceae bacterium
TCCGCAGCGCATCGAGCGCCCTGCGACCGGCCGACGGATCGTCGACGACGACCGCGGTCAACGACTCGCCGAGCGCCGCCTCGACCGCAGGCTCCCAGCCGGCGTCGATCTCGATCAGGTCCAGCAGTGTGCCGAGCACGCCGTCGACGCCGGCGAGTCGTTCGGCGCCGGCGCGGGCCCGGGCTGCGTCGAGCGCGAGCTCGAGCGCCTCCACACGCGCCGCGCACCGCGAAGCCTCCTCGGCGGCGTCGTTGCGCAACGACTGACGGGCCTCGTGGGTCGAGATCGCTTCGACCAGTGCGGCTTCGGCCACTTCGACTTCGGCGACGAGCGGCTCCTCGATCGCTCCGGCCTCGTCACACTCGGTCCGGAACCGCAGTGAGCGTTCCGAGCTCGAGTCGCGCTTGGCAGCGAGTGAGTCGAACCGTTCACGGAACCGTCGAAGGTCGCCCGTGGATCGTTCGAGCGATGAGCGCACCGAACGCATCTCGCCACGGACCTCGGCCGCCGCACTGGCAGCCTGGGCGCCGCTCTGGTCCGACCCGACGGCTTCGATCATCTTCGAGCGTTCGAGACGGAACGCCTCCTCGTCGGCGATCAGCGCCTCCGATGCCGGTTCGATCTCGGCGAGAGCGACGATCACCTCGTCGAGTTCCGAACGGAACCGGGCGGCATCGGACTCGAGGTTGGCGACCACGCCGGCGTCGAGCAGTTGACCCTTGTCGCGCTCCAACGAACGGCGGCGCTCGACCAGGACCGCAGCGAGCCCGCGGGCGCGTTCGCGCAGCTGCTCGACCCGAACCAGGCGATCGCTCACGTCGCTGGCGCCGCGCGCCGACAGCTGTGCCTCGATCGCCATCACCTGGGTGTCGAGCGCGGCGAGCGCCGACTTCAACTCGGCCTCGATCGTGGCGCTCTCGAGGCGGGTGACGGCAAGCGCCTCGAGCTTCGCCCGCCAGCTGGCGATCTCGCGCCCCGACACGAAGGTCTTGACCTCGGTGAGCTCGGCCACCAGCGACCCGTGACGCTCGGCCGCCTGGGCCTGACGCTCCAACGGGCGAAGCTGCCTGCGCACCTCTCTCAGGAGATCCTGGACTCGCAACAGGTTCGCCTCGGTGGCGTCGAGCCGGCGTTCCGCCTTCTCCTTGCGCTTGCGGAACTTCAGGACACCTGCGGCCTCTTCGATGATCGCTCGGCGCTCCTCGGGCCGAGCGTTGAGCACGGCGTCGATCTGGCCCTGGCTGACGATCACGTGCTGCTGGCGGCCGACACCGGCATCCGAGAGCAGCTCCTGCACGTCGAGCAGGCGGCACGGCACCCCGTTGATCGCGTACTCCGAGTCGCCGGTACGGAACAGCACACGCGTGACCGTGATCTCGGTCAGTTCGACACCGAGCGTGCCGTCGCTGTTGTCGATGGTGATGCTGACCTCGGCGCGCCCCAGCGCCGGCCGCGAGGCGGTTCCCGCGAAGATCACGTCGTCCATCTTCTGCGAGCGCACCGCCTTGGGCGCCTGCGCTCCGAGCACCCACGCGATCGCGTCGACGACGTTGGACTTGCCGGACCCGTTGGGGCCGACGACGACGGTGACCCCGGGTTCGAGCACCATCGTGGTGCTGTCGGCGAACGACTTGAACCCCTTGAGGTTGAGACTCTTCAGGAACACAGCAGCAGCGAAGTTAGCCCGCGATGTGCCGCCACACCCGCACCCGTTCGACTCAGCGGTCGAATGCGGTGGCCAAACCGGCGAAGGCCCAGTCGAGGTCCTGCGGAATCGCCTGTTCGAGCGGCTGGCGGAAGCTCAGCGCTTCGAGCAGGTCGACCGAACTGCCGGTGAGCGCGAGATCGGACCCCGGTGTCGCGCCGGTCACGAGCACGTCGGCGGCGATCTCGACGTGGAAGGCGACATCCGGCGCGGACACCGACACGTCGAAGCCCGCCGTTCCCGAAGCGCCTGTTGCGATGGCGATGGCCGGGGAGAGCGCGGCGACGTAGCGCAGGCTTGCGATCACCTCGTCCGGTTCCACCGGAGGCGTCCGACCGAGCGGGAGGGCGACGTCGCGTTCGTGGATCCAGGAATCCCAGAGTGCGTGGTGCACCACCGCGCTCACGCTCACATGGCCGGGAGGAGCTTCGGCCTGCGCCGACCAGTCGGCCGGTTGTAGCTCGCGGAGGAGTCGGGCGAGTGACTCCGACGAGGTCGCGAACTTCTCGACGATCTCGTCGGTGCTCCACGTCGAGTCGGCGACCATCCGCGCTGGAGTCGCGACCGGATCGAATGTCGCCAGCATCTCCGTCGGCGACCCGTCGACCCCGGACCGGATCGCGAACTCCCAGAAGGCGTTGGTGGAGGCGAGATGCGCGGCGACGTCTCGTGACGACCATCCGTCGCAACGGCTCGGATGGATCCACTCGTCCTCGTCGAGATCCTGGATCATTGCGAGGAATCGTCGGCGCTGCCGGATGCAGGGCTCGGCGACGGCCGCGGGATCTCCGTCGAGCGTGATGATCGCGGTGGATCCGTAGCGCGGTGTCAGCAGCATCGGACCATGATCGCAGCTCGGCCTGCGCAGATCACCGTTGACAGACCGGGCACCAGTGCGTGCCGCGTCCACCCGTGACCGACCGGCGCACCCATCCACGGCCGCAACTGAGGCAACGCTCGCCGCCGCGTCCGTACACGCGGTGCTCGTCCTGGTACGAGCCGCCCTCCCCCATCAGATCGACGTACTGGGCGTCGCCGAGCGTGGAGCCACCGGCATCGATCGCCTCGGTCAGCACCTCGACGATCGATCCGGCGAGCCGGGCGATGCGCCCTCGGTCGAGGCTCGATGCCGGACGGTCCGGTCGGAGCCGGGCCCGGTGGAGGATCTCGTCGGCGTAGATGTTGCCGATACCCGCCACGACGTGTTGGTCGAGCAAGAGCGGCTTCAGCGCGCGTGCCGTCGTGCCGAAGGCTGCTCGCAGCGTCGCCGCGTCGAACGGATCGGCGATCGGGTCGACGCCGAGCCGGGCCAGTTCGGGCAGTTCCACATCGACTCGCGATGGATCGAACACGACGACCTCACCGAAGGTGCGCGGATCGACGAACCATGCCTCGCGGCCGTCGTCGAGGTGCATCACCACGTGGGTGTGTGCCGGGCGCGGCGCCCCGGCAGTCGCTAACAGCACCTGGCCGCTCATGCGCAGGTGGATCATGCACGTGTCGCCGGAGTCGAGCGAGAGCAGGAGGTACTTGCCGCGGCGGTCGGCTGCTTCGACCACGGTGTCGCTGAGTCCGGCGATCACCTCCTCGCTCGAGGTACGTCGCACCGAACGCTCCCGGCCCACCTCGACGCGTTCGATACGACGCCCGACGAGATGACGCTGCAGCCCGCGCCGGACGGTCTCGACCTCCGGGAGTTCAGGCATCGCAGATCACGGTGGCGTCGACTGCTCAGCCGAGGGCGATGCAGGCCTCGGTGGCCGCGAGCTGCTCGGCGGCCTTCTTCGACCGGCCGCTGCCCACTCCGAGGACGTCACCGTCGACGAGCACCATGGCGCGGAACGTCTTGGCGTGATCGGGCCCCTGCGACGACACCTCGTAGACCGGCGCACCCCGCCCGAGACGGGCGGCGAGTTCCTGGAGCTGGGTCTTCTGGTCGAACTGGCCGATGGCGTCGGCCGAGTCGGGCATGCGCGGCACCACGAGCCGTTCGACCATCTCGAACGCAGCGTCGGCGCCACCATCGAGGTACACCGCTCCGAGCACGGCCTCGAACGCGTCCGACAGGATCGAGGGTTTGTCGGCGCCGCCCGCTGCCGCTTCACCCCGCCCGAGCAGCACGTGGTCGCCCAGCCCGATCGCCTGCGCGACCTCGGCCAACGCAATGGCGTTGACCACGCTCTTTCGAAGGTCGGTCAGCTGACCTTCGGCGACCGGATACCGATGGAAGACGATGTCGGCGACCGCCCACCCGAGCACCGCGTCACCGAGGAACTCGAGTCGTTCGTTGCTCACCGATCCGGGCGTCTCGGCGCACCACGATCGATGGGCCAGTGCCCGCTCGAGCAAGCTCCAGTCCGCGAATCGGTAGCCGATGCGCTCCGCCAGTTCGGCGAGACCGGAAGCCGGCTGATCGTCGCCGAACCCAGCCACCGCGAGATCAGCTCGCCGTGGCGCGTTCGTGGACGTAGTCGATGGCGTCGCGAACGGTCTTGAGATCCTCGAGATCCTCGTCCTCGATGCGGAACTCCGGGATCCGGTCGCCGAGCTGCTCCTCCAGCGCCTCGACCAGCTCGATCAGCGCCAACGAATCGGCGTCGAGGTCGTCGACGAACGACTGGCCCTCGGTGATGGTCGACGGCTCGATCTCGAGGATGTCGGCGAGTCGGTCGCGGACGATCTCGAAGATCTCGTCGCGTTCGAGTGGGGCAGAATCAGCTGGCACGGGCGTCGAGTGTAGTTGTCGCGGCGATCAGGCCACGTTGCCGGCGATGGCCGCGCGGATCTCGCCGACCATGTCGTGCTCGACCATGTCGCGCGCCACGCCGATTCCGTTCGCGATCGCGGTCTCGCCCGACGAGCCGTGGGCGATGATGCAGACACCGTCGACGCCCAGCAAAACGGCGCCGCCATAGGTGTCCGGGCTGAGCGTCTCGTACAACGGCAACAGCGCAGGCATCAGCGCGTCAGCGTGGGGTTTGTAGTGCTCCTCGGCGGCGAACGCCTCGAGCAGCGCCTTGATGACCACTTTCATCCCGCCTTCGAGCGTCTTGAGCACGACGTTGCCGGTGAAGCCGTCGGTGACGCAGACATCGATGTCGGCGCTCATCACGTCACGACCCTCGACGTTGCCCACGAAGTTCAGGTGCGATGCGGCTCCGAGCAACTCGTAGGCCTCCTTGCGCAGCGTGTCGCCCTTGCCGGGCTCCTCGCCGATCGACAGCAGACCGACGCGTGGCGTCTCGATGCCGAACCGATGACGCGCGTACACCGAA
>DATKXG010000205.1:0-2003 GCA_035529175.1 Ilumatobacteraceae bacterium
GAGGCGTTGACCGTCGCGTACCTGTTCCACCGCGACGAGCGTCGCCTGTCGACGTTCTACGGTCGCTACCTCGACACCTACGAATGCCGCGACGGCGAGTGGCGAATCCTGCACCGCGTGTGCGTGCACCACGGCTCCACGGTCGAGGACGTGCCCGACGCCATGAAGCTCGACGTCGAGAAGTTCCGCCAGGGTTCGTTCGACCGACCCTCCAACGACCGAACGATCGGACCCTGATGCCCCGCTTTGCGAAGAAGTGTGCCGCCGCCGACCCGACCGGATTCGCGCTCGTCGACGGCGACCGCGAGCTGACCTGGTCGCAGGTCGACGACGCCCTCAACCGCTGCGCCAACCTGCTCCTCGCGGCCGACCGCTCAGGCGATCTCGGCCCCGAACATCGCATCGCCGTGTTCGCGGAGAACGCCGCCGAGACCGCGCTCGCACACCTCGGAGGTCTGCTCGCCGGTGCGTCGTCGGTGCCGGTGAACTTCCACCTGACGGCGTCGGAGACGGCCTACATCCTGTCCGATTCCGACAGCCGGGTGCTCTTCGTCGGACCGGAGACGGCCGAGCGCGGCGTCGAGGCGGCGCGTGAGGCGGGTGTGCCGCTGGTGATCGGGTGGAAGTGCGGTGACATCGACGGTGTCGTCGACTGGGACAGCTGGCTCGCCGGTGGGTCGACCGACGACCCGCCGGACGACGTCGTGCCGCGCCCGAACCTGCTGTACACCTCGGGTACCACCGGCCTGCCGAAGGGTACGGAACTCCCGCCGACGATGTTCGCGGGCGGGACCAACATGGTCGAGCACCTCGAAGCGCTCGCTCAGGGTGGTTTTTCCGGGTTCGGCACCCACCTGGTCGTCGGACCGATGTACCACACCGGTCCACTGTCGGGCATGCGCCTGCTGTGCGCCGGGGTGCCGTCGGTGATCCTGTCGAAGTTCGATCCGGAGGCGACCTTGGCCGCCATCGACACCTACAAGACCGAGACGAGCGTGATGGTCCCGACCCACTTCGTCCGGCTCCTCGCGCTTCCCGACGAGGTGAAGGCCAAGTACGACGTCAGCTCGATGAAGCTGATGGCACACACCGGAGCCAAGTGCCCCGTCGAGGTCAAAGCGGCGATGATCGAGTGGTTCGGTCCGGTCTTCCGTGATGCCTATGGAGCGACCGAGGTCGGCACCGTGTGCACGATCAGCAGCGAGGAGTGGCTCGAACATCAAGGATCGGTGGGGCGCTCGGTTCCTCCGTTCACCGCGGTGGTCCTCGACGAGGAGATGAACGAGGTGGCTCCCGGTGTCGAGGGTCGGCTGTTCTTCCGTGACGCCACGGGGCGCGGGATCGTCTATCCGAACGACCCCGAGAAGACGGCGGCGTCCAACCCGGAACCCGGCCTGTTCACGCTCGGCGAGATCGGGTACATGGATACCGACGGCTACGTGTTCATCACCGACCGGTTCAGCGACATGGTCGTGTCGGGAGGCGTGAACATCTACCCGGCCGAGGCCGAGCAGCTGCTGATCGACCATCCCGGGGTCGCCGACGTCGGCTGCGTCGGCGTGCCGCATCCCGACATGGGCGAGATGCTCGTTGCGCTCGTGATGCCGACCGATCCGGACTCGCCGCCCGACCCAGCGGAGCTGTCCGACTGGCTGCGGGCACGTCTCAGCCACTACAAGTGCCCTCGCGAGTACCACCTCGTGTCCGACCTGCTTCGCACCACGATGGGCAAGATCAACAAGCGCCGGCTGCGTGACGCGTGGCTCGCCGGCGACCTCGAAGAACTCGTCACGACCTGAAAGGCCCGACATGACCGACACCGCAACGACTCCTCGGGAGCGACCGATCATCGACCCCGACATCAGCGTCGAGGACTTCACCGCGCAGGCGACCGAATGGTACGAGGCGAACGCGACCCGGCGCCCGACCCACGAGGCCGGGCTGGTCTGGGGAGAAGGCGACTTCGACGTGTCGGTGTTCAGCGACATGTCGTTCGAGGACGA
>DATKXG010000206.1:0-2280 GCA_035529175.1 Ilumatobacteraceae bacterium
TGTTGACCGACCAGCCGCTCGCCGGCGGCGATGAGTTCTCGGTGCAACCAGCCGGTCGCCGGAGCCTGAAGGGCTTCGACAACCCGGTCACCGTGTGGTCCATCGAGCCGGCACGCTGACGCACCGTGGTCCCTCCCGGCCGATCAGCCGTTCAGTGCCTCACTTCGGGGGCATGCGGATGCCGCCGTCGACGCGAATCGACTCGGCGTTCATGTAGCTGTTGGTGATGCACTCGACCACCATCGAAGCGAGCTGCTCGGGATCGCCGAGGCGCTTGGGGAACAGCACGCCCTTCTGGAGGTTCTCCTTGAACGCCTCCGAGGCCTCACCCTCGCCGTAGATCGGCGTGTCGATCAGGCCTGGCGCCACGGTGTTGACGCGGATGCCGACAGCCGACAGGTCGCGAGCGACCGGCAGGGTCATGCCGACGACGCCGCCCTTCGAGGCGGAGTAGCTGGCCTGGCCGATCTGGCCGTCGAAGGCAGCAACGGAGGCGATGTTGACGATCGCACCGCGTTCGCCGTACTCGAGGGGCTCGGTGGTGCTCATCGCCGTCGCGGCCACGCGAATGCAGTCGAAGGTGCCGATCAGGTTGATCGCGATGACCTTCTTGAAGGCATCGAGATTTGCCGCCGACTCGAGCGTCCCGTCCTTGCCGATCGTGCGCTGCGCCCAGCCGATACCAGCGGAGTTGACGAGCACACGGACCGGACCCATCGACTTCGCCATCTCGACGGCGTTGACGATGTCGTCGGTGTTGGTCACGTCGACCTTGCAGAACGCGCCGCCGATCTCGTCGGCGAGTTCGTTGCCCTTGTCCTCCTGCAGGTCGGCGATGACGACCTTGGCGCCCAATGCGGCCAGCTTGCGGGCCGTTGCCGCACCGATGCCCGATGCTCCACCCGTGACGATTGCACTTGCTCCAGAAATGTCCATGGAGCCGAAAGCTATTCGCCCGGAGTCGGACGTGAGCAATCCTGAACGGGAGATCGGCGGCCCCGTCGGCGATCGGGTCAGATCGGGCCGGGTCCGATGTTGTTGCGAGTGTCGACGAGGCGCCGTGGGATGTTGCCGGTGAAGGCTGGAGTGTCCCCACCTCTGAACCAGCCGGCGATGTCGACGATCAGGTGTGCGTTCGCGCTGGTGAAGATGCAGACCGACCCGTCGGCCCCGATCGGCGCGATCACACCGTTCGCGGCGGTTCCGCCGCGCCCGAAGTTGACGTTCGATGCGTCGGGCATCGGCGTTCCGCACGGCCACACCGTGGCGTAGCCCGCCTCCTTCGCTTCGACCATCGTCACGTTGAGCGCCACCGCCGACGCGTCGTTCGGCACCTGCTGGAGCACTCCCTTGACGTCGACGGTCACACCACGCACGGGAACCGACTTGGGCGTCGCCGGCGTGATCTGTCCGGTCGGGCCGCCGATTGCGTTGCGGCTGTCGACGATCCGCGATGGGACCGCGCCGGTGAACGGCGGCTGGTCGCCGCCGCCGAACCATCCGAGCACGTCGACGAGGACGTCGGACTCCTGGTCGGAGTACAGGCACACCGCACCGCCGGCACCGAGCGACGTGACCACGCCGTTGGCGACGACGGACCCTCGGGTGAAGTTGACGTTCGAGGCCACTGGCATCGTCGCGCCACAGGGCCAGACGGTGAAGAAGCCGGCCTGGGACGGCAGCACCGCTGTGACGTTCATTGCCACCGCCGTCGCTTCACCGGGAATTGCGTCGGCAGAGCCGTCGGAGCGCTGCATGGCCGCACCCGCGAGCGGGATCGTGATGGTGCCGCCGGCTGGGATCCTCACCTTCGGACCGCCGATGGCGTTGCGCGTGTCGACGAACCGGCGCGGCGTCGCGCCGACGAAGGTGGGGCCCGAGCCGGAAGCGCCCGAGAACCAGCCGGTGATGTCGACGAGGAAGTCGGTCTCCTGGTTCGAATAGAAGCACACCTTGCCGCTCGCCCCGACCGGCGCGATGACGCTGTTCGCCACGGCGCCGCCGGTGACGTAGTTGAGGTTGGATGCATCCGGTCGAGCGACGTCGCAGGGCCACACGGTGATGAACCCGGGCAGCGACGGCGTGACGGCGGTGATGTTGATGGCGACGGCCGAAGCGCCGGCCGGGATCGACCGGGCGACACCATCGGGCCCGATCACGTTCTCGCCCACGACCGGCAGTTCGATGCGCTGATTCGGCTGGAACCGGCGCGTCGGGGGCGTGTACGAGCCCCCACCGGGCACGGAACCGCCGGCGACCTGCCGGAGCCACAGGGCGAAC
>DATKXG010000207.1:0-2267 GCA_035529175.1 Ilumatobacteraceae bacterium
TGCCGTGTCGTTCTCGTCGGGAACCGCCGCGCTGCACGGGGCGGCAGCCGCCGCAGGCTTCGGCGAGGGCGACCTCGTGGTCACGTCACCGCTCACGTTCATGGCGACCGCGAACTGCGTCCGGTACGTCGGCGCTCGACCCGGACTCGCCGACATCGATCCGTCGACGTGGAATCTCAACCTCGCTGCGGTCCCGGACCATGCGGGTGGTGTGATTCCGGTCCACTATGCGGGCCTCCCGGTGATGCTCGATGCCTGGCAACCGGCTGTGCGGCCGCTCGTGATCGAGGACGCCGCCCACGCCCTCGGAGCCTCGACGCCCGACGGGCCGGTGGGCAACTGCGCTCGTAGCGCCATGACCTGTTTCTCCTTGCATCCCGTCAAACCGATCACCACCGGCGAGGGCGGGATCGTCACGACGAACGACGACGACCTCGCCGACCGCCTCCGGCGCTTCCGCAGCCACGGGATGGTTCGACGCCCGGAGCTCGGCGGGTGGGTCTACGAGATCTCCGAGATCGGCTACAACTACCGCCTGACCGACATCCAGGCTGCGCTCGGCCTGTCCCAGCTGCAGCGTCTCGACCGGTTCATCGACCGTCGCAACGACATCGCCGCGCTCTACCGCGAGCTGCTCGCCGACCTTCCGATCGGTCTGCCCCCGGCCGCGCCGGCCGGGTATCGGCACGGCTATCACCTGTTCGCCGTGACCGTGCCAGACCGGCGCGTCGTCTACGACCGGCTGCGCGAGGCGGGCATTGCGACCCAGGTCCACTACGTGCCGGTGCACCACCATCCGATCAGCGCGGACATCGAGCTGCCCGACGGTGGCCTGCCGGTGTGCGACGCCGTGTACGAGGGGTTGCTCAGCCTGCCGATGTTCCCCGACCTCGTCGACGACGACGTGCGCCACGTCGCAGAACAGCTCCGACGGAGCCTCGATGGCTGAGTGTGGGCGAAGCACCCAGCGTGTCGTCGTGTGCGCCGACGCCTCACCGCAGATGGGTCTGGGTCACGCGATGCGATCGATCGCCCTCGCTCAGGAACTGACGGCATTCGGTTGTTCGACCACGGTCTGCGGCGTCGGTGTGCCCGCCGATCTGCTCGGTTCGGCGAGCCTCGTCGTTCCACCGAGCGCCGCCGATGCTGCCACCGTGGCGAGCCTGCACCCGGACCTCGTCGTCGTCGACGGTTACCACTTCGACGAGCGCTTCTTCGCCGCCCTCGACGAGTACGGCATCCGCTACGGCGTGATCGACGACAACGGTGACACCCCTGCGCTCCGGTCGGTGGTCGTCGTCAACCAGAACCCTCATGCCGGCCCGGCGATGTACGACCACATGACCGCCGCACCACTGCTGCTGTTGGGTACACGCTTCGCCCTGCTCCGAGCCGAGATCATCGAGGCCGCTCGGCGGGTACCGGGGCGGCGACCCGGCACCGTCTTCGTGGCCTTCGGTGGCAGCGACCCTCGTGGCCTCACCGCTCCCGTCGCCCTCCGGCTCGCATCGGAGGGGCTGGAGGTTCGGGTTGCCGTGGGCCCGGCACATCCGGATCGGGCGTCACTCCTCTCGTCGCTCGGTGCGGAGCCCGGCGTCACCGTCACCGCTCCTGCCGACTACGCCACGGAACTCGCCGCGGCCGGTGTCGCAGTGCTCGGCGCCGGCTCGAGCCTGCTCGAGGCAGCGTGTCTGCGCACGCCGGCGATCGCGGTGATCGTCGCGGAGAACCAGCGGCAGCTCGCATCGGCATGTCTCGATCAGGGCCTGGTGTCACGCGTGCTCGACGCCGATCAGCTGCAGCGCGTCGACGCGATCGCCGAGGCCATCGCCGGCGCTGTTCGCGAACCCATGACCACGCCCGGCCCGGGCGCCGTGTCCGGAACCGGCGCCCGCCTCGCAGCGGAGTCGATCGCGGACCTGATCGCCCCTCCCGTGCGGCTCCGACCGGCCACGATCGACGATGCCGCCTTCGTGTTCGCACTCAGAACCGACGACGAGGTGCAACGGCGCTCGTTCCATGCCGCGCCGACCTGGGAGGACCATCTCGTGTGGTTCCGGAGCGCGCTCGACGATGCCGCGCGCCGACTGTTCGTCATCGAGTGCGAGTCCGTGCCCGTCGGACAGATCCGCCTCGACGCCATCGCCGACCACGAGGTCGTGTCGTTGGCGATCACCGAAGCGGCGCGCGGTCGCGGCGTGGGGCGACGTGCGCTCCGCGCGGCGAGCTCGATCGCCACGCACGACCTCGTCGCGCACATCCAGCCC
>DATKXG010000208.1:0-2088 GCA_035529175.1 Ilumatobacteraceae bacterium
CCAGAAGTGGTTCAACCTGTACGACGAGGCGACGAGGGTGCCGTTCGAGGTGGTGCGCCTCGGCTCGAGCCCGACCGAGCCGCGGGTGATCGACGACGCGCCGACGTCGCACGTCGACCTCGTCCCGACGCTGCTCGGCGCTGCGGGCATCGACGAAGCCGAGGTGGCCCAGACGTTGCGGGCCGACTTCAGCGAGGTCCATCCGTTGCCGGGTCGCAACCTGATGCCGGTCGTCGACGGGGTGCTGACACCGGACCGAAATCGTGCGGTGTATGTCCTGACCAGGGACAACATGCTCGAGGGGGACACCGGTGCCTCGGGGTTCGCCCGCCGGATCGGGCGGACGGTCAAGCCGCCCGCGCCGCTGCGGATCAAGGTGCCGGCCCACGTCGGCGCGAACTTCGAAGGTGTCGTCGTCCGGGTGGAAGACACCGACGCGCCCGGTGGTGCAGGACACCTGTGGAAGCTGGTGCGCACGTTCGACGACCCGTCGACGTGGACCGAGCCCGGGGTTCGCCACCTCGCTGCGAACGGGCTGCGCGGCGACGAGTATCGCACCGAACCGCTCGCCGACCAGTGGGAGGTGTACGACCTCACGTCGGATCCGATCGAGCACGTCAACCGCTGGAGCGACGAGTCGGCACGGGCCGTCTTCGACCATCTCCGAAACGTGCTGAAGGAAGAGCGCGCCCGCGCAGTGCCCGAACGCAACGTGCCGTGGCCGTACGTGCGTCGGCGCGCGAGCGCGCCGGCGACCAAGCGAGTGCCGCCGCCGGCGCGACTGCTGCGCAAAGGCCTGCAGAAGCTCGGGCTGCATCCCGACGATCCGGATGCGCGCGAGTTCGAGTTGCTCGGCAAGCGGGCGCTGATCGTGTGCACCAACCACGCGGTGCTCGACATCGGCAAGGCGACGGGTGTGTTCGCCAGTGAGATGACCGTGCCGTACTACGCGTTCCTTGACGCCGGCATGTTCGTCGATCTCGCCAGCCCGAACGGGGGAGTGATCCCCGTCGATCCGCAGAGCGTCAAGCCCGTGATCCGCAGCGCCGACGACGACCGGTTCCTCGCCGACGACGAGCTGCGCGCAAAGGTCTCGAATTCGCTGGCGATCGCCGACGTCGACATCGCGTCGTACGACGTCGTGTTCCTCGCGGGCGGCTGGGGAGCGGCCTTCGACCTCGGCACGTCGGACGCGCTCGGCGAGAAGATCACCGAGGCCAACGCGCTCGGCAAGGTGCTCGGCGGGGTCTGCCACGGTCCGCTCGGACTGTTGAAGGCGACTGCGCCCGACGGTCGCCCGCTGGTCGAAGGTCGCCGGGTGTCAGCGGTGACCGACAAGCAGGTGCGCGAACTCGGCATCGAGTCGACGCCGCAGCATCCCGAGACCGAGCTGCGCGCTGCCGGGGCGGTGTTCGAGAGCGTGCACGCTCGCCGTGACCCGCTCGCCAATCACTGGGTCGTCGACGGCAACCTCGTCACGGGCCAGAACCAGAACGCCGGGCCGATGGTGGCCCGCGAGATGATGCAGATCCTCACCCAGCGAGAGGGACAGTGACATGACCGACACCCGCACGCCCCGCCCGCCGGCGGCTTGCGATGAGCCAGCCGCCCCGATACCGGCTTTTCGCTCATCGGAGGAGATGAAACCGACACAGCGATGAGCGAACCGCCCGGATACCGGCCCTTCGCTCATCGCAGGTGATGGGTTGTCGAGTGCGAGTCGCGACGTCGAATCGGGCATGCTGACGAGCATGGCGCAGGACGACAACAGCAACCGCGACGACGTCGAGCGGGTTCTGGAGATCCGCCGGGCATCGATCGGCGAGGCCGAGGTGCACGAGGAACCTCGCGCTGCGTTGGAGGACGGCCAGATCCGGCTGCGGATCGACCGGTTCGCCGTGACGGCGAACAATGTCAGTTATGCCGGCGCCGGCGACCTGCTCGGGTACTGGGACTTCTTCCCGTCGTCGGACCCGTCGACGTGGGGTCGCGTCCCGGCAGTCGGCTACGCCGAGATCGTCGAGTCCCGCAATGCCGATCTTCCGACCGGCGGGCGCTACCACGGGTGGTTCCCGATGGCCGAGACGG
>DATKXG010000209.1:0-5623 GCA_035529175.1 Ilumatobacteraceae bacterium
CGAGAAAGAATGCGGCGCAACGCCTGAAGGACTTCCGCGCCGGCGCCTACATGCAGACGCTGTTGCGCGACGCCGGCGCCGGGCTGATGCACTCGATGATCTACTTCGGGTTCCTCGTGCTGCTCGGCGTGACGACCGTCCTCGAGATCGACCACCAGCTGCCGGAGGAACTGAAGTTCCTGCACGGCACGACCTACCAGGCGTACTCGTTCGTCGGCGACGCCGCAGGGACGGTGTTCCTCGCCGGCATCGTGTGGGCGATCGTGCGCCGCTACATCCAGCGGCCCTACCGCATCCGCATCAAGTCCAAGCCCGAGCACGCGGCGATTCTCGGCACGTTCTTCGCTGTCGGTGTCACCGGCTTCGGCGCGGAGATGTTCCGCATTGCCGAGGAGGGCATGCCGGACTACGAGAAGTGGTCGTTCATCGGCTATCCGCTCGCCACCCTCGTCGACGGCTGGTCAGCCGACAGTCTCAGCACCTGGCACCAGTGGTGGTGGGTCCTGCACGTCGCCAGCTTCGTGGCGTTCCTGGCGCTCCTGCCGTTGACGATGCTGCGTCACATCTTCACCTCGCCGATGAACATGTACCTGAAGGACAAGGACCGTCCGAAGGGCGCGATGCGGCCGATGCCGAACCTCGAGGAGACCGAGCTCGAGAGCTTCGGCGCCTCGACCGTCGAGGACTTCACGTGGAAGCAGTTGCTCGACCTCGACGCCTGCACGATGTGCGGTCGGTGCACCAGCGTGTGTCCCGCCCACGCCACCGGCAAGCCACTCGACCCTCGCGAGATCGTGTTGAAGGCGGGCGAGGTCATGGCCGCCACCGGCTCACCCGTCGTGTCACCGCCACTCGGCGTCGATTCCGAGATCACGATCAGCGCCGACTCGCTGTTCGAGCGGATCACCCCCGAGGAGATCTGGGCGTGCACGACCTGCAAGGCATGCGACGAGATCTGTCCGGTCAACATCGAGATCACCGACAAGATCTTCGACATGCGGCGATACCTGTCGCTGATGGAATCGAACTTCCCCGCCGAACTCGGCAACGCCTACCGGGCGATGGAGAACCAGTCGAACCCGTGGGGCATGAACCAGGGCGAACGTGCCGACTGGGCCGACGGCCTCGACGGCGTCACCATCGTCGATCCGGGCGATGCGCTCACGTCCGAGTACCTGTACTGGGTCGGTTGCGCCGGGTCGTTCGACGACAAGAACAAGAAGGTCACCCAGGCAATGGCCGGTCTGCTTCGCCGGGCGGGCATCGATGTCGCGATCCTCGGGCCGTCGGAGATGTGCACCGGAGACTCCGCCCGCCGTTCGGGTAACGAGTACCTGTTCCAGATGCTCGCCCAACCGAACGTCGAGATGCTCAACGGGATGGGTGTGAAGAAGATCATCACCCAGTGCCCGCACTGCTTCAACACGCTGCTCAACGAGTACCCGCAGGTCGGCGGCAACTACGAGGTCATCCACCACACCCAGCTGCTCGAGGAACTGATCGACTCGGGCAAGCTCGACGTCACCGACGCCACGCTCGAAGAGCGCATCACGTACCACGACTCGTGCTATCTCGGCCGCCACAACGACGTCTACCTGGCACCGCGCAAGGTCGTCGCGTCGATCAAGGGCGTCGAGGTCGTCGAGATGCCGCGCAACGGCACCAAGGGCATGTGCTGCGGCGCCGGCGGCGCTCGCATGTGGATGGAGGAGAACACCGGCACCAAGGTCAACGATGAACGTGCGGCCGAGGCGATCTCGACCGGCGCCAGCCGTGTCGCCACCGCGTGTCCGTTCTGCTACATCATGCTCGACGACGGCGTGAAGGGTGCCGGCGTCGAGGAGGACCAGGTGCGCGTGGCCGACATCTCGATCCACCTGCTCGAAGCGATCGAGGCCGGCGAGGCCAAGCGTCACCACCCCGACGCCCCCCTGGCTGTCGACGTGACCCCGGTCGCCGGCGACTGAATCGTTCTGAGCGATGAGCGAACCGACCGGATACGGGGCGTTTCGCTCATCGCAACTCGGAAGTCGGCCGGTCCGTGACACCCCCTGTTTAGGGTTGTCGGTATGGAGATCGCGGGGGTGATCGAGCGGGTGGAACGCATCGCTTCGGTGCGGGCGAACCCGGTTGCGTCAGGGGCAACGATCTCGTCGGGTTTGGTGGCGGTGCGTGAAGCGCAGGCGTGGTTGGACGCCCAGCACGCGGGCCTGGTCGCCCAGCTGCGTGCAGTTGATTCGTTCCCGGAGAAGACGATCGCCGATGCCGCGAAGACATCGCTGGGTCAGGCATCGAAGTCGACGGAACGATCCGCAACACTCGACGCGACACCGAGGCTGGGTGCAACGTTGGGTGACGGGGCAATCACCGCCGGCCACATCGACGCCCTCACCCGCACCTCGAAGCGTCTGGATCCGGCCAAGCGCGGCGCCTTGCTCGAACGCGCCGACGCGTTGGCGGCGGTCGCCGCGGCAGCGACGGTCGACGAGTTCGCCCGCCGGCTCGAGTTGGAAGCGAAACGACTCGACGACGTCGACGGCGAGGAACGACTGGAACGCCAACGCCGCGCCGCACGAGTACGGTCCTGGGTCGACGCTGAAGGCATGTGGAACCTGTCGGCCCGGCTCGACCCGCTCACCGGTCTCAAGGTCGCCGCCCGACTCGACGCAACCGTCGAGGCCCTGTTCGCGGAGTCAGTTCCAGACGGGTGTCCACAGGATCCGATCGAGAAGCAGCGCTACCTCGCCGCACAGGCCGTCTCCCGCCTGCTCACCGACACCAACATCGGTCACGGCCGGCCGGGGCGGGCCGAGTTCGTCGCCGTCATCGACGCCGACGCACCCGGCAGCGGTCCGGTGGTCGAGTTCTCGATCCCCGTCGAGATTCCCGCCCGCGTCCTCGCCACGCTCGCCGGTGACGCCGGCATCCACGCCGTCGTCGTCCGCAACGGCATCGTGCTCCACGCACCCGGCGAGTTGAACCTCGGTCGCACCACCCGGCTGGCGAACCGGGCACAACGACGTGCCCTGCGCTGCCTGTACAAATGCTGCGCCATCCCCGGCTGCACCGTCGCCTACGACCGCTGCAAACTCCACCACATCATCTGGTGGCGCAACCAGGGCCGTACCGACCTCGACAATCTGCTGCCCGTGTGCAGCGTTCACCACACCAAGATCCACAACGACGGCTGGGTGATCGAACTCGGACCCAATCGCGAACTCACCCTCACAGTCCCCGACGGCAGCATCCACACCACCGGACCACCCACTCGACGAACCGCCGCCTGACCGACACCCGGTCGGGCACCCCGCTTCCAACACGAAGCGCCCAGCGCAACGAGTCCACGCCATCGTGACGCGACGTCAACTCAGACCTTGCGGACCACCCACACCCACACGCTCGCAAGGCCGGTCATCGCGGCCCTCGCCGCCGCGGGAAACACCAGATCGGCAGGCGAGCTGGCGATCTGCTCGTCACTGAAGGGTTCCTCGATGCACTCGTCGACGCTGGGCCCTGCAGAGCGGAACGAACGCAGCCAGGTCGACGCGGCATGGTGGTTGTCGCGCACCCAGGTCATCGGACGATCGGGAGCGATGCCGCCATAGAAGGCTCACCCGCCGAGCATGCCGCCAAACGGGTGCGGGTTGGTGATCACGAGCGTCCCGCCGGGACGGAGCACTCTGGCAAGTTCCGTCACGGCGTCGCCCGGATCGGACAGGTGACACAGCGCCAGCGACGCCTGCCGCCCGGTGCCACAGGCCGCGTCGAGCGCGCGACGGCCGGGCTCGGCGAGCTCGCGAAGAATCGGGTGCGCGACCCGTTCCTCGGTCTCGATCATCGGATTCGGTCCGTCGTAGCTCGGCGCCCACTCCTCGTCACCGGTCTGCAGGTCCCGTTCGGTCGGGTCGAGCACCATCGAGAACGGGAACTCGTCGGAGCGTTGGAGCGTCACGGTGAGTTCCCGCATCCGTTCAAGCATTGACGTCACCGTCGAGGTACCAGGTGCGCAGCAGCCCGAGGCCGACCATCCCGGCGAGGTGGTGATCTGCCGGTGACGACCGTGGCCATTCAGCGACGGTAGTCGAGGGTTGCTTGCCGCCTTCGGTGGATAATCCGGCGACAAGCGGTCAGCCGCGGCGCCAGCGGCGCCAACCACCCGACGAGTCCTGGTCGTCGTGATCACCGTCGGCGCCGGCCACGCCGGGGTGATGCGTGTACACCACGCTGTCCGTCTCGTCATACGGCTCGTCGTGGACGTCGCGGCCGGACCAGACCGTCATCTGCGGGAACGCGATCGTGATACCTGCGGCCGCCAGCGCCTGGTGGACCGCCAGTACGACGTCGTGAGTCGCAGCCAACTCGCCAGGGACATCGCTGGCGTGCCAGTACTGCACTTCGAAGTCGATGCTCGACGACCCGAACTCCCGCACGATGGCGAGGGGCGGCGGATCGCTACGAATCCGTGCCACCCGCCCGAGCGCCTCGAGGAGCACCTCCGTGCACCGCTGCAAATCGCTGGCGTAGGCGACGCCGACGGTCAGGCTGCTCCTCCGATAGGGCTCCTGCGTGAGCGTGACGATCGGATCCTTCAGCACTTGGGCGTTCGGGACTCGGATCCATGAGCCGTCCAGCCCGCGCAGCACGACGGTGCGGGAGTCGACGTCCTTGACGACGCCGGTCTGTTCGGCGAGCACCACCGTGTCACCGACCTTGAACGGCCGTCTCGACTGCAGGATCAGACCGCCGAAGAAGTTCTCGACGACACCCTGCAGCGCGAACGCGAGGACGAGGCCACCGAGACCGAGTGCTCCGAGCAGCGGTCCGATCCGAACGCCGAGGCCGCCCAAGGCGTAGATGAGCCCGACGAGCACGATCAGATAGCCGACAAGGCGGGCAATCAACAGCGATGCCGCACCGGGGCCGATCGTGCGTTCTCCAACCGATCGGGCCGCTCGGTTCGCGACAATCGCCGCGATGACCGAGACGACCATCACGACGCCGGCGCGGATCCAATCGGCGCTGGTCAGCGACTCGAGCTCGATCTGTTGAGGCGCGCGCCCGACTGCCTGGTAGGTCGGATGCACCGTGGCCATGAACATGGTCGCCTCAGTCTGCCTCATCGGGTCGCGACTCGAGTTCCGAAGCACGCAAAGGCTCGCGTTGGTGCACCGACGTTTCGTTCGCGGATCGAGTCAGGCAAGATGCCGAGGTGACCGAACGTCCAGTCGAGACCTCCCGTGGCCAACGAGTGTGGGTCGGCAATCCGTATCCGCTCGGCGCCTACTATGACGGATCGGGGACCAACTTCTCGTTGTTCACGAGCGTTGCCGACGGCGTCGAACTCTGCCTGCTCGGCGACGGGCCCGCTGACCAGGAGGTCCGGATCTCGCTGACCGAAGTCGACGGCCACTGCTGGCACGCCTACCTTCCCGACGTGCGCCCCGGCCAGCGGTACGGGTTCCGGGTCCACGGGCCATGGGAACCGGCGAAAGGTCTGTGGTGCAACCCGTCGAAGCTGCTCCTCGACCCGTACGCGAAGGCGATCGACGGTGAAATCGACTGGTCGGAGGCATGTTTCGGCTATCGATTCGACGACCCCGACCAGCCGAACACCGACGACAGC
>DATKXG010000210.1:0-6360 GCA_035529175.1 Ilumatobacteraceae bacterium
CGAGGTAGGGCGGCTCGTCGACGTCCGATTCCCACACACCGAGCACGGCACCGCGATTGCGGTCGGGGTAGTTCTCGAGCGGACCGCGCCCGAACCAGCGGAGCCGATCGAATCCGGCGGGGAGTTCGAACCGCACGCCGATGCGGGCGACGTCGTCGAGCGCGTCCGGCACGACCACGACGTGAGTGTGGATCTCGGCACCGTCGAGGCGATCGACCTGATGGTCGTGTTCGACGAGGTCGTCGGCCGGGAACCGATCGATGCCGGCGTCGATCCAGTGACCGAGGCCGTCGCCGCCGACGCCGATCCGTCGTCCGAGTTCGGGCAACAACTTGAACCCGTCGTTGTCGACCGGCGCCCGGAAGAGCGCCAGCTCCGGACCTACCCCCCACAACCCGGAATTGGTCGAGGTGGTCGGGGTGGTGGGGGTGGTGATCGCCGGTGTCGAGGGTTCGCCAGGCGAGCGGAGGGTCGCCTGGTCCCACGCGACGAGGTGGCCCTTCGGGGCCCATGGAGTGGCGCGGCGCTGGGTCCAGCGAACGGTCAGGTGGACGTCGTCGGTGTCGGGCACGTCGCACGGCAGAGGGATCTCCACCGTCGCGCCGGGAGCGACCGAGCCGATGTCGAGGGCCCCGGACGACGTCATGGCACCCTCCGTGAGCAGCTCCCAGGTGGCGTCGAGATCGGAGAGATCGATGAAGCTGCGCCGGTTGGTCACCCGCAGGCGGTCGCCGTTGAGCGACACGACGACCGGTCGGTACACCCACATCACCTCCTGCACGCCGGGATGCGGCCGCAGGTCGGCCGACATCAGGCCGTCGGCCACGAAGTTGCCGTCGTTGGGATCGTCGCCGAACTGCCCGCCGTAGGCGAACCCCCGCTTGCCGCTGGGGAGCCGCGTGAGCAGACCGTGGTCCTTCCACTCCCAGATGAACCCGCCCTGGAGGCCGGGCGTCGTCGTGATCACGTCCCAGTAGTCGGCGAGCGAGCCGTTGGAGTTGCCCATCGCGTGGCTGTACTCGCACATGATCAGCGGTCGATCGCCCCGCCCCGCGCGGCCGTAGTCGGCGATCGCGTCGATGGTCGGGTACATCGGGCAGACGACGTCGCTGGCCGCCGTACCGCCGTCGACCCATCCGTCGTGGAACACCGCCCCTTCGTAGTGCAGCGGCCGCGACGGGTCCGCCCGACGAATCCAGCCGGCCAGCGAGTCGTGGTTGCTGCCGTAGCCGGCCTCGTTGCCGAGCGACCACATGATCACGCTCGGATGATTCCGGTCGCGTTCGACCATCCGCGCTCCCCTGGACAACCATGCCGAGCGATACCTCGCGTCGTCGCACAGGCTCGTGTTGTACGCATGGCTCTCGATGTTCGCCTCGTCGACGACGTACATGCCGATCTCGTCGCACAGGTCGAGGAAGGCCGGATCGTTCGGATAGTGCGAACACCGCACGGCGGTGATGTTGTGACGCCGCATCGCGAGCAGGTCGCCGCGCATGTCGTCGACCGTCACCGCCTTGCCACGGGTCGGATGATGATCGTGGCGGTTGACGCCGAACACCCAGATCGGCTCGCCGTTCACGAGGAGTTGGCGGTCGCGGACCTCGACCGACCGGAAGCCGACGAGTTGGGCGTGAACCTCGGCCACGGCTCCGTCGGGATCGAGCAGTTCGGCGGTCACGCGGTACCGCGACGGGGATTCGGCCGACCAGGGAACGACCCCGGGGAGCTCGAACGACGCGACGGCGGTGTGGCCATGGAACAGGTAGGGCGTCGCGAACCGGTGTGGTACGGCGACGGTCTGGGCACGACCGACGCGTCGGCCGCGCAGGGTTTCCACCGCGAATCGGACCTGCCATCCCGGGCCGGGTGGGGTGAGACCGCCGAGCGTGGCGCTCGCCACGAGCGTGCCGACCGGCTCGGAGGTACCTGTGTCGAGCAGGCCCGCGTCGCAGACCAGCGAGGCGAGGTGCACTGCTCCTCGCGCCTCGACGTACACCGTGCGGTGTAGGCCGGCCATCCACCACTGATCCTGGTCCTCGACGTAGCTGTGGGCGCTCCAACGCGTGACCACGATGGCGACGTCGTTCGGTCCGGCGTGGACGAACGGCGTGACGTCGTACTCGCTGGCGAGCCGGCTGTCGGTGCCGTACCCGACGAACTCGCCGTTGACGTAGAGCACGTGCGTGCTCTCGGCGCCACCGATGTGCAGCACGACCTGGCGATCGAGCCATCGTTTAGGGATCTGCATCGTGCGGCGGTAGACCCCGGTGGGGTTGCGGTCGGGCAGACGGGGCGGTGGCCCCGGAAAGGGCATCTGGACGTTGGTGTACTGCGGCAGATCGCCGACGCCCTGCAGCGTCCAGTTGCCGGGGACGGCGACCGATGTCCACGAGCGGCCCGTCGGCGGCCGCTGGACTGCCGCAGCCCGGACGTCGTCAGGGCGGTCGAAGAGTCGAAACGTCCAGCGGCCGTCGAGCGATCGTCGCCACGTCGGAGCGCCGGCAGCTCTCGCGTCCTCGAGCGACGCGTGCGCCGGCGTCGGCGGGCGCATGTCGAGACGACCGATGGAGACCACGTGAGGATCGGCCCAAGGGCGAACAGCACCGATGGCAGGAAGCATGGTCGCGGAGTCTCCCAGACGGGCGCCCACCGGACCGTCCCGAAGCGGCTCAGACGCCGTCGTGGACCCAGACCGGGGTGCGCAACGGCATGATCCCGCTGTCCCAGATCCAGTCCATGGCGGGAACGCTCACACGAACGCAGCCGTGCGATGCCGGGTAGTTCGGGATGCTGTTGGAGCCGTGGACGGCAACCCCGCCGACGAAGTACTTGGGTCGGTAGATCTCGCCGAGATCGCCTTCCCACCACCCTTCGGGGCGTTCACGGTTGACCGCGTGCAGGCCGCTCGGCGTGAGCGAGACACCCGTGATGAGTTCACCCGGCGTGTTCTGGTCCGGCTCGGTGTACTCCTCGCCGTTGCCGGTCGAAGTGTTGAGAATCCATTCGGTGCGGCCGTCGATCACGAAGTACAGCAACTGCTTGGCCTTGTCGACCTCGATCAGCGTGCCGGAGTCGGCCCGGGCGACAGGGCGCAGCGTCATCGCGGTCAGTGCGTCGGCGGTGCCCTGGTCGACCTTGCCGTCGGCGTCGAACCCCATGTACTTCTCGAACGCCATCACTGCCTGCTTGGTGGTCAGCCCGTAGCTCCCGTCGATGGCGGACAGCCAGAAACCGAGCTCGATGAGCCGAAGCTGGATCCGCGCCGTCTCCTGCCCGCTGCCAGTGCCGACCGCCTGCAGCGGTTCCTCGATCACGGCCACCGGGACGAAGTTCGGCGGTGTCGTCGTGGTCGGTGGCAGGGTCGTCTCGACCGTGGTCGGCGGCAACGTGGTCGGCGGCAAGGTAGTGGTGGGGGCCGTGGTCGGAGCCGCCGTGATCGGCGCTTGAGACGTCGTGGTGTCGTTGGAGTTCTCGACGGCGGGAGCCTCGGCGGCACCCTCGCCTCCAGTGCCACTGGTGACGGCGGTGGAATAGCCGACGAGCGCCGCGAGGCCGAACACCACGAGGGTGCCGATCTTCGCGCGCGTGCGTTCCTGCTCGACCACGATGGGTGAGCTTACCGGCACCGCCCGCTGTGGCGTCGTCACCAGCTCGAACTTGCTCGGTCTCAACCGGTTTGGCCGAGATCCGGCGCCGAACAGGGTCCCGACGGGATCGCGGACGCATCGAAGCCGTCGACGAGATCACGGAGGGTGGCGATCGAGCCTGTGTCGTCGCCGCCGAGCGACTGCGCGATCCAGGCGACGATCTCGCTCGGACCGACTCCGGAGTCGACCAGTTCAGCCAGGGTGAGTGGCACTCCCTCGCGTTTGGCGAGGCGCTGGCCCTCGGCGTCGACCACCAGTGGGACGTGCACGTACTGCGGTCGAGGGAGGCCGAGGAGCTCTTGGAGGTGGATCTGGCGAGCGGTCGACGAGAGGAGGTCGTCGCCGCGCACGACCTGGGTCACGCCCTGCGCGGCGTCGTCGACGACCACAGCGAGGTTGTAGGCCGGGACCCCGTCGTTGCGACGCAGCACGACGTCGTCGACCAGCCCCGACACCGAGCCGTGCACGAGGTCGTCGAAGCTGATCTCCTGACCGTCGGTGCGCAGCCGGAGGGCCGGTCGACGTCCGGCGTCACGCCGTTGGCTTCGCTGCTGCGCCGTCAGCCGGCGACAGGTCCCCGGATACGACCCCGGCGGGCCGTGCGGGGCGTGCGCGGCCGAGTCGATCTCCTCGCGGATCTCCCGTCGGGTGCAGAAGCACTCGTACACGAGGCCGCGATCGGCAAGGTCGGCGATGACCGCTTCGTACCGGTCGAAACGATCGCTCTGGCGAATCACCTCGCCGTCCCAGTCGACGCCGAGCCGTACCAGGTCGCGTAGCTGGGCGGCTTCGATGTCGACACTGGCCTGGTGCCGGTCGAGATCTTCCATTCGCACGACGAAACGGTCACCGCGCGACCGTGCCGCCAACCACGCGATCGCAGCAGTGCGGAGGTTCCCGAGATGCAGGTCGCCAGTCGGCGAGGGTGCGAAGCGTCCGGCCACCCACACAGTGTGCCGCCTCGCGCCGAGGCATGATCTCCTACAGTCGTCGTATGGTGTGCCCTCGCTGCGGGATCGATGTCTCGGAGCAGCAGAAGTTCTGTCACGACTGCGGAGCGCAGATCGTCCTGCCCGATCCCGCCGAACCGGTCGAGACGCTGCAGCCACCCACCGAACCGATCGAGGTGATCCAACCGCCCACCGAACCGATCGACGTGCTCCAACCGCCCACCGAACCGATCGACGTGGTCCAGCCACCCACCGAGCCGATCGAGGCGGTGACCGAACGGATCGAGGTGACGCCCCCAGTGGAGACGGCCGGATTCGCGGCCCCCACGGAACCGAACGTGGCCATCGCTGACGCAACCTCGACCGCGGAGATGCCGGCACTGTTCGACGGGCAGGACGATCTGGTGGAGTATCCGCCGGCCCGCGAGCCGTTCCGGATCAGGGTGATCTTCCTGCTCGCGCTCTTCGGTGCGGCCGCCATGCTGATGACGATCGTTGCCGACGTGATCGACATCCGCACCACACGACCGGCGGCGGGCATTACCACCGGTGCACGCACACTGGACGATCTGGGATCCGATCTCGGTCTTGCCGGCTTCATCGGCACAGCGATCATGGTGATCGGCGGACTGCTCGCGTGTTTCGGCCTTCGGTGGGGCGCCGGCCTGGCCGGTGGCGCAGGTCTCGCTCTCGCGGGATGGGCGGGTCTCACGATCGGGCTGGCCGAACTGCCGATCGCCATTGCCGAGTCGATCACCAGGACGTCGTCCATTCAGTTCACGCTGCGGGTCACCCGAGATCTCGGGTGGTGGCTCATCGTCGGCGTCGGCGTGATCGGTACCGTCGTGTTCTTCGCGTCGTTGCGCTCGATCGGCAGCGGTGGCCGAGCTGCACTCAACCCGCTGATCGCGGCGATCACCGCCGTCGCGATGGTCGTGCTCGCGTTCGGTCCGCTCGTACCGGTCAACGACGCTGCGTTCGCCGACAACTTCCGATCGGTCGACCCGACCCGCGACCTGCCGGCAGCGTTCTTCGCCGGCCGACTCGGCCAGGTCGGGCTGATCGCGCTCGCCGGCGTCGCCGGCATGCTGATCGTGCGCAGCTATGGGATCGGGTTGGCTGTCGGCGGCGTCAGCGTCGGCCTCTGGCTGTGGATCGCGTCGATCGGCGAGATCGGTCCGAACCCGGTCGGTATCGCCGAACGCAACCCCGGCGCCGACGACACGGTCCCCCATGCGGTCACGACGGTCGGCATGCTCTCCTCGCTCGCGCTGCTCATGCTCGCCGCCGGTCTGGCCACCTATCGACTCAACCGCCGATACCGAGCCTGAACGTCAGGGCTGGATTCCCACACCCACGTTGACGTACAGACTGGGGCCAGATTTCGGGTTGTGATGAGCGAAGCGCCCCGTCTGCGGACGGCTCGCTCATCGCAGCGGTCATCGCAAGAATCGTCACGGCCGCGTGGGCGGGCGGTCCCGGGAACTCTGTGACAGCCCCTGTTTAGGGTTGATCGCATGGAGATCGCAGCAGTCGTCGAGCGGGTCGGAGCCATCGCTTCGGTGCGTGCCGACTCCTCTGCGAGTATTGATCTGATCGAGTCCGGTCTGGTCGCCGTACGCGAGGTGCAGGCCTGGTGCGACGCGCAACACGCCGGCCTGGTCGAGCAGTTGGGTCGTGTCGATTCGTTCCCCGAGCAACGCATCGCCAAAGCGTCGAAGAAGTCGCTCGGCCAAGCCGCCAAGACCACCGAACGATCC
>DATKXG010000211.1:0-4231 GCA_035529175.1 Ilumatobacteraceae bacterium
GGGTTCCTTCCGGAGACCCTCGCGGGCGACGGCGACCCGCTCGACGCGCTCGTCCTGCTCGAGGATCCGGTGTACCCGGGCGTCATCGTCGAGTGCCGACCGATCGGCGTGCTCTACATGCGCGACGAGGCCGGGGAGGACGCGAAGCTGATCTGCGTGCCACCGCGCGAGCCACGCTTCGAGAACGTCAACGAACTGTCGGGCCTCCCCCATCAGCTCGTCGAGGAGATCGAGCACTTCTTCAACGTCTACAAGGCGTTGGAGCCCGACAAGCACTCCTCCAGCCAGGGTACGGGCGACCGGGCCGCGGCGTGGCGCGAGATCAACCAGGCCCGGGCGAACTACTACCCCCACTGACTCGCCGGCCATCGTGCTCGGCGAGTTCGGGGAGCATGGCAGCGCCCACGGCACCCGCGAGCGGGCCGAGTCGAGCGAACTCGATGCTGGGGATCGGGCGGAGGTGCGGTTGGTAGAGCAGTTCGCCGAACCAGCGGCGGATCGGTTCGAGGTAGAGGTCCGAGGCGGCGGCCAGGCCGCCGCCGAGCACGAATATCTCCGGGTCGAGCGCGTTGGTGAGGTTGGCCAGGCCGATGGCCACCCACCGCGAGAAGTCGTCGATCACAGCGAGCGCCTCGTGGTCGCCGTCGCGGGCAGCGGCCTGCACGTGTTCGCCCCGCACGGCCTGAGGGTCGCCACCGGCGTGATGGACCACGTTGCGCAGACGATGACCTGTGGCGGCGTCGCGGGCGAGCATCGCCAGGCCCGAGCCTGACGCGTACCGTTCCCAACAACCACGTCGCCCGCACGGACACAGCGGTCCGGAGGGGTCGACCACCATGTGACCCAGCTCCCCGGCGAACCCGTTGTGTCCGCGGGTCAGCGCGCCGTTGGCGACGATGCCACCGCCGATACCTGTACCGAGCGTGACGAGAATCATGTCGCTGGTGCCTCGCCCTGCGCCGAGCAACCATTCGGCCACGGTGGCACACGTGGCGTCGTTGTCGGCGAAGACAGCGGTGCCGAACCGCTCCGTCAGGAGCTCGGCAATGGCGAAGTCGGCAACGCCATCGAGGTTTGGCGCTGCACGCAACACGCCGCCTCGTGTCACCAGGCCGGGGACGCCGACCCCGATGCTCCCGTCGTGACCGACCTCGTCGGCGAGCTCGAACAGCACCTCGATCAGCGCCTCGAGGCTGTGATCGCCGCGCGGCGTGGGACGCTGCGCTGTCTCGATGACCTCACCGGCCGCATCGAGGACGACGGCTTGCGCCTTGGTGCCACCGACGTCGATACCGACGCGCCGGTTCACGCTGCCGTCACGCTTCGGCGCGGACCTTCAGTTCGCGCACGGTGTTGAGGATACGAACCTCGGCGCGCCGCTTCACGAATCCGGGCAGCGGAATCGCCAGGTCGATCTGGAGGTCGTAGCGCACGAGCGTGCGGCGCTCGCCGTCGGCTTCGAAGCGCCACACGCCGTCGATCGAGCGCTGGATGTCGCCGCTCAGCATCGACCAGCCCATCTCGTTGGGAGCGTTCGTGTAGTCGTACTTGAGGGTGTAGTGCGTGCTCCGGCCGAGCGCAGACGCTCGGAACTCGACTTCGAGCGGGCGTCCCTCGTCATCGGTCGCGCGGATGTTCACGTCCTTGATGTCGTGGGCCCACATCGGGTAGCTCTCGAGGTCGATCGCGATCTGCCAGACGCGCTCGTGAGGAGCGTCGATGGTGATGATCTCGGTCGCGGTCTCAGCCATGGTGGTCATTCTTGTCGATCGCGGCGCGAGAAGTGACGACATCCGCCTCGGCGTCATGAACGTCGAGGTCCGGACGCGGCGGGAACACGCCGTGGAATGCACACCACAGTCCGTTGAGCCCGAGCCCGAACATCGGCACGAGGATGCCCACCGCGAGCGACGTACCGGGCGATCCGTCCTCGGACTCCGTCCGCGCCAAGGCGGTGGCGAGTGCCACCGTGCTTTGGATCGCGAGCATCGCCAGCATGATCCGTCGCACGCGAGCCGGTGTGGGCTCGCCGAGGAGGAGGTACATCTGCATCACGCCGATCTGCTCCTCGCGACTGCGTTGCACGGCGTTCCAGAACGACCAGAGGAACGTGAAGACGCCGACGGCGAACAGGGCCATGGCCGTGATCGCTCCGACCCATTGGGTCGGCGTCGAGAACACGACCGCAGCGGTGATCGCGGTGACCGAGAAGGCGAGTGTCCCGACGACGTCGGCGAGCACGATCACGTCGCCGGCTCGGCGTGCGTCCACTCGATCGCCGTCGTTCGTCACGCCCCGAGTCTGCCAGCCCCTCACGCGCTCCTACTCGTTTGCGCTCAGATTTGAGTGACCCGGTCCACCCGAAATGCAGCGCAAACGTGGGCGCGCTCAGGTGTCGGCGGGCCAGTCGACGTGGAGGGTGTCACCGAGCCGGCGGGCGAGCACGTCGTAGGCGAACTCGTCGAGGACGCGCTCACGCGACCGCTCCCCCATCTCCCGACGGAGTTCGTCGTCGTCGAGCAGCGCAGCGATGGCGTCCGCGACGGCCTGGGTGTCCTCCGGGTCGGAGATCACGAACCCGGTCTCGCCGTCGGCGACAGCCTCTGCGGCGCCGCCCGAGTCGCCGGCGACCTGCGGTACCCCACACGACGCGGCCTCAACGAACACGATGCCGAAGCCTTCCTGTTCGAGCCCGCCCCAGCGGTTGCGGCACAGCATGGCGAACACGTCGGCACAGCCGTAGAGCGGCGGAAGGTCCGCGTTCGGAATCCGGCCGAGGAACGTGACGGGAGCGCCGAGTTCCTCGGCGAGGCGGCGGAGCCGGTCGTCCTCGCGTCCCCCACCGGCGATCACCAGGCGCAGTTTCGGGCGCACGCGGCCGAGTCGCGCCGCCGCTCGGATTGCCGTGTCGAACCCTTTGCGCGGCACGAGCCGGGAGATGCTCACGATCACCTCCGCGTCGGCGGCGATGCCGAAGTGCTCACGGGCAGCGAGACGCTCGGCAGCATCGAGGGGGACGAACTTGGCGGGATCGACGCCGCAGGGAACCACGGTGATCGGCAGGTCGCGTCCCGCCGCATGAACCGCTTCGGCTGCGGGATACCCGCCGGCGGCGATGATTCCCTCCGCGCGGCGCAGCGTGTAGGCGAGCGCCTGCTTGGCGCCGGGGAGGCGTCCCGGCACGGTCACCTCGGCACCGTGGAGGACGAGGTGGTACGGCAGGTCGAGCGACGGGCCGATCATCCCGAGCGGGACCGCAGGGTCGAGCACCACGAAGTCGGCCCCGACGTCCCGGGCGAGGCGGTTGACCTGGTTGACCATCCACGGGTGCGGCAGCAGCACCGGCTCGCGGGTCCGCTCGATGCGATACGGCTCGCCGGCATCGAACTCGGCGGTGCCCGCATACGGGCTGGTGAGCACGGCGAACGACTCGGGCGGGAGACGGCGCCACCATTCCCACAACAACGATTGGATTCCGCCGATCTTCGGTGGGAAATCATTGGTGACCAGGAGGTGCTTCACGTGTCGGCACCAGACCGGGATCGGTGCGCCAGACGGTCGGCGGCCCAGGTGGCGTGTTGGGCGAGGATCGGGTCGATGTGGGCACGGTAGTGCTCCAGCACCCGCCGGACCCGCGCATCTGCGGGATCGCCCACGTTGCCGACGACCACGAGCGCGTTGCGCCGGACCCACCGGAAGTCGCGATCGGTGACGTACCAGTGGCCGTATCGGGCATCGATCCCGTCGTCGTCGGCCTCGAGGAGCGCGATGGCATCGACCCAGGCATCGGCCGCAGGGTCGAGCTCGATCGTGTTGCGCCGGCCGAGGCGAACCGAGATCGGGCAGGCGTCCTGACAGTCGTCGCAGCCGTAGATCCGATCACCGATCGCTGGTCGGTACTCGGGAGGGATCGAGCCGGGGCGCTGCAGGATCCAGCTGATGCACCGGTTGGCGTCGATCACGCCCGGGGAGATAATCGCCCCGGTCGGGCAGTCGTCGATGCAACGGGTGCAGGTACCGCACCCGTCGGGAGCGGGCCCCGGAGTCGGTTCGTACGGCGCAGTTGTGATGATCGAGCCGAGGACGAACCAGCTGCCGGCTCCCGGAAGCAGCAGATTGGCGTTCTTGCCGTACCAGCCGAGCCCGGCTCGATGAGCGACGGCGCGGTCGACGATCGAGTTGTCGTCGGCGAACGCCACGGCCCGATGGTCGGATCGCCGTATGCGCCGGC
>DATKXG010000212.1:0-2460 GCA_035529175.1 Ilumatobacteraceae bacterium
ATGACCGCCAGGATCGCCGCCAGCACAGCCGCACGCGCTGGAGCGCGACGAGTTGCTCCGGCGATGATGGCGAACGCGAGTCCGCCGCCGAGGACGAGGAGGTCGCCGAGCGCGGAACGGTCGTGGCCTTTGTAATAGCCAGGTCCGAATCCGGGATCGCCAACCGTGCGCCAGATCGAATCGGCGACCTGGTAGTCACCCGCTGCTTGCAGCACGATCCCGACAGCGATGATGGCGAATGCGGCCAGCAGCCACCCCGACAAGTTCCGCCATCGGAGGATCGTGACAAGCACGAGCAGCAGTGCGAGCTGCACTCCTTTCAGGGCCGCGGATGCGAGGTGTTCGCTCCAGTGTCCGTGTGGGTCCGGAGCCAACACGGTCGTCAGGAAGCCGACAACCGGCGGAGCCGCAACGAGGGCGACCAGCCAACGGCTGTGACGGAGACGTGAGTTCGGCGCTCCCGCGGTGGTCATGCGACCGACACGGTTCCGGAGTCGCCGTCGACGTGGAGGATCGTGCCGTCGCTCACGGCGGTGATGCCCGGAGCGCTCATCACTGCCGGGATGCCGAGTTCACGGGCGACGATGGCGGCGTGGCTTTGCACCGCGCCGCTGTCGCACACCACCGCGACGGCGCCGAGGAAGAGTGGCGTCCACGACGGGTCGGTGATCGAGCACACCAGGACGTCGCCAGGTTCGAGCCCCCGCGGGTCGGCCGGATCGTCGATGACGCGGGCTGGGCCAGATGCCGTTCCGCCGCTCACGGCGATGCCGGAGATGACCGTGCCGGCCGCGGGCCGCTCGGTCGTGACATCTTCGCGGATTGACCATGTCGACGGATCGGGAATCCGGCCGTCGAACCACGGTGGCGGGACGCGCTGGTTGAGGTATTCCGCCCGAGCGGCTCGTTCCGCGATCACATCGCTGAAGGCGGCGGGCCGGGCGAGGTAGTCGGCGAGTTCATTGATGGTGACGCAGAAGCCGAGTCGAGGATCGCTTGGCCCGCCCCGCTCGGCTGCTCGGCGAACCAGCTCGTGCAGAACCTGCCGGGCACCGAGGTTCTCGAGCACCATGATGTCCTTGGCCCGCTCCCGGGCGATCGCACCCTGCCGGGCAACCATCGCGCTTCGCCGGAGCAGCCATCGCATCGGGCGCCGCACGAGCTGGAGTGCGTCCGCCAACGCCCGGTCGGCGTCAGCAGCGAGGCGCCGCGTGGTGGCCACGGGATCTCGATCCTCCGGAGCGTTGCGGAGCCGGTCGATGGCGGCGTACACGGGCGCGGGATCCATGACCCAGGCGGGTGTGGCCAGCTCGTACTCGTCGTTGCCTCGGTGTCCGTGATCGGCGAGAAATGCGGCGATCGCCGGCTGCAGGTCTGTTTCGGCGGTGCGTTCCGCGATCCGATCGAGCCCTTCACCGAATGCGGCTCCCAGGCGTTCGTCGGCGGCCACGATGCGGCCGAGTACCCACATGCGCTGGGCGAGTTGAGCGGAGTCGACGTCGCCGGTGCCGCTCACGATCCGGTTGGCCAATCCCGGGGGTGCCTGCCGCTGTTCGAGCAGCTGATCGAGGATCCCGCGTGGGGCACCAGCAAACATGGCCGCCTGCAGGAGGCGCTTCATGCTCGCTGCCTGCCGAGCCGGGAAGTCGTCGAGCCATCGCAGGAGATGCTGGTCGGGTGCCTCGGTGAGATCGGGCATCGTGGCCAACCACCGCTGGGCGTCGGTTCGAGCGGTGGCGAGGAACTCGAGGTCGGGTCGGCGCAGCAGTTTCGTCGAGTAGCGCACGGTCGCCAGCGACGCGGTGAGGTTGCGGTCGCCCTTCGCCGGTTCGTAGGGCGGGACTCCTTCGACGGCGCCCATGACCTGCTCGTCGGCGTCGCGCCAGGTCATCCCTGGCATGCGGACTCCGAAGAGCCGCATCGCGGATCCGTTCATGTACAGGTAGCCGCCGAAGACGCCGGTCGTGGCTGAAGGGCCCGCGACCTCACCGCGATGCAGCACCCCCATCTCGACCAAGACATCGGACTGGGCCTGGCGAATGGCATCGCCGATCAACGTGCCGGTGAGCGGCGTGATGACGTGGGGGAACACCTCGCCGACATTGCCGCGGGTGTACAGGGTGAAGCGCTCGTTCGGCTCGCTGTCGGTTACCCAGGTGACTGTCATCGATCATCTCCGTTCGTCAGTTCCGGAACTCGCCCCGAGAAGAGCCCGACACAACCGACGACGCTGACCTCGGTGTCGGTGAGGTGCTGCGCCAGGGCCCACTCCAGTCCCACGAGGTCGTCGTCGGCGTTGGAGAATATCCTGTGGCGGTTGTTGCGAGCCATGACCTGTCTCGCCATCCAATTGCGCCGCACACCACCGTGAAGCAGCGTCGCCCCGAACACGGAGGCGCCGGGGTTGGCGAGCGCGTTCAGGTTCTCGAACACGACGGCCTTGGTCCGGATGGAGCCGGG
>DATKXG010000213.1:0-11252 GCA_035529175.1 Ilumatobacteraceae bacterium
CGAGTACGGCGGAACGGTGACCGTGGGCCTCGAGGCCGAGACGACCGGTCTTCGGCCGTGGGAGGACATCGGGTCCGCCAGCTACGTCAACATCGCCCACACGATCTTCGACCGGCTGATGGCACGCAACGTCGACGGCGAGTACGAGCCGTACCTTGCCGAGCGCCTCGAGTCGAACGCGGACTTCACCGAGTGGACGATGACGCTGCGCCCCGGCGTGTCGTTCAGCAACGGTTCGGCGCTGACCGCGCAGTCGATCGCAGACATGTTCCCCTTCCAGCAGGAGGGTTCCTCCGCCTCCGGCGCGGTGGTGTCGTCGAATCTCATAGCTGTCGAGGCGGTCGACGATCTGACCGTGAAGTACACGCTGAGCGCCCCGACCACGACGTTCCCGTCGTTCCTGGAGGGCGCTGGCCTGGGAACGGTGTTCGATCCGGTGGCGGCTGCCGACGAGGCCGCTTGGGCCGACAACCCGATCGGCACCGGTCCGTTCGTGCTGGAGAAGCGCGACATCAACAACGAGACGATCGTGGTCAAGAACCCGAACTACTGGCGCACCGACGCCGATGGCCTGCAACTGCCGTATCTCGACTCGGTGTCGTTCCGTCCGATCCCCGACGAGGGCACTCGCCTCAACGCACTGGTGTCGGACTCGGACCCGGTCAATGCGATGATGACGCTGCGTGCGGCCACCATCGGTGACGCCAGGGGCAAGTCGGGCATCACGCTCAACGAGGCCAGCGGCAACGAGGTCCAAGCGCACTTCTACAACACCCTTCGGCCGCCGTTCGACGACCTCCGGGTCCGGCAGGCGCTCAACAAGATGACCGCGCAGGACAACGTGATCGAGGCCCTCGGTGGCATCGGGGAGCCTGCTACCCACTGGCAGGCACCCGGGTCGCCGTACTGGTCGCAGGCAGCGGCCGACGCCTACTTGGGTTTCGACTTCGAGGCAGGCAGGGCTCTGCTGCAGGAGTACATCGACGACCCGGCCCGGTCGGATGGCAAGTCGCCCGGCGCCAAGATCGACGTCGACCTGCAGTGTCCGCCTGATCCCACCCTGATCGCAGCCATGCAGGTGATCCAGCAGGTGTGGACGCAGTCCGAACTCGTCAACGTCAACTTGACCCAGTTCGACCAGCAGACACACATCGACATGGCCCTGAACGACGACACGGGCGTCCACTGCTGGCGTATGAGCGGACAGGGTGATCCGTTCGGGACAGTCGGCAACTACCTCGCACCACCCGAGACGGCAACGCTGAACGTGTCCAACTATTTCGATCAGCAGCTCGTCGATTGGGTCGCCGAGGGCTCAGCGACCGCCGACCTGGCAACGCGTCAGGATCTCTACTCGAACATCATGACCAAGATGAACGAGTTGGCGCTGTGGTCCTACTACGCACACACGGCGACGCTCATCGCCACGACCCCGGACGTGAAGGGTCTGGTCAACTGGACGTTGCCGAGCGGCAGCCTGGGCACCGGCGTCGAAGATGCAATCACCCGATGGTCTGACGTCTGGATCTCGCAAGGGTGATCCGGCCCTGAATCGACGCTGACACCACCACGGGCTCCAGGGAGGGGCAACCATCATCATGGTCAAGACCATCGCATTCCTACTGCTGCGATTGATCGCCACAGTGCTGGCGGTGACGTTCTTGTCGTTCGCGATGGTTGCGTTCCTCCCTGGAGATCCCGTCAACACGATTCTTGGGACCGCAGAGCGCGATCCTGCCGTCGAGGCGCAACTCCGCGAGGACCTGAACCTCGACGATCCGTTCGTGGTCAGATACCTGTCGTGGCTCGGTGATGCGGTCACGGGCGACCTCGGGAATTCGTACGTCACCGACGAGCCGGTGGCCGACTCGATCAGCAGCCGTCTACCGGTCACCTTTCAGTTGGCCGTGATGTCTGTGCTCATCTCGGTGATCGTCGCCATCCCCATCGGTGTGATGGGCGCGTACCGGCAATCGAAATGGCAGGACACCGCGAGTTCGGCCTTCGTGCAGGTTGCGCTCTCGATCCCGAACTTCATCGTCGGCATCTTCCTCATCTGGTTCTTCGCCGTGCGACTCGGCTGGCTTCCGGCGTCGGGCTGGAACCGTCTCAGCGACGGTGTGGTCGACAACCTGAGGACGGCGATCCTGCCGGCGACAGCGCTCGCTCTGGGACAGATGGCCATCTTCTCGCGGTTGGTCCGCTCCGACATGATCGCGACCCTGAAGGAGAACTACATCCTGTCGGCCCGCGCCAAGGGGCTCAGCGACAGATACATCCTCTTCCGCCACGCGCTCCGGCCGAGCTCGCTGAGCCTGATGACGATCGTCGGTATCAGTTTCGGTGCTCTCCTCGGGGGCACGGTGGTCATCGAAACACTGTTCGGCCTCCCCGGGCTCGGCTTCACACTCATCAACGCCATCAACGGTCGTGACATCCTGGTGATCCAGGGGATCACCGTCTTCATCGCCGTCATGTTCGTCATCATCAACACGGTCGTCGACCTGATGTACGCAGTGCTCGACCCCCGTATCCGGAGGAGTTGACCATGGCAACCACCGACTCCAGCATCGACGGGTCCCAGATCGAGGACGCCGAGGACGCCGAGATCGTCAAGTTGACCGGTGGCGGTGCGACCCGGTCGGACTTCGAGGTCCCGACCGGCGTCAAACCGCCACGAAAGTCGCCGCTCGGCGTCTTCGCCGAGATGCCGATCCTGGTCAAGCTGAGCGCACTGTGGCTGATGTTCATCGTCCTGGGTGCGATCTACGCCCAACTCGACAGCCGGGTGTTCAACGGGGCGCTGCCGTTGGGTGACCCCAATCTCCAGCTCAACGGATTCAACGCCCAGACAGGCGAGTTCGGCACCGGCACCGCGCTCGAGGGGTCGTCGTGGGCGCATCCGCTCGGGACCGATGCACTGGCCCGCGACACCTTCGCCCGAGTGATGCACGGGTCGTACGTCAGCGTCACGGTCGCGGTCGTCTCGGTGATGTTCGGCGTGATCATCGGTGGACTGCTCGGTTCGCTCGCCGGGTTCGTGCGGGGCAAGACCGAGACGGTGACCATGGCGATGCTCGACGTCGTCCTGGCTTTCCCGGCGCTCGTTCTGCTCCTTGCGTTGGTGTCGCTCTTCGAGGTGCGCGACCTGTTCGTGATCAGCGTCGTGATCGGCCTGTTGTCGATTCCTGCCTACACCCGGGTGTCGCGTGCGAACAGTCTGGCGATCTCGAATCGGGAGTTCGTCACCGCCGCCGAGGCGATCGGCACCAAGAAGTGGACGATCCTGCGGCGTGAGATCATTCCCAACGTGTTTCCGACGTTGGTCGCCTACGCGATGGTCGCGGCCGCTGCCGTGATCGTGGTCGAAGGCACACTGTCGTTCCTCGGGCTGAGCGTGCAGCTGCCGACCGCGACGTGGGGCAACATGATCAACCAGGCGCGACGTGACATCAATTCCAACCTCGCCCAGGTGATGTATCCGGCTCTGATGCTGACGTTCACCGTGCTGGCGTTGAATCAGGTCGGCGACTTCCTACTGCGTCGAAGCTCCTTCCGCGGCTCGTCGCTCTGACCGTCACACGGCGACCGCTGCTTGGGGAGCGATTCGCAGTCGGGGCAGGAAGAATTGCACGAGCGGGCCGATTCCGAGCGCGAAGACAGCCGTGCCCACGCCGATCGCGCCACCGAGGGCGATGCCGATGACGAGCACGGTCACCTCGATGGCGGTACGGGCGAAGCGGATCGAGATGCCACGCTTCGCGAATCCTGTCATCAACCCATCTCGTGGGCCCGGGCCGAGCCCGGCGCCGATGTAGAGGCCCGACCCGATCGCGATCACCACGACGCCGCCGAGCATCATCGCCGTGCGAGCGACGAGGAGCTCCGGCTCCGGGAGCAGGGGGAGGGCGAGGTCGACGACGACGCCGATCTCGATGGCATTGAGAATCGTGCCGAGGCCCATGGTCTCGCCGAGCGGGATCCACAGCATCAGCAGCACGACGCCGGTGATGATCGTCACCTGGCCGACCGGGAGCCCGGTCAACTCGGAGATTCCGGTGTGGAACACGTCCCAGGGCGCCGCGCCGAGATTGGCGTCGATCAACAGGGCGATGCCGACGCCGAAGACGGCGAGGCCGACGACGCAGCGCACGATGCGCTGGACAGGTCGATCGGACGGCCAGAAGCGGTGCACCCGGGCACGCTAACGATCGGACCCACACCTTGCGATGAGCGAAAAGCCGCTATTCGGGCGGTTGGCTCATCGTTGGCGAAGTTGGCGGGGTTGCGATGAGCGAAAAGCCGGTATTCGGGCGGTTGGCTCATCGCTGGGGGAGTTGGTGGGTGGGTCGAGGGGGCGGTCGGGGAACTCTGTGACAGCCCCTCGTCATGATGGAGCCCATGATGTTCCAGATTCGTTGTGCCGGATGTGACGCACCGGGTGCCGCGGTGTGCACCACGTGTCGATTCGCATTGCTCGGACCGCGCCCGCGTCCGGGTGCGCACGGTGTCCACGCCGCGCTGCCCTTCACCGGGCGGGCGCGGCGAGTCGTGCTCGGGTTGAAGTACCGCAACCGGCGCCAGGTCGCACGACATCTCGCCGGTCTGGTGGTGAACGCCGTCGTCGCCAACGGCGACCATCTCGAACTCGACCTGGTCACCTGGGCGCCCACCAGCTCGGCGCGACGACGATCACGCGGGTTCGACCAGGGCGAACTGGTTGCCCGTCACGTCGCTCGCCAACTCGGCGTGCCGTGCCGCCGCCTGCTGGTTCGATCCGGGTCGACGGTCGCCCAGACCGGCCGGAGCCGCGTCGAGCGTCTCAACGGCCCCGAATTCGTCGCCCGGCCGGGCCTCGACGGACGTCGGGTGATCGTCGTCGACGACGTCGTCACCACGGGCGCAACCATGCGCTCGGCGGCCGCCGCGCTTCGTCACGCAGGTGCCGCCGAGCCCCGTCTCTATGCCATCGCCTCCACGCCTGCGGGCAGCGCCAAGAGCGGTCGCCGCCACCGAGTCGCACCAGTCCGACCGGCACTCGTCGCCTGACCTGTCTGCTCGCGTCGCACCGGTAGGCTGGATCGCTGCATGGGAATTCTCGATCGCATCCTCCGCGCCGGTGAAGGCAAGAAGATCAAGGCGCTGGAGGGCATGGTGCCCGACATCAACGCCTTCGAACCCGAGATCAGCGCGCTGTCCGACGACGCACTCAAGGCCAAGACCGGCGAGTTCCGCCAGCGGCTCGACAACGGCGCCGACCTCGACGACCTCCTGCTCGAGGCATTCGCGGTGTGTCGAGAGGCGGCCACGCGGACGATCGGCCAGCGCCACTACGACGTCCAGATGATGGGCGGTGCGGCACTGCACTTCGGCTGGGTCGCCGAGATGAAGACCGGCGAGGGCAAGACACTCGTGTCGACGCTGCCCGCGTACCTCAATGGCCTCTCCGGCAAGGGCGTCCACCTCGTCACCGTCAACGACTACCTGGCACGTCGCGACGCCGAGTGGATGGGCCAGATCCACCGTTGGCTCGGTCTCAACGTGGGACTGATCATCCCCGGGTACCGGAACAGCCCGGCGGAGAAGCGCGCCAGCTACGAGTCCGACATCACCTACGCCACGAACAACGAGATGGGCTTCGACTATCTCCGCGACAACATGGCCCAGACCAAGGCCGACAAGGTCCAGCAGCGCGGCCACAACTACTGCATCGTCGACGAGGTCGACTCGATCCTGATCGACGAGGCCCGCACCCCACTGATCATCTCGGGTCGTGTCGGGGACGCCGCCAAGCTCTACTACCGCTTCGCGTCGATCGTGCGCGGTCTGCAGCGCGACGTCGACTACGAGGTCGAAGAGGACAAGCGCGTCGTCGTGCCGCTCGAGGAAGGAATCGACAAGGTCGAGCGGGCGCTCGAGGTCGAGAACATCTACGACAACGTCCAGGCCAACCTCGTGCACCAGTTCACCGTGGCGCTGAAGGCCAAGGAGTTGTACAAACGCGACAAGGACTACATCGTGCAGGGCGGCGAGGTGAAGATCGTCGACGAGTTCACCGGCCGCATCCTCGAGGGTCGGCGCTGGTCCGAAGGCATCCACCAGGCCGTCGAGGCCAAGGAAGGCGTGAAGATCAAGGAGGAGAACCAGACCCTCGCCACGATCACGCTGCAGAACTACTTCCGCATGTACGACAAGCTCGCCGGCATGACGGGCACCGCCCAGACCGAGGCGGCCGAGCTGATGAACACCTACGGGCTCGGTGTGGTGCCGATCCCGACCAACCGACCGCTCGCCCGAATCGACGCGCCCGACCTGATCTACAAGTCGGAACAGGCGAAGTTCGACGCGATCATCAACGACATCGAGCCCCGCCACGAGAAGGGCCAGCCGATCCTGGTCGGCACCGCCAGCGTCGCTCGCTCCGAGATTCTCGGACGCCTGATGAGCCAGCGCGGCATCCCGCACGAGGTGCTGAACGCGAAACAGCACACCCGTGAGGCCGAGATCGTCACGCAGGCCGGTCGTCTCGGCGCCGTGACGGTCGCCACCAACATGGCAGGCCGCGGCGTCGACATCCTGCTGGGCGGCAACCCCGAGGGGCTCGCCCGCCACGACGTGCTCAAGGAGGGCTACACGCCAGACCTGCTCGTCGACGAGTACGAGCTGCCGGTCCCGCTCGAGCAGATGCCTGACGACTTCCGCGAAGCTCGCACCAAGGCAGTCGCTCGGTACCAGGAGCTGCTGGCCGAGTACTCCGCCCAGTGCAAGGCCGAGGGCGACATCGTTCGCGAACTCGGCGGCCTCTATGTGATCGGCTCCGAGCGCCACGACAGCCGCCGCATCGACAACCAGCTGCGTGGTCGCGCCGGGCGCCAGGGCGACCCGGGCGAGAGCCGGTTCTTCCTCAGCCTCGACGACGATCTCATGCGGCTGTTCGCCACCGGTGCCCTCAACTACGTGATGGGACGGGCGCTGCCCGACGACGAGGCGATCGAAGCGAAGATGGTCACCAAGGCCATCGAACGTGCCCAGACCACCGTCGAGACCAAGAACGCCGAGATCCGCAAGAACGTCCTCAAGTACGACGAGGTGATGAACGAGCAGCGCAAGGTGATCTACGCGCGCCGCGACCAGATCCTCGACGGCGAGGACCTGCGCTCGGCGGCGATGGAGTACCTCGCCGAAGCCGTCGATGCCCTCATCGCTACGCACTGTGCCTCGGCTGCCGACGACGAATGGGACCTCGAGGGTCTCAACAAGGAGCTGACGCTCTACTTCCCGAACACGATCACCGACGACGATCTCCGCCAGTGCGGTGATACCGACGAGATCTACGACCTCGTCATGACGCAGGCCACCGAGCACTACGAGCGCCGCGAGCAGGAACTCGGCAACGACGTGCTGCGCCAGGTCGAACGCCAGGTGATGCTGCGCATCATCGACCAGCGCTGGCGCGAACACCTCGAGGAGATGGACTACTTGCAGGGCGGCATCAACCTGCGGGCCATGGGCCAGAAGGACCCGCTCACCGAGTGGCAGCGCGAAGGCTTCGAGATGTTCGGCGCCATGATGACGGGGATCGCGCAGGACTTCGTCAAGTACGTGATGAACGTGCAGGTCGTGCAGAACCAGGTGCCCGCGGTGGCCGGTGACGCCCCCGCCGTTCAGAACATGCAGACCAGCTCGTCCGACGACGCCGACATCGGTGGGTTCGACCAGGCCGCTCGGGCTGCCGTTGCCGAAGGCACGCTGCCTCCTGACGCGGTGCCCGCCCAGGCAACGCCCAGCAAGCAGCAGACCGTCGTCAAGGACGCCTTCGACAAGACGCCGCGCAATGCGCCGTGTCCGTGCGGGTCGGGCAAGAAGTTCAAGCAGTGCCACGGCGCGGCCTGACAGCACTCCCACCTCCGACCCATGCGTGACTTCACCTCCGACCTCCGCGACGTTCGGCGACGCCTCGACGAGGCGGAGTCGTACCTGTCGATCGCCGACAACCGCGAGCGGTTCGCGGTGCTCGAAGCCGAGATCTCCGATCCGGCGCTCTGGGACGACCAGGACCGCGCCAAGAAGCTGAACACCGAGTACGCGAACATCCGTGACGACCTCTCGGTCTTCGACTCGCTCACCGAGCAACTCGCCGACGTCGAGGTCCTCCACGAGCTGGCGCGCGACGAAGACGACGAGTCCCAGGAGCCCGAGATCGACGCCGCAATCGCTGCGATCGGGGCGACGCTCGATCAGCTCGAGCTGCGCAGCCTGTTCACCGGCGAACACGACGACAGCGACTGCATCGTGCAGATCAACGCCAAGGACGGCGGTGTCGACGCGCAGGACTTCGCCGAGATGTTGCTGCGCATGTACGAGCGGTGGTGCGAGCGACGCGGGTTCACGATCAGCCTCAACTACGTGTCCGAGGGCGCCGAGGCCGGGATCATGTCGGCCGAGGTCACGATCTCGGGACGCTACGCCTACGGCTTGATGAGCGCCGAGCGCGGCACCCACCGGCTCGTCCGCATCAGCCCGTTCGACAACCAGGGTCGCCGCCAGACGTCGTTCGCTGCGGTGCAGGTCTGGCCGTTGCTGGAAGACGTCGAGCTCGACATCGACGAATCGGACATCCGCATGGAGGTATTCCGCGCGTCCGGCGCCGGTGGCCAGCACATCAACAAGACGTCGTCGGCCGTGCGTCTCATCCACGAGCCGACCGGGCTGGTTGCCAGTTCGCAGGAGGAGCGCAGCCAGCTCCAGAACCGCGAGCGTGCGATGGGGCGCCTCACCGCCATGATCGCGGCGAAGGCCGAGGAGGACCGCGCCGCCGAACTCGACGCGATCGCCGGCAAGCAGGCGCAGGTCGGCTGGGGGAGCCAGATCCGCAGCTACGTGCTCCAGCCGTATCAGATGGTCAAGGACCTGCGCACCGAGATCGAGACCAGCGACGTCACGGGCGTGCTCGACGGCAACCTCGACGAGTTCGTCGAGGGCTATCTCCGCATGCGCCGCGCCAACGCCGATTCCGAGTGAGGCTGCTCCCGGCATCGTTGCTCCTCGATCCGACGCGTTCGCTGCACGCCAGGGGTCAGACCGAGGTCTGACCCCGTCTGACCCCACTCGACGCGACATCGGCGGTACCCTCTCTCAGTCCTCCGGGAGCCACGCATCATGATTCGACTCGAGAACGTCACCAAGAGCTATTCGACCGAGATCGTCGCGGTGCGCGACGCCAGCTTCGACGTCGCCAAGGGCGAATTCGTGTTCCTCGTCGGCCCGTCCGGGTCCGGCAAGAGCACCCTGTTGCGCATGCTCAACCGCCAGGACCGGCCAGAACGTGGTGCAGTCTGGGTCGCCGGACGCAACATCGTCGACATGCCGCCGAGCCGCGTGCCCCACCTGCGACGCAACATCGGCAACATCTTCCAGGACTACAAGCTGCTGCTCGAGAAGAACGTCTTCGAGAACGTCGCGTTCGCCCAGGAAGTCATCGGCCGACCATCGCACGTGATCAAACAGCAGGTTCCCGCCGTACTCGAACTCGTCGGTCTCGCCGGCAAGGAAGACCGGCTCCCGCACCAGCTCTCCGGTGGTGAGCAGCAACGTGTCTCCGTGGCGCGGGCCTTCGTCAACCGGCCGCTGATCATGCTCGCCGACGAGCCGACCGGCAACCTCGACCCCGCCACCGGCGAAGGCATCATGCGGCTGCTCGACCGGATCAACAAGACCGGCACCACCGTGGTGATGGCCACCCACGACCAGCGCATCGTCAACACGATGCGCAAGCGGGTCATCCAGCTCGACCGAGGCGTCATCGTTCGCGACCAGGCCCGCGGCGTCTACGAGTGAGCTGAACCGATGCTGTCACGACTCCGATACACCCTGCGCGAAACGTTCGACAGTTTCCGCCGCAACGCCACCCTCACGGTCGCGTCGATCATCACCGCAGCGATCTCGCTGCTCGGCGTCGGCCTCACACTGCTCAGCCAGCACGCCTTCGACAATCTCCTCGCCCGCTGGGAAGGCGGTGTCGAGATGATCGTGTTCATGAACCCGACGGCGACCGCGGACCAGTTGACGCTCGTCGGCGATGCGCTGACCACCAGCGATCAGTTCATCGAGAGCTTCGAGTACTGCGACGAGATCTGCTCGCTCGCCGAGGCCGACCGCATCTTCGCCGGTGAGCCCGGCGTGCGCGACCTGCTCACCGAGGACACCATCCTCACCCAGTTCAAGGCGGTGCCGACCGAGGGCACTGACGTCGATCTGCTCCGCCAGGTCTCCGACCAGTTTGCCGAACTCCCGGGGGTCTACGACGTCAGCTTCGCGGAGGACCAGATCAGCCTGATCAGCCAGCTCCAGAGCTTCTTCGGGTTCCGACTGCTGCTGTTGTCGGTGTTCCTGCTGCTTGCCGCGATCCTCCTGATCTGGAACACGATCCGAACGGCGATCTTCGCCCGAAGACGCGAGATCGAAGTGATGAAACTCGTCGGCGCCACCGACTGGTTCATCCGCATCCCGTTCATGCTCGAAGGGCTCCTCCACGGCATCATCGGTGGCGTCCTCGCCAGTGCGGGTCTGTGGGCCTGGAACTCGCAGTGGACCTCGGGTGTCGAGAGCTTCCCGGACAACAGCGGGTTCTCCGCGCTCGTCGTCGTCGACGGTTACGACCAGACGGTGATGCTGATCATGCTCGCGATCGGGGCCCTCGCCGGGGCGATCGGCTCCGGCATCGCTGCCTCCCGGTTCTTGGACATCTGACGCACTCGCTGCTCGAGCGAGGTTGCTCCTCGTCGCGACGCGATCGCTGCACGCCAGGGGTCCGACCGAGGTCTGACCCCGCGACGCGATCGCTGCACGCCAGGGGTCCGACCGAGGTCTGACCCCGCGACTACGGTCCGATGGATGGGCTATTCGCAGATCACGTATGAGGTGTCAGACCAGGTAGCGACGATCACGTTGCACCGGCCCGAGCGGATGAATGCGTTCACCGATGTGATGATGCGAGAGGTCATCGACGCGTTCGACCGGGTCGACGCCGACGACGACGTGCGCGCCGTGATCGTCACCGGTTCCGGCGATCGCGCCTTCTGCGCCGGGGCCGACCTGGGCGGCGGCGGCGAGACGTTCGCCAAGGGAGGCTCGGACATCCAGACGTCGGTCGGGGTGCCTCGCGACGGGGGTGGCATGGTGTCGCTGCGGATCTTCGACTGCAAGAAGCCCGTCATCGGAGCGATCAACGGCGCGGCCGTCGGCGTCGGCGT
>DATKXG010000214.1:0-3377 GCA_035529175.1 Ilumatobacteraceae bacterium
GGCAATCATCCGATCGCGCTCGGACAGCTCGAGTGCGGCGAGGAACTTGGCCGACTCGCCGATCGACATGTCGGACACCTCGGAGATGTTCTTGCCCTCGATGGTGACCGCCAGCGTCGACGGCTTCAGCCGGGCGCCGTCGCACGTCGAGCACGCGACGAGGCGCATGTAGCCCTCGTACTGCTCGCGGGCCCACTCACTGTCGCTGCCCTCGTGGCGCCGTTTGATCCACGGGATGACGCCTTCGTACTCGGTCGAGTACGACCGCGATCGCCCGTAGCGGTTCTTGTACTTGACGGTCATCTTCCCCTTCACGCCGTGGAGGATGACCTTCTGCTGTTTGGCCGTGAGCTGCTCCCATGGCGCGTTCATGTCGATGCCCTGCACCTCGGCGACCGACTCGAGCATGCGGGTGAAGTACTGCGTGTTCGCCGATCTCCACGGAGCGATCGCACCGTCGAGCAACGACATCTCCGGATCGGGGATGATCAGTTCGGGATCGACCTCGAACGTGGTACCCAACCCGTCGCACGCGGCGCACGCGCCGTAGGGCGAGTTGAACGAGAAGTTTCGCGGGGCGGGCTCGTCGTAGCTCGTGCCGCAGATCGGGCACGCGAGGTGCTGGCTGAAGGTCAGCGTCTCCGGTTGACCTTCCCCCTCCCGCGGGACCACCTCGATCTCGGCGACACCGTCGGCCAGGCCGAGCGCCTGCTCGAGCGAGTCGGTGAGACGGCGCTCGATGCCCTCCTTCAACACGAGGCGGTCGACGACGATCTCGATCTTGTGGTTCTCGTACTTGGCGAGGCGCTCCTCGCGCTTGAGGAACTCGTCGATGTCGACGGTCTCGCCGTCGATACGGGCGCGCACGTAGCCCTGACCAGAGAGATCCTGGAGCAGCGTGTCGTATTCACCCTTGCGGCCGCGCACGACGGGCGCCAGCACTTGGAACCGGATGCCGTCGTCCATGTCGAGGATGCGATCGACGATCTGCTGTGGCGTCTGGCGCTGCAGCTTGGTTCCGTCGTTCGGGCAGTGCTGCACGCCGATGCGGGCGTACAGCAGGCGCAGGTAGTCGTAGACCTCGGTGATCGTGCCGACGGTGGAACGAGGGTTGCGACTGGCCGACTTCTGGTCGATCGAGATCGCCGGCGAGAGCCCCTCGATGATGTCGACGTCGGGCTTGTCCATCTGCCCGAGGAACTGCCGCGCGTACGAGCTCAGCGACTCGACGTACCGACGCTGACCTTCGGCGTAGATGGTGTCGAACGCCAGGCTCGACTTGCCCGACCCGGACAGCCCGGTGAACACGATGAGCTTGTCACGCGGCAGCTCGACGTTGACGTTCTTCAGGTTGTGTTCGCGAGCGCCGCGGACGACGATCTGCGGGTCGTCGGATTGCGACTTCGCCGAGCGCTTGCGGGGGGTCTTTGCAGCGGTCGTTGCGGGCGTCGCCGTCGAACGGGTGTCGGTGGCGGAGGGGGTGGCGGCCATCAGCGTGAGATCTTACCGCCGAACATGTGTTCCACTGGCCGTCAGCGGGGCCGACGCTCTCCCCGACGGATCGACGGTCGCCGGCGGGCGTGGGGAAACTCCTCGGAGAACCGTGCTTCGGCCACGTCGGTGCCCACGAGGACGAGATCGCCCGCCGTCGGCAGCGGGACGTGCGGGTCGGGATTGCCCTCGAGCACTCCGTTGCGTTCCACTGCCACGACATTGCACGAGGTGCGTCGAAGGACGTGTGCCTCCGCCAGCGTCCTGCCGGCGAGTTCCCTGGGGATCGGCGTGCGGAACACGTTGAGACCCTGCGCCACCAGCACGGTCTCGTCGCCGCGCAGGTGATTCCAGATCGCCGCCGACCCGGTACCGGCATACGACAGCACGGCGTCGGCGCCGGCCCGATACAGCGTGGAGACGTTCCGGTCGAGCTTCGAACGGGACACGATCCGTGCGTCGGGTCGGAGGCCCCGGCAGTACCGCGTCAGGTAGACATTGACGTTGTCGTCGTGCGTGGTGATCAGGACGGCTCCGGCCTCGTCGATACCGGCAGCCTCCAACACCGACCGGTCCGCGGCGTCGCCGATCACGTAGTTCGCTTCCTCGCGTTGACGCTCGGCCAGTTGCTCGACGATGACGTACTCGACGCCCTTGTCTGCGAAGGCTGTGCCGACCGCCCGACCCACCCGGCCGCCGCCGATGATCACGGCGCGGGTCGGTGCCGTCGACTGCCTCGAGTAGCACTCGTCGTATGCGGCAAGCTGGTCGGCCGTGCCGGCCAGGATCAGCATCGACGACTCGGTCAGCACCGTCTCGGCGGTGGCGATCGCGAAGGCACCGCGGCGCCACACACCGATGATGCTGACCCCCAGCCGCTTGCGCAGTTGCGCCTCGGCGAGCGTCCTGCCCAGCAGATCGGTGCCCATCGGGCTCGCCTCGGCGATCTGCAGGCCGGCGAACTCGCCGATCACGTGGCTGTCGCCGGAGAGCCCGAACGTGCGCGCCGCCATCGCCGCTCCGAGGATCTCGCCGAGCTGCACGATGTGGTCGGCGCCGGCGATCTCGAGGATGTCGACCGAGGCCGGCGAGTTGGCGCTGGCCACGATCTCCACGTCTGGTGCGATCTCGCGCACGGTGAACGCGATGTTGGTGTTGATCTGGTCGGACTGGGTGGCGATGACGAGCGCCGCCTGGCCGACACGGGCGTTGCGGTACGTCGCCGGGTCGTCGAGCGCTCCGACCATCACGTTGCGACCCTCGTCGTGGATGAGACCGGCTTCACCGACGTCGTCGACGATCAGCACGTACGGCACATCGGCCTGATCGGCACGCTCGATGAGTGCCGCTTCGACCGGCCCCAGTTTCGTGAGGATGAGATGTCCCGACGTCGACTCCGGCAGCTCCCGCGGCGCTCGACGCCGATCGCGTTCCGCCATCCACGGCATGAACACGAACTGGATGAACACGAACGGCAGCATGACGAGCAGGAACGTCGACCCGGCGAGCAGGACGACGACCGAGAAGATCCGACCGGCATCCGACTCGAACGTGATGTCGCCGAACCCCAACGTGGTCATCGTCGTCAGGGTCCAGTAGACGCTCGTCGGCCACGAGTACCGGCGATCCTCGTACTCCATCAACGAATGGAAGATGGTGCTGAACACCGCCACCATCACGACGAACACCACAGCCAGCGCCAGGAACGTCTTCTGGCGGCGGCGCCGCTCGGCCTGGGCCACCGCATACTGGGCGCGCTCGTAGTGCTGCATCGACCGAACCGGGCCGTCCTGATCAGCGAGGCGGACGCGCTGGGTGATCTGAGCGATCGTCGCTCCGAGCGATTTCAACACGCGCAACTCACCGTCACGATGATGGCACAGCGC
>DATKXG010000215.1:0-13045 GCA_035529175.1 Ilumatobacteraceae bacterium
GAGAGCGGCGCCCCAAAGGCAACTTGAGCGCTGCGCAGCACGAACGTGTCGGGCGCGACCTCGATGGGTTCGAGACGGATCGGCGGGAGCGGGTCGAAAGCCATGATCGGCAACGTACGGATCACCCCGTCGGCTGTGAATCCCGTTCATCGAGGTTCCGGCCCCCACGTTCGTGGGGGATGTCGCCATCGCTTTGGAGGCGTACTGTTCCGGTCGTGGGGATCGCCGAGTTCAGCCGGGCCCGTGACCGCCTGCTGGCGTGCGACCGCGCCGCGCCGGGTGTGCAGATCGTCTGCGCGGAGATCGTCCGGGCCTTCCACGACGTCGCATCGTTCGACATGTGCTCGGTCATGACGACCGATCCCGAGACTTTGCTGCCGTCGGGCGGTGTGGTCGAAGGGTTCGGCTCCGACGACTGCGCTCCATTCTGGGACAACGAGCTCGTCGACGCCGACTTCGTCAAGTTCAACCAACTGGCGCGCAGCACCGATCCCGTCGCAACGCTGGCCGAGGCCGTCGACGGTGATCTCGAGCGCAGCCCCCGGTATCGCAAGCTCTACGCCGCCGCGGGAGCCTCCGATGAGATGCGCGTGGCGTTCGTCGCAGGTTCGTCGTGCCTCGCCGTCGGCGTGTTCGTGCGTCTAAGTGGAGCTGGATGGTTCCGGCCCGAGGAGTTGGCCGATGTTCGACAGCTCGTTCCGATCGCGACGACGGTGTTGCGTCGAGCGCTCGGCCAGGTCGCCCACGACGCAAGTTCCCGTCCTCCTGCGGTGATCATGCTCGACGCCGAGGGCAAGGTGACCGCAACGACACCCGGTGGCACGCTTGCCATCGAAGAACTCCGCACGGCGCTCGACGACACCGAGCTGCCCAGCATCATCCGCGCCGCTGCCACCAAGGCCAGATGGAGCCGCAGCGCGTCGAACCTCACCACCCGTGTCCGAGACGGCAGCGGGCGATGGCTCCGCCTCCACATCACACCCGTGGACGGAGAGGTCGGAGCCGTTGCGGTCGTCGTCGAGACGGCTCGTCCCGACGACATCGTCATGATCCTGCTCGAGTCATACGGACTCACCGAACGCGAAACTGATGTCGTACTACTGCTCGCCAGAGGCCTCTCACTCAAGGAGATCGCCTTGGAGCTGTGCCTGTCGGTGCACACCATCCGCGACCACCTCAAGTCGATCTACGCCAAGGCAGGGGTGAACAGCAGAGGCGAACTCGTCGCCGTGCTCTTCTCCAACCACGTCCTCGACCAGTTCCACAACAGCGTCGAACACATCAACTGAACTTCATTCCACAACTCCCGCCCGATACCAGCACTGGCGAACAACAGCCGACGGAGTGCTGTTCGCTCAACGGGTCCGCAGGCTGTCCACCGACACATCTGCTCGTGCGGGCCATCGCCAAGGTGCAGTTCAGGAGGGCACCCGATATCGGCCCAACTCGAGCACCCGATAACACCGACGGGTGACGCTTGCTGAACGCGCTGGGTGATCGCGTTACGAGCTACCTGAATGAGGTGTCGAGCCGCCACAGTGCGCCGGAAGTGCGGCACGGTGGAGGTGTTCGCGACCCGGGATTACTGAGTGGGTCAGGCGGGCGCGTACGTGCCGTACCTGAGCAGTTTTCGTGAGAGCCGTCGTGGTGGTGATATGCGCTGCGGCAACCTGGAGGTGCTACCACTGGTATCATTCCGGTATGAAAGTCAGCGTTTCTCTCCCAGATGAGGACATCGAGTTCCTCGATCACTACGCCGCGAGCAACGGAATGGCATCACGATCGGCCGCTGTCCACAAAGCGGTCCGCCTTCTGCGCTCGTCGGGACTCGGCGCTGCCTACGAACAGGCATGGGCAGAGTGGGCCAACGACGACGACTCAACTGATTGGGAAACTGTCGTCAGCGACGGCGTCGCCTGATGAGGCGCGGCGAGATCCGCATGGTCGACCTCGACCCCTCACGTGGCTCAGAAGCAAACAAGTACCGCCCAGCCGTCATCGTCAGCAACGACGGGGCAAACACCACCGCCGAGCGCCTCGGGCGAGGCGTCGTCACCGTCGTACCGGTGACCTCGAACACCGCCCACATCTACCCATTTCAAGTCCTTCTCGGCGCCGATTCAACCGGGCTCCCGCGCAACTCGAAAGCTCAGGCCGAGCAGGTTCGATCGGTCGACGTCGAGCGCATCGGAGCGCTGGTCGGCACCCTCGACGGCCCACTGCGTGCCGAGCTCGATGAAGCACTTCGGCTCCACTTGGCCCTCTGACCCGGACCTTCGTCGGGCCGACGGGATTGTCAATCTCGAGCGGGTCTGCCCGATCGAACGTGCCGATCTTTCTCGGCCTGACGAGCCGGCGGAGCCCGACGTTACGAGCGGCTGCCGGTCACCATCTGCAGGATGCGCTGACTGCACGGCCATGCGCCTCGAGTCTTGTTGGACAGCACGCTGAGCGTCAGGTGCAAGCTTGGGTCGTGAACGGAGACGAAGCCGACACCGGTGTCGAATCCGTGGATGGACACTGTGCCGCCCGGTCCGAGCCAGAACCCGAGCCCTTAGCGCAGCCCGTCGGTAGCGACGCTTCGCGGGTGCGTCATCTCGGTCACCGTTTCGGGTGAGACGATCCGTCCGGCCATGAGCGCATTCCAAAAGGCGTGGATGTCGGCAGCGGTTGTGTAGATGCCGCCGTCGCCGCTGCCGAGGACGGGCAGGTGGAACACGTTCGTCGTGAATCCGTGGTCGTCGAGATAGCCGAGCGCTGCTCGGCCAGGCAGTGAGTCGGAGCGAAGGAACGCAGTGTCGGCCATGCCGGCCGGCTTGCAGACTCGTTCGTCGACGAGGTCGTGGAAGGACCGTCCGGAGACGCGTTAGGTGATCATGGCGAGGATCACGTAGCCGCTGTTGCAGTAAGCGAACCGCTCGCCGGGCGTGAACTTGGCTGGATGTCCGTCGAGGATGGGGATGTAGTCGTCGGTGGTGACGAGTTGATGGACGGGAACAGGCATGAGGTAGGCATCCGGATCCTCGACTACGTCCTCGTCGAGGTAGTCGCCGATGCCGGACCGGTGCGCGAGGAGGTGCTCGACGGTGACGCGATCGTCGACGAGCGGAAGATCGTCACCGAGGATCGAGCGCACACGCGAATCGAGGGCGAGGTCGCCTTGTTCGACGAGGCTCATCACCACCAACGCGGTGAATGCCTTGTTACCGCTCGCGATCGCAAGTTGCGCGTCGGTCGTCATCTCGACGCCGAGACCGCGGTGCGATTGTCCGAACGCCACCTCGGCGGCGATCTCATCGTCGAGGTCGAGACGGACGACACCCGACAGCGCCTCCTCGGTAGCGATCGCTCGCACGGACGGCTCGAGATCTGTACCGGTGCGACCTGGGCTCGTCGACATCAGCAGAGTCTTGCCCAATTCGACGCACTTTGAGCACGGTGGCGCGCCTCTTCCCAGCCGCAGCGCCGCCAAGCAGCTCATATCGGCGCCTGAGCTGTCGTGGGCCGGGAGCGAAAGATCCGGCATGATGCTCGACAGGACGTACACATAAGGACCGCTCCGTAATCCCCCAGCCGACGCGCAACGGCCACAACGGTACGGCCCAACTCGGGCACCCCATCATCCCTTCGGCCAGCGACGCCTTGAGCTGCCAACAGCGACTGGGATTACGTGTGGCCAACTCGAGCGCCAAGCCGTCACAGCGCGCCGGAAGTGCGCCGGAGGTACAGCGTTCTCGGACGAGATTGTCGCTCGGGTCCCCGACCCCCGCTCTCCGCGTTCTTTGTGTGCAAAATCTCCACTGGCCGATTGGGGCCCGAGCCCCCTGATCGGCGCAGCGCATCAACTCCAGAGCGGCCGATCCCGGCGATCGATCTCGTCGAGCAGCACGACCGTCTCCGCCGAACGCACCCCGTCGATCTGCTGCAACTCATGCAGCGCGACGTCGCGGAGGTGGGCGAGCGAATCGGCGCGCACGAGCAGGACGAAGTCGAAGCGTCCCGTGGCCACTCCGAGCCACTCCACACCGGGCAGGGAGCTCAGCTGCGAGCGCAAGTCCCGCCACGACCCCTGGCGCACGTTGACGAGCACCAGCGCCGACACGGTGAGGCCGACAGCGGCTGGGTCGACACGTGCCGAAAAGCCCGAGATGACGTGGGTGTCGACGAGGCGGTCGAGACGGGAGTACGCCGTGGCCCGACCGACGCCGACCGCCTCGGCGAGCGCCGGGGCGCTCAGACGCCCGTCGCCGCGGAGGACGTCGATCATCCGCCGGTCGATGTGATCGAGGTCGGTCATGTGCACGAACGTATCTGAGTAGCAGGCACATACCGACGATCGTCTGCATTTCGAAGGATTTGACCACTGATCATCGTCGTCGTGGCACCATCGTGGGATGAGTACCTCCTTCGAGGTCGATACCGCTCCGGCCTCGTACTGGACACGCCGCGAGGAGATCGCCTCGCTTGCCGCCGGGCTCGATGCGCCGCCGACGATCATCGAGTACACCGATGTCGAGCACGAGGTGTGGGCGACAGTCGCCGCGTCGCTGGGGCCACTGTGGGAGCTTCATGCGTCCGCCGGGATGCTCAGCGCCCGCGAGCGGCTCGGCCTGCCGACCGACCGGGTGCCGCAGCTCGTCGACGTCGACGCCCGGCTGCGTCCGCTCACCGGGTTCGGCTACCGGGCGGCGGCCGGCCTCCTGCCGGCCGACGAGTTCTTCGCCGCGCTGGCCCGCGGGCTGTTTCCGTCGACGCAGTACCTGCGGTGGGATGGGTCACCGCTCTACACCCCCGAACCCGACGTCATCCACGAGGTGATGGGCCACGCCAACTGTCTCGCGTGCCCCGAGATCGCCGAGCTCCACCGGATGACGGGGGCGGTGGTCGGACGCCTCGACGACGAGCGGTCACGCTTGCTGATCGCCGACGTGTTCTGGTTCACCGTCGAGTTCGGTGTCGTCCGAGAGCAGGGCCAGACGAAGGCCTACGGTGCCGGCCTGCTCAGCTCACCCGGAGAGTTGGAGTGGTTCGGTGAGCACGCCGAGATCCGCCCGATCGACATCGTCGAGATGGGAACGACCCCCTACGACATCGACCACTACCAGCCCGTGCTGTTCGAGGGTCAGTCGCTCCAGCACGTCGTCGACGTCGTCGGCAGCTTCTACGACACCGCCACCGACGAGTCGATTTCCCGCTTGCTCGCGTCGAGCCTGGCGAGACTCAACGCGACCACGTGAACGGATAGGCCTCGTCGGACGCTGCGCGAGCTGTGTCGGTGACGCGGAGCGGGGCGAACGTGTCGATCATCACGGCGACCTCCTCGGTCGCCGTCTGATCGAGGCTGGCCTCGACGCTGCCCGGTTGCGGCCCGTGGACGAATCCGGCGGGGTGGTAGGAGATCGAGCCGACGTCGATGCCCGAGCCGGCGCGGCTCATGAAGTTGCCGGCGGAGTAGAAGAGGACCTCGTCGGAGTCGGTGTTGGCGTGGTGGTACGGCACCTTGACCGCGTCAGGATGGAAGTCGAACAGCCGCGGCACGAACGAGCACACGACGGCACCGGGCAGCTCGAAGGTCTGGTGGACCGGTGGCGGCTGGTGCAGCCGCCCGACGATCGGTTCGAAGTCGGCGATGTTGAAGGCGTACGGGTAGACGCAGCCGTCCCAACCGACGACGTCGAAGGGGTGGTGACGGTGCACGTGGCACGACCAGCCCGCACGATTCCGCACGAGGACCGGCACACCGCCCTCCGGTCCGACCTCGGCACGGACGTCGTCGTCGTCGACGATCACCAGCTCGGTGGGTGCCCGCAGATCTCGCTCGCAGTACGGGGCATGTTCGAGGAACTGCCCGTAGCGCGACAGGTACTTCGCCGGTGGCGCCACGTGCCCGCGACTCACGATGACGAGCATGCCGAGCGGCCCGTCGCCGCGGACGATCCAGCGGTGGGTGGTCGAGGCGGGCACAACCACGTAGTCGCCGGGGCCGACGTCGAGGCGGCCGAACACCGAGTCGAGGCGGGCATCGCCGTGCTGCAGGTAGACCAGCTCGTCGCCGACGGCGTTGCGGTACAGCGCGCTGTCGTCGCGAGCGTTGACCCAGGCGACCTCCAGCTCGTCGTTGGCGAGCAGCACTCGGCGACCGGTGACGGCGTCGGCGTCCGGTGCGCCGTCAAGCATTCCGGTGCGGATGTGCCGGGGCGTCAACGGCACGTCGGGCGTGGCGTCGGCGATGGCGGCGTCGATCGGCTCGATGCGGACCAGCGCGGAGGGCGAACGGCGGTGGTACAGCAGCGACGAGTTCGACGAGAACCCCTCCTGGCCCATCAACTCCTCGGCAAGACGGTGTCCTTCGTCGTCGACGTGGTGGGTGTGGCGCTTGGCCGACACGTCGCCGACCGATCGGTAGTAGGGCATCTCAGTTCCCTTCGCTCGCATTGGGATTCGCGGTGATGATCGTGCCGGTCACACTGCCGAGGCCGATGCGTGTAGCGGGATCGGCGCCCGCCCAGCCGCGCAGCGTGACGGTGTCGCCGTCGAGCAGGAACGTCCGTGTCGATCCGTCGGCCAGGTGGAGGGGTCTGTCGCCCCGCCAGGTCAGTTCGATCAGGCTGCCTTCGCTGCCCGGCGTCGGGCCCGACACCGTGCCCGACGCGAACAGGTCGCCGGCGCGCACGTTGGCGCCGTTGGTGGTCATGTGGGCGACCTGTTGGGCGGGCGTCCAGTACATGTCCGCGAAACGGGTCCGGCTGATCACCTGGCCGTCGAGTTCGACCTCGAGGTGCAGGTCGAACCCGGTCGGGCCGGCGGTGCGCAGGTGGTCGGCAACAGGCGGATCCTGCTCGGTCGGCTCGACCCGGAACGGCTCGAGCGCGTCGAGGGTGACGATCCACGGCGACATCGACGTGGCAAAGCTCTTGCCGAGGAACGGCCCGAGCGGCTGGTACTCGAAGGCCTGGATGTCACGTGCCGACCAGTCGTTCACCAAGCACAGCCCGAACAGGTGTTGCTCGGCGTCGGCGGTCGAGATCGGCTCGCCGAGTTGCGACGGCGCGCCGATGACGGCGCCGACCTCGAGTTCGATGTCGAGGGCGTTCGTCGGTCCGTACCGGGGCTCGCCGTCGATGAGGCGCAACCCGTGGGGGCGCACGATGTCCGTACCGTCGGCGACGATCGTGCCGGAACGGCCGTGGTAGCCGATGGGGATGTGACGCCAGTTGGGCAACAGCGCCTCGCCGTCGGGACGGAACAGCCGGCCGAGGTTCGTGGCGTGGTGGAGCGAGGAGTAGAAGTCGACGTAGTCGCCGATCGCGACCGGCAGCTGCATCGTCAGCTCGTCGAGTGGCACGAGACACGGCGTCAGCTGCGCCTGGTGGCGACCCTCGGTGAACAGTTCGGTCAGTCGCTCGCGCAACGCCGCGTGGGCCGACCGACCCGCTGCGGCGAACCCGTTGAGCGTGCCGCCGGCGTCGAGCAACCCGTACTCGGCAGGTGAGTCGGCGAGGAGGCCGGTGCCGACGGCGTCGGCGAGGTCGAGCGCGTGGTCGCCGATCGCGACGAATGCGCCGATGGTGCCGTCGTCGCGTCGGGCGATTCCGAACGGCAGGTTGTGCAGGGGGAACGGCGACCCGTCCGGGATGTCGACCCAGGTGTCGGCCCTGTCACCCATGGCGGAGCCCCTCGAGTTGCTCGGCGTGTTCGAGGTAGTGCCCGGTGACGAAGTGGTCGAGGAAACGCCAGAGATCCATCTCGCCCAGCGTCTCATGGAGTCCCCGTCGCGACCAGTCTGCCGGTGTCAGCTCGGCGAGGTCGGCCCGGAAGGCGGCGATGTCGCACCGCACGGTGACCGCGAGTTCGGCGACCGGTGTGCTGCGGTGGGCCTCGATCATCGCGATCCGGTGCGGGTCGCGCTTGGTTCGACCGAACGGCACCGGGCCGTCGAGGCCCGCATCGACGATCAGTCGGAGCTCGCGACGCCAGTACGAACCGAACTCCGCCAGATGCGCCCAGACCTGACCCTCGTCCCACCGTTCTCCGGTCGCGTCGTCCGCTGCGGTGAGACCCGCCCGGCCGGGCTGATCGCCGTGGGCGACGAGCCGGGCGAGCACGTCGTCGAGCCGTCGCAGTTCGCCCGCGACCCGCACGGCGAGGTCGCCGGTCGGCAGCTCCCAGGCATCGGGTTCGACGTCGACGGTGACCTTGTCGAAGGCGTCGAGGAACCGGTCGTTGCCGGTGCGGTCGGCGACCGTGACGCGGATGCCGACGCCGGCGAACACACGGGTGACCACGCCGAGCCGTTCCAGCGCGACGCCGATGTCGGCCGAGGCCGGGCCGGCGGGAAGCCAGACGAAATTGCCCTGCGGTTCGGGCACCATCCAGCCGCGCTCGCGGAGGGCGGCGGCAACCCGGGAACGTTCGGCGACGACGCCGGCGACCCGCTCGCGCATCTCGTCGGTGGCGTCCAGGCTCGCGATCGCCGCGGTCTGGGCGAGGCCGTTGACGACGAACGGCACGAGCGTGCGATCGAGCACGTCGATCACCTCGGGTCGGGCGATCGCGTAGCCGACGCGCAATGACGCCAGCGCGTGGGCTTTGGAGAAGGTTCGCAGCAGCACGACGTTCGGGAAGCGCTCGACGAGCTGCATCGAGTCGCCGATCCGCGCGTCGGTGACGAACTCGGCGTAGGCCTCGTCGATCACGACCAGGCACGACTCGGGGACGCCCGCGGCGAACACCGCGAGTTCGTCGGCACCCACCACGGTGCCGGTCGGGTTGTTCGGGTTGGCGATCAGCACGAGGCGGGTGTCGGCGTCGACGACGTCGGCGAGCAACTCCAGGTCGAACGTCTGGCGTCGCAGCGACGGTCGGATCTGTTCGCCGTCGACCAGCGCGGCGAACTGCGGGTACGCCTCGAACGACGGCCAGCAGAACGCGACGCCCTCGCCGCGCTCGACGTACGACAGCGCCAGCTGCTGGAGGAGGCCGACCGAGCCGGCGCCCACCGTCACGTGGTCGGCGCCGATTCCGAGCGACGCAGCGATCGCCTCGCGCAGCCCGACCGCCCCATGATCGGGATAGAGCTGCACGTCGTCGATGCCGGCACGCAGGGCGGCAGCGACCGACGGCAGCGGACCGTGCGGCAGCTCGTTGGAGGCGAGCTTGATGACGTCGGCGATGCCGTGCTCGGCCGCGGCTGCGGCGGCCGAGCGCCCGGGCCGGTAGCCGGGCAGGGCGAGGACGGCCGGGCGAGGGCGGCCGCTCACAGGTTGCCCCGGCGCTCCTGCTCGTGCTCGATCGACTCGAACAGTGCCTTGAAGTTGCCCTCGCCGAAGCCGGTGGCGCCGCCGCGCTGGATGATCTCGATGAACACGGTCGGACGGTCGGTGATCGGCTCGGTGAACAGCTGCAGGAGATGGCCGTCGCTCTCGTGATCGACGAGGATGCCGAGCTGTTCGATCGCGTCCCACGGCACGTCGAGGAAGCCGAGCCGGTTGCGCACGTCGTGGAAGTACTCGGCGTTCGCCTCGAGGAAGCGGACGCCGCGGGCGCGCAGGCCGCTGATCGCCTGGACGATGTCGTTGGTGCCGAGCGCGATGTGCTGCACGCCCGGGCCGCGATAGGTGTCGAGGTACTCCTGGATCTGGCTGCGCTTGAGCCCGTCCGCCGGCTCGTTGAGTGGCATGGTGACCCCGGCGTCGTTGGTCATCACGGTCGATCTCAGCGCGCTGTACTCGGTGGCGATCTGGTGCTCGTCGAAGTGGCGGAGCTGACGGAAACCCATCACGTCCTCGTAGAACGCGACCCACTCGTCGAGCTTGCCGACCTCGACGTTGCCCACGACGTGGTCGACGCGGTCGAGCGCCACGGGCGGCAGGCCGGCGGGTGCGGGCGGCAGGCCGGTGGTGACGTACCCCGGGCAGTAGTGACCGCGGTAGTCGCTGCGGTCGACGAAGGTGTGTTTGGTCTCGCCGTACGTACCGATCGCCGCGAGTCGCAGCGTGCCGTGCTCGTCGGTGAGTTCGTAGGGCTCGCGCACCGATCGGGCACCCCGGGCGATTGCGGCGTCGTAGGTGGCGGTTGCGTCGTCGACGACGAACGCCAGGTCCTGGGCGCCGTCGCCGTGTTCGCGCACGTGCGTCCAGATCGGCGAGTCGGGGGTGAGGCCTGCCGTGACGACGAAGCGGATGTCGCCCTGCTCGAGGAGATACGAGGCGATGTCGTCACGTCCGGTCTCGGGGCCCGCGTAGGCGGTGATCTCGAAGCCGAACGCGGCGGTGAGGAACCCGGCCATCGCGCGGGCGTTGCCGACGTAGAACTCGAGCGAGTCCCATCCCTTCAGGCGGGTGGCGGGAGCGGTCACGTCGAGCGTCGTCATCTCTGCATCGTCACGGAGCACGACAAAGCGATCAACAGTTGGCCCTCCGCCTGCACAGATTGTCTAGTCTCGATGCCAACAGACCTGTCGGAGTGTGCACGATGATCAGTCAGACGAGCCGGGCAGCATGGGACGAACTGGACGCGCGCCTGATCGGGTTGTTGCGGTCGGTGCCCAATCTGCCGGTGGTGGAGATGGCCCGCCGCCTCGACGTCGCTCGGGGCACGGTGCAGGCCAGGCTCGACCGCCTCCAGCGTGACGGTCTGATCGTCGGCTTCGGGCCCGACCTCGATGCGAACGTCGCAGGCTTCGGGGTGCTCGCGTTCACGACGCTGGAGATCGCACAGGGCAGCGACGCCAACATCGTCGCCGGGCTCGATGCGATCTCCGAGGTGTTGGAGGTGCACGCCGTCACCGGTCCGGGCGACCTCCACCTGCGCGTCGTCGCCCGATCGAACGAGCACCTCCACGACGTGCTCCAGCGCATCCTGCAACTGCCCGGCATCACGCGCACCGAGACGCAGTTGGCGCTGCACACCTCGATCCAGCGCACCGTCGCCGACCTCATCACGTCGCGCTGACACATTCCGCCGACTCGATCATCGGACCGATCGGCGGCGGTCCCGGGTCGGTCAGTGAGTCCACTGCTCTCGATGCCCGGGCCGACGAGTCCAACCGCTCGCCGAGGCCGAGCGGGCGCGAGCACCGAGCCAGGCGAACGAGCAGTTCGAACATGGTCGAGATGTATCAGGCGACCGGTCGTCACCGTCTTCCGAGACCGGCCGTTGCGACGATTCCCCGTCGCCGACGCGCCACGAGGTTGATGGCCGAGATGCTCGGTCATCTCCGCCGCCAACCCGGTCTCGAGAACCCGCAGAATCAGGCCGGGCGGCTTGGTGCCGAGTAGATCTGAAGGTGTCTATCCCTTGCGGATCTGCACAACCTCGACACGCGTCGTGGCCTCCTCGAGCAGGTGCGTCGGGTAGTCCGGATCCTGCATCGCCGCCATGAATGCGGCCTCGCTCGGGAAGTCGTTGATCGCAACGATGTCTGGGTCCAGGTCGCCTCCTAACGTTGCGGTCCGCTCCCAGTACTGGCTGACGAACTCTTGCCCGAGATGCTTCTCGAGGATCGGTCGAGCCGTTGCGATGTACTCGGCGAACAGTTCAGCGCCACCGTCCGGCTCGAGCCACAGCCAACCGATCATGGTGATCGGCCCATCTTCTTGGTCTGCCATCGTCGCCTCCCTGCGAATCGGGACCCCGATGATGCCACACCGAAGGGCACCCGATAGCGAAGCCTCTTTGTGTCAAGCCCTGGTTTCTGAGGGTGGATGAGGCGCGAGGGTTCGAGCCTCTGGCGTTGCCGGAGGTGGCGTCGTAGGGTTGGTTGTTGGGTCCGGGAGTGACTGATCCGAAGAGCCGGCCATTCAGGATGTTGAGCCGGTCACGCTGGATTTCGTGTCGTGCCTGATTGTCCTCCCGGGCCCGCCGATCACTGGCTGGACGATCGACGTGCGTCGGCGATGAGTGCCCGGTAGACGACGTTGGAGATCTGGCGCTTCAGCGACCGGATTGCTTCTTTGGCGCTCTTGCCCTCGGCGCGTTTGCGGTCGTAGTACTCGCGTCCCTCGCACGGGTAGCGCAGCTGGGTGATCGCGACGACGTGGATCGCATAGTTCAGTTGCCGGTTCCCGCGCGGGTTGAGCCGATGCCGTCGACGTTCACCCGATGATGCTTCGATCGGGGCGGTGCCGTTGTAGCTCGCGAAGTGCGCAGCTGACTTGAATCGGGAGACGTCGCCGACGTGGCCGATGATCATCGCGGCGGTCACCACGCCGACGCCGCGTATGTCGGTCAGTGACGTCGACGTTGCTGCAACGGCGTGACGCAGCCGAGTTCTCGAGGTCTTCATCTGCGCTTCGTAGTGGGCGAGGTCCGCGACGAACTCGCGGGCGACGCCGACGCGGTGTGCTGCCATCTCGGTGTCGACCACGACCTGGTCGAGGAGGTCGTTTGCCCTGGTCACGTTCATTCTCTTGGCGATCCCACCCGGCTCGAGTTCCATCAACAACGCGTGAATTCGACAAGCGGCTTTGCCGCGTAGCCGACCCAGATCGCGATGTCGTTTCGCAAGTAGCTTCAACACCTGGGCGTGCTCATCGACACCGACACGGGCGAGCCCGTCGGTGCGCAACGCAGCAATCGCGACCGAGCGGGCATCGTTCGGATCGTTCTTCTGTGCCTTGCCCGACCCCAACAATCGGGTGCGTGTCGACAACACCGCTGGGACGTCCACGACGGTCTCTCCCGCAGCGACGAGCTGCTGAGCTAGCAGATAGCCGAGCCCGCGTGCGGACTCGATCGCCCACACCCGATCCGGGAACGGTGCCGCCCACGACCGCAACCGATCGGTCTGAGCCGCGCAGGCTCGGACACGAAGTTCGTCGAGTACACACTCGGTGTGGTCGATCGCGACGGCGGTGTGTGACGCCTTGTGCGGATCGATGCCAATGGTAATGGTCATCAGTTCATGCCTTCCTCTCGGTGACGGGGAACCGAGGTGGGCACTCCTGATTTGGGTTCGTTGAGCTCGCGCCTCTTTCGAGCCACACCCCGGATCAGAACACCGGCCGGCAGACACATCGTTATGAGGTCAACCCCGAAGAGCGAC